>JAJPJP010000415.1 GCA_021324175.1 Chitinophagia bacterium
CGTTCGGTCCAGGGACCAAAGTCTTCTGCGCTTGTTCGCGAACAATTTTATTCCCTCTTTTACTGGCACAAGGACATGAGGATCGCAGATGCGGGCAACGTCAGGATGGGAGCTACACTCAATGATACCTACGCAGCGCTGAAAACTGTATTGAAAGAACTTTCGGAACATGCGAAGACCATCGTCATTATCGGCGGCTCCCACGACCTCACGCTCTCCCAATACAATCTGTATGCTGACAAAAAGCAGGTCATCGAGGCGGTGTCCGTCGACGCACTCATCGATCTCGATATTGAATCGCCAAACAGAAGTCAAAATTTCTTGATGGAGTTGCTGACCGGCGAGCCAAATTATGTGCGCCACTATAATCATATCGGCTTCCAAAGCTATTACGTTAACCCCCATATGCTGGAAACCATGGACAAGCTGCGCTTTGATTGTTACCGCGTGGGCAGCGTCAAGGAAAATATCGACGAAATGGAACCGGTCATTCGAAATTCATCTTTATTTAGTTTTGACATATCCGCCATTGCACATGCTTTTGCGCCATCGAATGAACTTTCTCCGAACGGGTTTAACGGCGAGGAAGCCTGCTCGCTCATGCGTTTTGCAGGCTTAAGCCCCAACGTCAACACGGTCGGAATTTATGGCTACGATCCATCGAAAGACCGTGAGAACCTCACTGCAAAACAAATCAGCCACATGCTTTGGTATCTCCTCGACGGAAAAAGCCGGGGACGGAGGGAAGCGGCCCTGGACGAAAGGGAATCATTTGTCGAATATCATACCGCTTTCGCTGAAGTCGAGACCACTTTTCTGCAAAGCAGGAAAACAAGCCGGTGGTGGATGCAGCTGCCGGATAAAAAATTTATTGCATGCTCGTACAAGGACTACCTGCTGGCCAGCAGCAATGAAATTCCCGAACGCTGGCTACGCGCTCAGGAGCGTGTTTAGGCTTTGCGATTACCAGATCTTTGTTCTCTCGTTTTCCGGTTTGTACATTTTATCTCCCGGCTTTACGTCGAAAGCCTGATACCACGCATCAATATTTTCGAGTGGCGCATTCGCGCGGTACATTCCAGGTGAATGAGAGTCTGTAAGGACCAGTTGCGATGCTGTTTCCGGTAATATATTCGTGCGCCACACCTGTGCCCAGTTGATAAAAAATCTTTGCGCGGGCGTAAATCCGTCAATCTTTTTGCCCTCTTTAAATTGGGGTGTTTTGGTAAATGCCTCATAGGCGATAGAAAGACCACCGAGGTCGGCCAGGTTTTCACCCAGCGTGAGCTTACCATTGACATGAAGTGTATCCAGCACCGTGAATGCACTATACTGTTCCACGACTTCATTTGCTTTTTTGGTGAACTTGGCGGCGTCATCCTTTGTCCACCAGTCCTTGAGATTACCATCCGCAGCATATTTTCTTCCTTCGTCATCAAATCCGTGCGTCATCTCATGCCCGATGACGGCGGCGATACCACCGTAATTGACCGCATCGTCCGCGGCAAAATCGAAAAATGGATATTGCAGGATGCCGGCGGGGAATACAATTTCATTATTGGTCGGCTGGTAATAGGCATTAATTGTGGGTGGCGTCATTCCCCATCGGGTTTTATCGACTGGTTTGCCAAACCGGCTGACCATATCGTTATACGCCCACACTTCACAGCGCCGCGTGTTTCCAAGCAGGTCCTTTTTGTCTATTGTCACACCTTCGTATTCCTTCCACTTATCGGGATAGGCGATTTTCTTGGTGATCGCATCCAATTTTTCCAGCGCTTTGGTTTTGGTTTCGGCACTCATCCAATCAAGTTTTTTTATTCTGTCAGAAAAAGTGGAAACCATATTATTCACCAAGTCCTGCATGCGTTGCTTTGCCTCGGGCTTGAAATACCTGGCAACGTACAGCTGGCCGAGGAAGTCACCGAGCTGGCGGTCGATCAGGTTGCTCATGCGCTGCCAGCGGGGAGTTTGCTCCTTTTGCCCCGAGAGCACCTGGGCGAATGTGAAATCCTCGTCGATAAAGGCCTTGCTTAAATAGGGAGCAGCGCTGCTCAGCACCTTCCACTTCAGGTAAATCTTCCAGTCCTGGAGAGGCAATGCACCGACCAGCAGGTCAGCGGACCTGAAAAAAGATGGGTTATTCGTGACGATGCTGTCGGCTCCGACTACCTGGAATTTCATGAGGATAGCTTTCCAGTCGAGCGAAGGCGTCATGGTTGTGAAGTCTTTCACCGAGAATTTATTATAAGTTTTGTCCGGATCTCGCATTTCGGTCCTGCTCAGTTGTGACTTCGCCAGTGCGGTTTCTATTCGCATCACGGCATCCGCATCCGCGACCGTCGCAGCATCATCCGCTCCGATCAAATGAAACATGTTTTTCAAATGCCGGAGATAGGCCTCACGCACCCGCGTACTGCGGCGATCGTTTTTCAGATAATAATCACGGTCCGGAAGAGAAGTACCGCCTTGGCTGAAGTGAGGTATATAAGCATTGACATTTTTACTGTCCTGGCTAATCGAAAATCCGAATAATTCTGTTCCCAATGCGTGGACGCGATCATAAGCAACTTCATCGAGCAGTCCGGAGAGAGACATAATGCCGTCGATCCGTTGTAAATCCGGCTTGATGGGGTCATACCCGAATTGCTCAAGGTTCAGGCTGTCCATTCCGCTGGTATAATAATCGCCGACCATCTGGTGCAGCCGGTCAAGACTGGTTTTGGTGGTAGCCTCTTCAAGGAGGGAATGTATGCGCTCGGTGCTCAGTTCACGCAATTGGTCAAAACTTCCCCATCTTGTCTTGGAAGCGGGCACCGGATTCCTCTTTAGCCAATTCGCGTTGACATACAGGTAGAAGTTATCGCCAGGCTTGATGCTGAGATCCATATTGGCCTTGTCGATAAACTTGACTGATTTCTTTTTTGGCGGATCAAAACTGAATATTGGTAAAATGAATATTAGTAGCACGGAATGCCTGAGAAACTTGCTCATGTGATTTTTTTGCAAAGGTAGCCCATACACAGTTTTTGAAGCTTTCCTAGTCGATGAGCGGGCAGATTCTTCGAATAACGGGTAAGCACTGTCCCAGCGATCCCGTAAAAGTTCTATCTTTAATCCATTGCATGACTCCTATTGCCCTCTTATGAAATGCCCTTAATTCATGCGATTTGCCAATTATAGCTTTATTTTTTTGCTACTTATTTTTATCGATGACTTGTTTTGCAGGCAGCCATATAATCCACCGGCTCTTGCTGGTGGTGTTCACTATCTGGTCGTAGACGGAACCATTATCAGTGGCAATGATTCAACAATTATCTATTTGTCAAGGACGCAAAATGTCAGTGATTCGACCTATAATTTCTTCTCAGTTGCGGAAACAGGAGCGTTGGTCAGTGTGATTGGCGCAAACGGCGATTCCTATGATTTAAATGAACAAAGCGCCGGAAAATATGCGACCAATCAGCTCAACCTCAATAATAGTGAACTCTACAGGCTTAAAATAATAACTTCCAATGGTAGCCAATACCTGTCTGATGATATGCCAGTGAGGATTACGCCCCCCATTGACAGCGTTTCCTGGCAATCCGAAAGTGAAGGCGTTCAAATTTATGTGAACACACACGACCCTCAGAATAACACGCGCTATTACCGCTGGCAGTACACGGAAACCTGGGAATATCATCCCGCGGATGGCTCAGAATACATATATGATCCTCAGGACACCACAGTTATCGAAAGAGATACGAACCAAATGGTATCTACCTGCTGGCAGACGAATCAATCGACTGACCTGTTGCTGGGTTCCTCGGCAAAATTAAGTGAGGATATAATCTATGAACAACCCTTGATCTTAATTCCGTCAGAATCTCAAAAACTAAGTGTGGAGTATAGCATTCTTGTCAGGCAATATGCGCTGGATGCTTCATCATTTGCATTTTGGCAACTTCTCCAGCAAAGTACCGAACAACTCGGTTCTCTTTTTGACCCTCAGCCTTCACAATTAACCGGCAATATTCATAATGTATCAAACCCCAATGAGCCCGTGCTGGGTTTTATCTCGTTTGCCACGTTGCAGGAGCAAAGAATCTTTATCATTAGACCACCCAACTGGGTTTACCCGATACCTATTGGTTGCAATTTAATAAGGGTGGGAAACACGCCCGATAGTTTGGTTCTTGAATATGGTCTTGGCGGTTATGCACCCGTCACGGGAATTATTGCTCCGTCATCAGGAGCAATCGTAGCATATAATTCAGCAGTATTGAGTTGTGTGGATTGTACCTTACAGGGTGGAACGACCACAAAGCCTTCTTTCTGGCCGTGAAGACAATTTCTCCGTGCCTAATTTTGGAGTAGGAGATTGGGACCTCTTCCCGTAGAGAATCGCTCCCCGCTGTCCCCGGCACCTCAAATCATTAATTGGCCCACGGTGCGAAATTTGAGTTTGTTTTGTGAATTTTGAAAAATGAAGCATTGTATTCTATGGCTTTTTGCCGCCCTATCAATTTTTTCAGCCTGTTTTCCCGGCAAAAGGATCGACAAACAGGCTCGTGCCGATCTTTTTCGACCGAAGGGCTTGGAAAATGCGCTCATTGGTGTACAAGTATTTGACGCCAATTCCGGTCTTGTGCTCTATGGGCACCAGGACGAGAATTATTTTGTCCCGGCAAGCAACACCAAGCTTTTTTCCCTCTATGCGGGCCTAAAATACCTTGGAGATTCGATTGTGGGCATGCGTTACATGGAAACGGATTCCGGTATTCTTGTTTTGCCGTCAGGCGACCCGACCCTCCTTCACCGCGACTATGCCTGGCAACCTGTCATCGATTTTCTGAAACGGAAAAATTTACCCGTATACATTTCAGATGCACATTGGAAAGAAGAAGGCCTGGGTCCCGGCTGGAGCTGGGATGACTACAACGATGATTATATGGTGGAGCGAAGCCCAATGCCGGTATACGGGAACATCATCCAATGGAACCAGCAACAGCAACCCGACCAATCGTTCAGCAGTTATTCCATACCGGATATCAATTGGAAGGTTGACTTCGCCGACTCGACGGGTAAACATTTTTTTGTCAAAAGAAATTTCAGCGACAATTCTTTCATGATTACGGAAGGAACTGAAAAGTTTCGTCAGCAGGACGTGCCTTTTGTGACCGGGGGGCTGCAGGCAACGCTTGATTTGCTCAAAGACACAGTTGGGAAAAGAATTTTTATTACGCATACGTGGCCTGCCCCCGACAAAAATGCCACCAGGACGATCTATTCCAGACCCGTCGATTCGCTATACCGCCCGATGATGTTTCGCAGCGATAATTTTTTTGCCGAGCAAACCCTCCTGATGTCAGGCAATGAACGACTCGGGATCATGAACGATGCGGCCATGATCGATACGCTGCTCAGCACTGATCTTGCGGGTTTACCCCAGCGGCCCGAATGGGTGGATGGCAGCGGCCTAAGCCGATACAATCTGTTCTCTCCGGCGGATTTTGTCTGGATTCTCAACAAGATGAAAAACGAATTTGGATTGGAGCGCATGAAGCGCATCCTTCCGACCGGTGGCAGCGGTACCCTGGGTTCGTACTATAAGCAGGACAGCGGAAGGATTTTCGCGAAGACAGGATCATTGTCAGGCGTAATCTGCCTGAGCGGATACCTGCTTACCGAAAGAAACCGGTTACTTATTTTTTCCGTGCTTGCTAATAATTACCCTGGCCGCGGGCCGGTCTTGCGACGCGCGGTCGCTCAATTTGTCGACTACCTTTTAAGCAATTACTAAATTCGTGAAGGTTGAACCTCTATTTTTCGAATAGCCTCGTCAGGTATTCCACGTCATATTCAACATAGGTCGGCCTTCCGCCCGGAGAAACATTGGGATGTTTGCACAAAAAAAGATCTTCGAGTAAGCGGCTGATTTCATTTTCGGCCAGCGCCGCGCCGGGTTTGATCGAATCCTGCCATGCCAGCGATCGAATGAGTTTCTCACGCCTTGACAATTTCAGGCTGCTATAATGCTTGTACTGCTCGAGAATAGACTCGAGAGCGGCCTTATGGTTGGCTTGCTGAAGATCCGCAGGAGTTCCCTGTATAATAAATGCATCCTTGCCGAAGGGCTCCACATCATATCCAAGCTCGCGGAGGTCGCCCAGGAGTTCCGAAAGCAGCATGGCATCCTGCATCGCCAGTTGGACAGTTACGGGGAAAAGGTTTTTTTGCGAAGGGATGGATTTCCCCTCCGAAGCTTCCTGGTAACGCTCATACAAAATTCTTTCGTGTGCAAGCTGCTGGTTGATCAGAATGAAACCTTTGTCCGTCCTGGCCACGATGAAAGCATGGTGGACCTGGATGAATTCCTGGCTCCACGAAATATTGAGATTGAGTTCGGCTTCCGCAGCATCCGCTGGAAATTGTTTCATAACCGTCATTGTTGGATCGATCGTCTCTGCGGATGACGGTTCGAAGAATTCCTTCCAGTGTCTCAGCTCGCTCCTATCTTCTCCCTCGATAAAATGGGCCTGATCTTTTTGCGTGAAGGTTTTGAACAAGGAGGAATCCGAAAGCCCTCTTTTTTGTTCTTCCGTAAACGGCTTTGTCACTGCATCGAGCTGTTGGATCGATGGATCCAGATTAAAATCCAGTGTTGGCGTGATGCTGAATTGGGCGAGCGCGTGCTTGACTGCCGCCTGGACAAATGCATACACGATTTTTTCATCCTGGAACTTGATTTCCTGTTTTGTCGGGTGAACGTTGATGTCCAGTTCTGCAGGATCAAGGTCTATAAAAAGAATATACAATGGGAAACTGTCCGCGGGTATCATCTGCTGGAAAGCGCCCATTACCGCATGGTTCAGGTAGGCGCTCCTGATAAACCGGTTATTGACAAACAGGTACTGATCCCCGCGCGTTTTTTTGGCTGCTTCAGGCTTGCCGACGAATCCGCGTATGTTCAGGTAGGCTGTCCTTTCGTTGACAGAAACAAGCTTGGCGTTCAGGTTGTCGCCGAGCAATTGGATGATCCGCTGTTTGAGCGTTCCTTTTTCGAGGTTAAACAGTTGCTCGCCGTTACTGGTCACGGAAAAGAAAATCCCGGGAAAAGCCAATGCAACGCGAACAAATTCATCCAAAATGTGACGCATTTCCGCAGCATTGCTCTTCAGGAAATTTCTTCTTGCGGGAACGTTGAAAAACAAATTTTTCATGGCGATACTCGTGCCCGTTAATGTCGCAACGGGCTCCTGGGAGCTCACCGCGCTGTTTTCGATTTCCACGCAGGTGCCTGATTCGTCTATTTCCCTTTTCGTTTTGAGCTGAACCTGTGCAACTGCAGCGATCGATGCCAGCGCTTCTCCGCGAAATCCCATCGTGCGAATCCGAAACAGGTCATCGATATTTCTGATTTTGGAGGTCGCATGCCTTTCAAAAGCATTTCGCGCATCGGTTTCGCTCATCCCGCTCCCATTATCAATGACCTGCACCAGGGATTTTCCCGCATCACCGATGATCACCCGGATTTCAGTTGCTCCTGCATCGACGGCGTTTTCGAGCAGCTCTTTAACGGCGCTCGCCGGACGCTGGATCACTTCACCTGCTGCGATCTGGTTTGCGATGTTATCGGGCAATTGTTGAATAATGTCCAATTCTGTCTTAATTTGTGGTCGCAATTTACTGCTTATTGACTGGAGTAAACATTAGCCTCCGCTGATTTGTTAACACACTGTCCGAAAGGAAGAACTGACCTGCGACACCGCTATCAGCCGCTTTTTGCCAGGGCGCCGCTCTCCGGCGATAAACAGCAAATTCGTCAAGATTTTGATATGAAATACCTCGTCTGTATTTTACTTCTGATACTGATCTCAGTTGCATCACGCGCCCAATTCAAATCAAACCTTCCCGCAGAAAAGTGGGTTGACAGTGTTTTCAAATCGCTTAATGATGATCAGAAAATTGCGCAGCTGATCGTGATGCGACTTTCGTCCATCGACCCTGCGACGCGCAAAATAACTTTTTCTGACAAGGATGTCGAGGCCGCCATACGCAAGTATGACGTCGGTGGAATCTGTCTTTTCCAGGGCGGACCGCTGACGCAGGCGGGATGGATCAACTATTTCCAGGGTATTGCAAAAACGCCCATCATGATTTGCATCGACGCGGAAAACGGCGTCGGCATGCGGATGGATAGCGTGATGGGGCTTCCGAGGCAAATGATGCTCGGGGCCGTTCAAAACCCGGAGATCATCTACCAGTATGGCAAACTGGTCGGCGACCAATGCAAGCGGGTTGGCATCATGGTGGATTTTGCACCCGTTGTCGACATCAACAATAACCCGAATAACCCGGTAATCAACGACCGTTCGTTTGGCGAGGATAAGGTGAAGGTCGCTGAGTATGGCCTTGAATACATGAAAGGGTTGCAGGACGCGGGCGTGATGGCCTGCGCCAAACATTTCCCGGGACATGGTGATGTGTCGGTCGATTCGCACGTCGATCTTCCCGTGATCAACAAGACGCTTAAGCAACTGGATACGCTGGAACTTTACCCGTTTAAGAAATTGATCAACGAAGGGATCGCCGGCGTGATGGTCGCTCATCTCTACGTACCCGACATTGACAAGACGCCAAACCTCGCAACATCCATTTCAAAAAAGAGCGTCACGAAACTTCTCCGCAAGAAACTGAAATTCGACGGCCTGACTTTTACCGACGCTTTGGAAATGAAAGGGGTGGCCAAATATTTCCCAGGAGGCGAAGCCGCCGTCCAGGCGCTCATAGCGGGTAATGACCTGCTCTCCCTGCCAGGCAACATTGACACGACGATTATGAAGATCAGGCAGGCCGTTGCAGCAAAGAAAATTAGGTGGAAAGAAATTAATGCGCATGTGAAAAAAGTGCTGCTCGCGAAATACCAATATGGTTTGGCGAACCTTGCGCCGGTCAATCTTTCGCACCTCACCGAGGATCTGAATGAAGGTGTGCCAGAGATGCGAAAGGACATCGCTGAAAATGCGATCACGCTCCTGCGAAACCGCGAAGCCGCCCTCTACCCGCTGAATCCTGTCACAAAAAAACGTGTTGCTTATGTAGGTCTCGGGCTCACGGCAGATAACGAATTTGCCAAACGGCTGCGCTCCGATTTCAATACGCATGTATACTATTTTGATTATTCACTTGACAGTTCGAAGGCGATGGCAACGATCGAATTGATCAGGAACCGGTATGATGAAGTGATCGTGGGGGTCCACAACTACAACCGGTTTCCCGCAAATAATTTTGGCGTCAGCAGTACCGCAATTTGGCTTCTCAACCAGCTGGTGGACCAGCACAACGCCATCGTGATGGATTTCGGGAACCCCTACCTGGTCAGGAATTTCTGTGATGCTAAATCTTTATTTGCCTGCTACGAGGATGATGAAATTACCCAGGATGTTGCCGCCGACCTGTTGGAGGGAAAGTTTTCAGCAAAAGGCAGGCTGCCGGTGACTGTTTGCAGCGGGCTGTCCTATGGAGCAGGCGTGCCCAATGCAGGCGGAGCGCTTCCGCGGGTTTTACCGGCATCAGCGGGCTTTGATCCACATAAATTGACGGTCATCGATTCGATTTGCAAGACCGCCATAAAAAAAGAAGCGTTTCCAGGTTGTGTCGTGCTGGTGGCCAGGAACGGCGAAGTGTGTTATAACAAGGCCTTCGGCTACCTGACCTATGACAAAAAGGAGCCCGTCTACACGGAAACGCTTTACGACCTCGCATCTGTTACCAAGATATGTGCGACGACGATGGCGGTGATGAAGCTTTACGATGAGGGCAGGCTCGACATTCAAAAGACGCTGGGAGATTATTTGCCCTGGGTGCGCGGAACCAATAAGGCGCCACTAAAAATTTGGGATGTGTTGCTTCACCAGGCGGGGCTCAAAGCTTTTATTCCTTTTTATAAGGAAACGATCGATAGTCTTCACGGGGGTGTTCCGCTCATGAATATTTACAGTTGGAAACAGGATAGTGCGCACCCTGCCCGTGTGGCAGAAAATCTTTTTATGCGCCGCGACTGGGTCGACACCATCTATAGCAGGATACTCGCCAGCAACCTGGAACCGCAGAAAAAATATATTTACAGTGACAACGATTTTATTTTTATGGGCAAGGTCGTTGAAGCCATTACCGGGATGACCCTGGACCGTTACGTTGAAAAGACATTTTATGATCCTTTGTATATGCTGACAACGGGTTTCAAACCAAGGAATTCCTTTTTGACCAATCGCATCGCACCTACCGAAAGCGAAACAATTTTCAGGAAGCAGGTGATCCGCGGCGATGTACACGACCCCGGTGCGGCCATGTTCGGAGGCGTGTCAGGGCATGCTGGTTTGTTTAGCGATGCCTATGACCTGGCGATACTGGAACAGATGCTGCTGAACGGGGGAGTGATGGAGGGCAAGCGCTACCTGAACAAAGAGACCATCGACTACTTTACTGCTTATCACAGCGATATCAGTCGTCGCGGCCTGGGATTCGACAAGCCGGACAAAAACAACGCGGCGCTAAAAGATCCATATCCATGCCTTTCCGCCTCGCCCCGGACATTCGGCCATACGGGATTTACGGGAACCTGCGTGTGGGTCGACCCGGAATATAACCTGATATTCATATTTCTGTCTAACAGGGTGAACCCGAGCAGCGACAATGGAAAAATTTCCAGCCTGAGCGTAAGGGGCGGGATCCAGGAGACGATATATAACGCCATGGGGGTCACGGGTCCAGGAACTAAAAATTAATCAACAAGGGCATCATTTAACATTAAATATGCGTTTTATACAGTGAAGATGAGCCGATGAAAAATCACATAAGTACTAACTTTGATAAAATTTTGGAGCAGTGAACCGTAAAGAACAATTATTGCAGGATGTGGTAATTAAGTTTGCCGGCGACTCGGGCGACGGCATGCAGCTTACCGGGAGCCAGTTCACCAACAACACAGCGCTCCTCGGAATCGACTTGGCCACATTCCCGGATTTCCCCGCTGAGATCAGGGCCCCGCAAGGCACTTTACCCGGCGTGAGCGGGTACCAGCTCCGATTTTCGAGCGACCAGATATTTACGCCTGGCGATGAATGCGACGTATTGGTTGCCATGAACGCGGCCGCGCTGAAAACCAACCTCAAATCATTAAAGAAGGGAGCCAGGATCATTGCCAACACAGAGGGATTTGACGCGAAGAACCTGCGGCTTGCGAACTATCCTGAAGGTATCAACCCGCTCGAGGATGGCAGTTTGGAAACTTACGAGTTGATCAAGATTGACGTCACCAAAATGACCCGCGAAGCGCTCAAAGAATTTTCTATCGGCACAAAAGAAAAGGACAGGGCAAAAAATATGTTCGTGCTGGGATTTTTGTATTGGATGTATAACCGGGAAATGGAAAGCACCGAAAAATTTCTGAAAGAAAAATTTGGCAAGAAGCCGGAGATTTTTGAAAGCAATGTCAAGGCCCTGCATGCAGGATATAATTTCGGAGATACGACGGAAACTTTTACGACTACTTATAAAGTCGAAAAGGCCAAACTGGAGCCAGGAACCTACAGATCGATCATGGGTAACCAGGCGCTGGCCTATGGCTTAATTGCGGCATCCCAGAAGAGCGGGCTTGGTCTTTTCCTGGGATCATACCCGATCACACCTGCTTCTGACATCCTCCACGAACTGAGCAGGCACAAATCATTTGGCGTTCGCACCTTCCAGGCTGAAGATGAAATCGCGGCGGTTACTTCCGTTATCGGAGCGAGTTATGGGGGCGCTCTCGGTGTGACAACGACATCGGGACCGGGCATGGCGCTCAAAGCGGAAGCCATGGGTCTTGCAGTCGTTCTGGAAATTCCGCTTGTCATTTGCGACATTCAGCGTGGCGGCCCATCGACGGGTTTGCCGACAAAGACCGAGCAGAGCGACCTTTTGCAGGCATATTATGGAAGAAATGGCGAATGCCCGATGCCGATCATATCAGCATCGACGCCCAGCGACTGTTTTGATGCGGTATATGAAGCGGTTCGCATCGCCGTTCATCATATGACACCGGTCATTTTCCTAAGTGATGGATATATCGCCAATGGCGCCGAGCCGTGGAAATTTCCAAAATCGTCGGAACTGCCGCCTATCGAAGTCAAATTCAAGAAGGGTCTGGATTCGGACGAAGAAAAGTTCCTCCCTTATAAGCGCGATAAAAAACTGGTTCGGCCCTGGGCACTTCCAGGTACGCCGGGTCTTGAGCACCGCATCGGCGGCCTCGAAAAGCAGGACGTGACGGGAAATGTGAGTTATGACCCCGAGAACCACCAGCACATGATAAAAATCAGGCAGGAGA
>JAJPJP010000043.1 GCA_021324175.1 Chitinophagia bacterium
AAATATGCAACAGGAAGTGACCGCATGGGAAAACCATAGAAACAATAAGCAGGCAATTATAAAATGGCAGTTTAATAATCAAGATGCAAGAATAAAACTAAAACATCCTTACCCGAAATTAGATGCATGACATGGCACTAGGGGCATTTGCGCATCAGGCAGCAACCCAAATAAAACCCTGAAACAAATGTCAAGTTTCCTCCTATTTTTCCACTTTGCAGTGATACACAACGCAAAATCCAATAGTATGCTTTACTGCTTAATTTGACCAACATTCCGGGCACTCCTTATGATGCTGGTGTCGGCTATCTTTGCGGAGGGAAAAAGATTTTTGCTCTTGAAGGGAAGCTATTGTCATAAGCTTATGAAATTTATAAAATGGTCGATTCCTTGCAGGGACTTGAATATCCTTGTTTAAAATTGTAATTCAAAGGTTATAACTTCCATGAATTTCGCCAATAATTACGACGCGGTGGTTGTCGGTTCGGGGCCGAACGGGCTGGCAGCAGCCATTACGATGCAAAGAAATGGTCTCGCCGTCCTGTTGCTGGAAGCGAAGCCTAAAATCGGAGGAGGGGTGAAAACGGCAGAATCCACTCTGCCGGGTTTTCTGCATGATTCCTGTTCCTGTGTTTATCCTTTGGCCGTTTGCTCCCCCTTTTTCGAATCTATTCCCGCGAAGTTTCAACCCGAGTTTATATACGCCAGCCTCGCCGCGGCACATCCTTTCGATGATGGTTCGTCATATTCTCTTGAACCTTCGATAATAAAGACAGCGGCGCAGTTTGGCGAAGACGAACGGACCTACCTCGATATATTTGAGACTGTCCAGGCACACTGGCCAAATATTGTTTCTGACCTACTTATGAAAACTTGGTATCCCGACCACTTGCGATCGCTGATGAAATTCGGTGTCGAAGCGATTTTGCCAGCGTCAACATTCGCCCGGAAAAAATTCAAAAATGCCAAAGCGCAGGCTTTTTTTGCCGGAATGGCTGCGCACTCCATGCTTCCCCTTCATAAACCCATGACTAGCTCAGTCGCGCTCATGTTAATGCTTGCAGGACATCATAGAGGCTGGCCGATTGTCAAAGGGGGGTCAGCAAACCTGGCAAGTTGCCTAGCGGCTTATTTTATTTCGCTTGGCGGCAGAATCGAAACCAGTTGCGAGGTGCGTTCTGTCAACGAATTGCCGCCAGCAAGGGCGTTTTTATTTGATATTACGCCCACACAATTGCTGGATATTGCAGGAAACCGCTTTTCCTCTTTTTACAAGTGGCAGCTTCGCCGATTTAAGTATGGTTCGGGCATATTCAAAATGGACTGGGCCTTGTCAGAGCCAGTACCATTTACCGCAGGAGCCTGCAAATCATCAGCCACAGTTCATTTAGGTAATTCTTTCGATGAAATTGCTGCAGCAGAAAAAAGAGTTTGGGAGAACAAGGACCCGATCCGGCCGTTTGTTCTCTTTGTCCAGCCGAGTCTGTTTGATTCCTCCAGGGCGCCGGAGGGAAAGCATACCGCCTGGGCTTATTGCCACGCGCCTGCTTATTCTACCACTTCGCTTTGCGATATGATCGAACAGCAGGTCGAACGCTTTGCCCCGGGCTTCCGCGATTGCATCCTGGGAAGGCACACTGTTAATACCAGGGAACTTCAAAATAGCAATGCAAATTACATTGGGGGCGATATTAACGGCGGAGTGCAGGATATTACCCAATTCTTTTCCAGACCGGTGCTGCGATCATCGCCATACCGGACTTCTGGAAAGGGAATTTATATCTGCTCTTCTTCCACGCCGCCGGGTGGCGGCGTTCACGGCGTCTGCGGATTTAAGGCTGCCAGGCGTGTCTTGAAAGATATATTTCACATGGTTGACAGAGCCCAATCGGAATTTACTTCGGCTTAACCCGCCATGATAGACTCTGCAAGTATTTCCCATTCCTATTTCGAAAAAAATGCGGCGGCTCATCCACAAATCCCGCTCTACATTGGAATGCTATCATACACGTATTTTTTAAATTATTGTAGACTGTTTGCCTCCCTAACGTTTGTGCAATTACGGGCCTGCATGGACTGGCATCGCCAAAGGGAGAGAGACCCTCAAATACTTTTTATCAAAATCCATTTTGTAGAATTGTTTTCGCACTTGTACGCTAAAATGAAAATTTATACTCATCAATTAATGGAGATTCTGCTGAACAGGGTTTTTGCTGGAAAATTCAGTCAGCAAAAACCTTTCAGGCGGCAAATCTGTTTTGCTGTGGGGAATTATTGCCATCACAATACAGTTTTGATCTGACTTTGGAGGTCAGGCAACATTTTTGATTTACCATGACCGAATCTATTTATCATTTAAATCAAACTTTATGTTACGCTGGACAGTCATTTTCTTAATCATTGCAATCATCGCCGCTATTTTTGGATTTTTTGGCATTGCGCAGAGCGCAGCAGGAATAGCAAAAATTCTATTCTTTATCTTCCTGATACTTTTTATAATCTCTTTGATATTTGGACGGCGGACCCCCCTGGAATAATGCCTGAAATCATCAAACAGAGGATTCCCGATCGGCGGTCTGGTTGTTAACTCCCATCGCAAGGGAGGTTAGTTCAGCGTCCGCCTTTTTTCCTTTGACAACGGTTTGTCTAAGCAGGCGTTTCTTCGCTGTGGCCAAGGATATTCGTTAGTAGGATCAGTCCGCCGCAAGTTGCGATTTCACCATGTTCACCTTGCTGGGTTGCTAATATCAATAGTTGCTGTTGATGAAAAGATCTAGCTATGGCATGAATAATTTTCTTGGTCATCAACAGAATGTTTCTGTGGAATTTCGTGTGCACCCGCAAGCAAATGCGAAGATATTTACCCACGCACCATGGCATGATTTTTCTACTATATTTCAAAAGCTGCTGACATGGCAAGTTCTTCCGAGAAAAACAAGGGCAAAACAAGAAAAGCGAATGTGAAAAGGCCGGCCGATTTAAAGAGCGACAGAGTGATTAAGGGTTCGCAGGGATCAAATTCTGCCGGCCAATTTCCAAACCCAAAGCCACGACCTAAAAAAACCGGAAAGGGAAGCCCCAAAGACAATCCAATGCGCTTTTTCCCTATTTGACCGGCTGAATAATCTGAGCTAATGTCTAGGGGCAGACGCGCCCTGGTCGGGCTCTCAACAAACCATTTTGAGACCTCCTCCAAAAACGGATGTTAGTACCGGTGACGTGATGACTTTAATTTAATCTTAAAAACTGTATATGGCGAAGTATTCGCAAAAAAGTCAAGACAAAGTAAAAAAAGAATTGACTGAAAGGAAACAAGAAAAATTGAAGAGCGGAAGAAGTGGGAAAACCGTAAAAAGCCGCAAGCAGGCTATTGCCATAGGTCTATCTGAAGCGAGGAAGGCTGGAGCCAGGGTTCCAAGGAAGAATAGTTCAAAAAAAAGCTGAAAAAGTAGCCGAAAGGATTTTACGTGTCCATGCCGACGCCTACAGCAACTTATGTTTAACTAAACCGGCCGGTCTTCCGATTTAACCGCCCATTTCCAATCTCTTACCTCCGGCATATCAATGCCGTTTTGTCGGATATAATTATAGTGTTCGATAAGCTTATCTTTCATTTCTTCTTTCAAATAATCGGCTTTATCAGCAAGTTGCGGCAGACGGTCGATCGCATCCTGGACCAAATCAAACCGGTCAAGTTGATTCAGAACGGTCATATCAAACGGAGTCGTTATCGTACCTTCCTCTTTATATCCGCGCACATGTATGTTGCGGTGATTGGCGCGCCTGTAGGTCAGTCTGTGAATCAGCCAAGGATAAGCGTGAAATGCAAAAATCACTGGGTTATTCTTAGTAAAAAGCGCATCAAATTCAGCATCACTTAGACCGTGCGGATGTTCGCTCGAAGGCTGGAGCCGCATCAAATCGACGACATTCACCACGCGAATCTTGAGATCGGGCAGTTTGTTTCTCAAAATGGAAACCGCCGCCAGCGTCTCAAGTGTGGGTACATCGCCGGCACATGCCATAACTACATCAGGCTCCGAACCCTCGTCATTACTTGCCCAGGTAAAAATGCCGATGCCTTTTGAGCAATGGATGACCGCTTCGTCTTTATTCAGCCATTGCGGAGAAGGGTGTTTGCCTGCGACGACAACATTGACGTAATGGCGGCTGCGCATGCAGTGGTCCATGACAGACAATAGACAATTGGCATCAGGTGGCAAATAAACGCGAACCACAGACGACTTTTTATTGCAGACATGGTCAATGAAGCCTGGGTCCTGATGCGTGAATCCGTTGTGATCCTGTCTCCAGACATGGGAAGCCAATAAGATATTCAGCGACGGAAGTTTCTTGCGCCATTTGAGCTGTGATGTAACCTTGAGCCATTTCGCATGTTGGTTGAACATGCTGTCAATAATATGGATGAAAGCTTCATAACAATTGAAGAGACCGTGCCGACCAGTCAGGATGTAGCCTTCGAGCCATCCTTCGCACTGGTGCTCGCTGAGCATTTCCATTACGCGGCCATCTTTCTCCAGGAATTCGTCCGTGGGAATTGTCTGGGTATCCCACTGCCGAGCCGTCGCTTCAAATACGGCGTTTAGCTTATTGGACAAGGTTTCATCGGGACCAAAGAGACGGAAGTTTCTCTTTTTGGCATTTAGCCTCATTACATCTCTTATGAATGATCCGAGGAGGAGCGTATCGCCGGGTCCCTGCTGGCCCCGCTCTTTTATATCCAACGCGTACTGGTTAAAATCCGGCATGATGAGATCATACGAAACGACGCCGCCATTTACAACCGGATTTGCGCCCATCCGACGCTGGTTCTTTGGTGCGAGATCTTTCAGCTCGGAGAGGAATTTGCCACTCGCATCAAAGAGCTCCTCCGGTTTATA
Organism: Chitinophagia bacterium; assembly: GCA_021324175.1. Classification (GTDB taxonomy): domain Bacteria; phylum Bacteroidota; class Bacteroidia; order Chitinophagales; family Chitinophagaceae; genus Puia. Next base: position 4,902 of record JAJPJP010000043.1, read on the forward strand.
ACTTTTCAGCCAGGCCTCCAGTTGTTTTAAATGTTCGGAATTATTGTCGGGGTCGGTGATAGGAACCTGGTGCGATCTGAATGTTCCTTCTACCGGGAGGCCGTTCACATATTTTGGCCCCGTCCATCCCTTGGGCGTCTTTAGAATAATCATTGGCCAAGTTGGACGTTCCATATCGCTATCGCGGGCGGCCCGGGTTTTAATCGCCTTAATTTCCGCCAGCACTTTATCCAGCAAACGACCCATCTTGAAATGCATGTCCATAGGTTCGTCGCCTTCTATGATATGTGGATTCCAGCCATAGCCTTTAAAGAGCAGGTCAAGCTCCTGGTGGCCG
>JAJPJP010000438.1 GCA_021324175.1 Chitinophagia bacterium
GCCAATTTCTGCGCCGTCGAGCGTTTGAATCGCTTCCCGCGCTTCCGCATCATTCGGCATATCAAGAAAACCAAATCCGCGGCTTTTCTTTGTTTCCCTGTCCCTGGCTACTTTAGCGGAATAAACGTCACCATAGAGTTCGAACATTTCCTTAAGGTCGGTGTCATCGAAGTCGTAAGGAAGACCTGCGACAAAAAGCTTCATGCAATTTTATTTAAGGCCTAAAATTAAGTGGAAACTGCCATACCGATCATTATATTTTTTTCATCGATTTCGCAATCAATGGAATTTTTTTCCTTTTTGCGGGAAATTATTCATCATTTTCTTGTCAACCCTGACCTAATCAGCCTTTTACATATTTTTCGTCGCTTCGGCCCCATTACAGCGATGGTAAAATCAACGTGAGAACGGAGGAGCATTTTGCGGCCAGGCGGAAATTTTCACGGGCTGGCCACTGATCGATAAAGTTTGTTGGCATGCTGTTGGATTTAGCTGTAGCGCGACCTCAAACCAGGCAACGAATAAATAAATGACCCTTATTCATGTCAGATAAATACCCCTTTTATGTAAAAGCTACCTATATCTTAATGGGGCTTTCTCTTCTCCTGGGTTTTCTATACCTCTTTAGCGGGATTCTGGTACCCGTTGCCTTATCGATCATGATTGCCTTCATGCTTAATCCCCTGGTCGACCGATTTGTCCGGTGGAAAATGCCGCACCCTTTAGCGATCCTGTGTTCCCTGATCGTCGCATTGCTGCTCTTTCTTTTGGTGGGCTATTTTCTGGCCTCGCAGATGGTAAGCTTCGGAGACGACCTGCCCGCGCTCGAACGGAAATTTTCGACACTTTTTGCGAGAGTCCAGCAGGCGCTCGTCAACGACCTGCATATTTCCATGGTAAAGCAAGACCAGTGGTTTGGGGAAGCGAAGCAGGGTCTCAAACCGGTGATCAGCAAACTCATGGGTACCGCGCTGGGTACGATCAGCATGGCCATTCTTCTGCCTGTATACACTTTTCTTTTGCTCTACTATAAAAAGCTTATCCTCAATTTTCTTTTTGAAATTTTTGCCGAGTCAAACGCCTCTTATGTTGCCGACGTATTGGAAAAATCCAAGGGCGCAATTCAAAGTTATGCTCTCGGTTTGCTGATCGAAGGCCTGATCGTTGCAACCTTGAACAGCGTGGCCTTACTGATCATCGGCGTCAAATACGCGATTCTCCTGGGTGTGATCGGCGCCATCCTGAACGTCCTTCCATTTATCGGCGGGATCGCCGCGCTGATCCCTCCGCTTATCGTGGCAACCATTACCAAGGACGGTTTCCAATCGCAAATCCTGATCATAGCGGTCTATATTGTCATCCAGTTTACCGATAATCATTTCCTTATTCCTTTTATTGTGTCGTCCAAAGTAAAGATCAATGCTTTGATCTCCGTTTTTGTCGTTCTGCTCGGCGGAGCGCTTTGGGGAATTGCCGGTATGTTTCTTTCCATACCTTTTGTCGGCGTACTGAAGATTATCTTCGATCGCATCGATGAGCTCAAGCCCTGGGGCCGCCTCCTGGGCGATGAGGTTCCATCTGTTCATATGGGGCAGCGCTGGAAACGTAAAAGGAAGATAGCACCGGTCAAATGAATCTTCGTCTACTGATGACCGTAACCAGCGATGATCACCGGGACATCCAACTAAAGGTAATGCCTTAACTTAGCATGCTATGAAGGATATTCAGATTGCAACGGCACAATTCGAACATCGCAGTGGTGACAAGGAATATAATCTCGGGGTCATCAATAAATTAGCGATGAAGGCATCTGCACTGGGCGCGAGAGCGGTTGCCTTTCATGAATGCTCGCTGACCGGTTACTCCTTTGCCCGTCACCTCACTAAAAACGAATTGCTCGATTTATCCGAGCCGATTCCCCAGGGTCCAACGATCCTGCGCCTGATGGAAATATCGGAACGCAATCGCATCGCCATACTTGCCGGCCTGTTCGAAAGAGACGATGAAGGAAGAATCTATAAAACCTGTGTATGTGTGGACGGTCGGAAACTTGTGGCCAAGTTCAGAAAACTCCATCCTTTTATTAACCCCCATATTTTGCCGGGCGACGGCTATTGCGTGTTTGATCTGGATGGCTGGAAATGCGGAATTTTAATTTGTTATGACAACAACATCATCGAAAATGTAAGGGCAACGGCGCTGTTGGGTGCGCAGATTATTTTTATGCCCCATGTGACGATGTGCACCCCGTCGACGAGGCCGGGCGCAGGATTTGTTGACCCGAATCTTTGGACCAAGCGGCTGACTGACCCCACTTCGCTCCGGATTGAATTCAATGGAATGAAAGGACGCGAATGGTTGATGAAATGGCTGCCTGCAAGGGCCTACGATAACGGCATCTACGCGGTTTTTGCCAATCCAATTGGTATGGATGATGACCAGTTAAAGAATGGCTGTTCCATGATTGTCGACCCCTTCGGGGACATTTTGGCCGAATGCACAGCCTTGGGTGATGATGTCGTTGTCGCGACGCTCACACCAGACAAGCTCGAACGCGCGGGCGGATTCCGATACAAAAACGCGAGGCGGCCGGATCTTTATAAGGATATAATCGGAAAGGAACACAAGGCTGTGCAGAAAGTCATCTGGATGGACGAACAAAAATCAACATAGCGTATATTTTGAACCCATGGCAATGCTATTTAGCCGGCTTAAGATGAAAGAGCTGGAATTTAAAAATCGAATCATGGTATCGCCGATGTGCCAGTATTCCAGTGTCGATGGTTTCGCATCCGATTGGCACCTGGTCCATTTGGGCAGCCGGGCCGTCGGGGGAGCGGCAATTGTCATGCAGGAAGCTACAGCTGTTTCTCCTGAGGGAAGGATTTCGCCGGACGATATGGGAATTTACCATGAAGAGCACAAGACAAAGCTGTCACAGATCACCAGGTTTATTGCTGAGCAGGGCTCGGTGCCGGGAATCCAGCTTGCCCATGCGGGAAGAAAAGCCAGTCATGCCAGCCCCTGGAAGGGCGGAAAACAAATCAAAAAGGACATGGGTGGCTGGCCAGCAGTTGCGCCCAGCGCTATCGCCTTTTCTGAAGGCGAGGATCATCCATTGGAGCTCGACAAAAATGGCATAAAAAAGATCATCGATGATTTTACTGCGGCCGCAAAGCGTGCCCTGGAAAGCGGCTATCGCGTTCTTGAGATTCACGCAGCCCACGGGTACCTGCTACACGAATTTTTTTCTCCCCTGAGTAACCGGAGAAATGATGAATACGGCGGGTCACTTCAAAACAGAACGCGGATCCTGATGGAAATTATCGACTCCATCAAAAATGAATGGAGGCCAGGTTATCCGTTATTTGTGCGAATTTCGGCAACGGATTGGGTGGAGGGCGGTTGGGACATTGATGAGGCGGTTGAACTCGCACGTCAGCTGAAGGCAAGAGGAGTTGACCTGGTGGATTGTTCCAGCGGAGGTAATTCGCCGCAACAGAAAATTCCCGTTTCGCCAGGCTATCAGGTTCCTTTTTCCGGCCGCATCAGGAATGAAACGGGCATATTGACCGGCGCGGTCGGACTGATTTCAACTGCAGCGCAGGCAGAAGAAATTCTGGCTAGCGGGCAGGCGGACATCATCATTATGGCGCGCGAGTTTCTGCGCGATCCTTATTTCCCGCTGCACGCGGCCTTGGAGCTCCATGAAGACCTGCACTGGCCCCTGCAGTACGAACGGGGAAAACCACGTCACTAAAGGCAATCCCTTCAACAACCCGGACCGATGTGGTACCGGCTTATTCTACATAAAATAATTTTAAAATTCTAAAATAACGATCATGATACCAACGAAGGCTTATGCGGCCTACAGCAAATCCACACCGCTGGCGCCATTTTCCTTTGAGAGAAGGACGCCAGGCCCAAAGGATGTTCAGATTGAAATCCTCTATTGCGGAGTATGCCATAGCGACATTCACCAGGCCAGGGACGAATGGAACGAGTCGATGTATCCCATGGTTCCGGGGCATGAGATTGTGGGCAGAGTCGTCGCTGTTGGTAGTACCGTACATCGCTTCAAACCAGGAGATCTTGCGGGAGTCGGCGTCATGGTGGATTCCTGCCGGGTATGTAAGAACTGCGCCAGCGATCTTGAACAATACTGCGTTGAAGGCATGACCGGGACTTATAATAACTACGGGCGTGATGGAAAGACGATCACCCAGGGCGGATATTCAACACAAATTGTGACCGACGAACATTTTGTTTTGCAAATTTCTCCAAAACTGGACCTGAAAGCGACTGCCCCCTTGCTTTGCGCCGGAATCACAACCTATTCACCGCTGCGTTATACCCAGGTCGCCAAAGGATCCAAGGTGGGTGTCATGGGGCTGGGAGGCCTGGGGCATATGGGTCTCAAATTCGCTGCTGCTTTTGGTGCGGAGGTGACCATGATCAGCACCTCGGCTGCAAAAGAAGCCGACGCCAGGCGTCTGGGTGCGCACAATTTTCTTTTATCGACTGACGAGGAACAGATGAAGGATTATGACGGGTATTTTGATGTGATATTGAATACCGTGTCTGCAAAACACAGTTACAAACGATTTCTCGATCTGCTCACGCTCAATGGAAGAATGATCGTTGTGGGTCTGCCGGCAGAAGATCCCAAGCTCAAACTTTTCGCCCTGCTGAAAAATCGCCGCAGCATTCTGGGTTCGATGATCGGTGGTGTCAGGGAGACGCAGGAAATGCTCGATTTTTGTGCGGAAAATAATATTGTTTCAGATGTCGAGGTGATTCCGATTCAGCAAATTAACGAAGCCTATGAACGGATGATCAAGGGTGATGTTCACTACCGCTTTGTGATCGATATGGAGTCACTGCGGAAATAATTTCCCGCTGGCTTGTAGTTGAAATGATCGAGGTACGATGCGATATTTTGCGCGATACCGGATGAAAATCCGGAGGCCTTATTGCCATGCACGACGCAAAAAGCGCAACCAGTTTCCATGCATGACATTATTGATGTCTTCTTCTTTGTAGCCTCTTTGACTGAGAAGCTGTGGGATTTTTTGCAGGTCCGCAATTGTTTCCAGATCCGCTGGAGATTGCTCCTTTCCAAATGCGCCGTCAAGATCAGATCCAATCCCGATATGATGCGCATTACCTGCCAATTGGCAGATATGATCCATATGATCAAGGAGTCGGTCAAGATTGGCTCCGGATGCCAGCGGCGTCGACTTTCCGCGGATCCAGCCGGGCACGATCATCCAGGCATCGCACGCGGCACCGATGACAGCGCCACGTTGTATAAGCGCTTTAATTTGTTCGTCACTGTATTGACGATTGTGGTTAACGAGTGCCCTGCAGTTATTATGGCTTGCCCAGACCGGGCCGGAAAAATGGTCGAGTGCCTGCCAGAATGCTTCGTCACAGAGATGCGTGGCATCCAGGATAAAGCCCAAGCCCTCCATTTTTTTTAAAAGCTCCAGCCCATTCGGACCCATTTCACCCGATGAATCAGTACCATTTGCATACCGCCCGGGACCATAATGCGCCGGGCCAATTGCCCGCAGCCCGTATCGCCACGCCCTCTCCAAAAACCCGGTGTCGACCATGGAGTCCGCGCCCTCCAAACTCAGGATGTAGCCAATTGCCTTTTTCGTTCCGTGGTTACTGCCTGTCCACGTGGAAAGATGGTCCTCCAGCCCGGGCAAATCGGCGATCTGTCTCATTTCGCCTTCCTGCTCCATCAGCTTATACCAGGCCAGTTGCCCCTGTGTTTGAGCCCAGGCCTGCTCCGGCGAATTCCAGCCGGGTAGCTTATTGTCAGGCGCCACGTAACGGGCAATCTGGGTCGCTACGACCAGCCCGATATTTCCTTTTCTCAGCTCGGGTAAGCATACCGTTCCCTGCCCACGGTCGGGCTTATCGGTCTTTCCCTGCTCACGCCCGCGTATATCAGTAATGGGTAACCGGAGATCCCTGTTCCATTCCAATGCGTTCATGCTGAGATCCAGGTGGGCGTCGATCGTAAACATGGTCATTCATTTGGTTTCAAATCGTGATTTTCCGATCCCTTGCCGTGTTTCTCCACTCGCCCTCCACTTGGCCATCCCTGACTACAAATGCGCGTTCGTACAGCGCGACGGTAGGACAAATATGCACGGGCATGCCATATAAAATATCGCCAACTTTGAATTCATGATTCCCGGCAGTCTCGAGAACGAGGTGCTCTTCACTCTGGCTGATTGCGCGCAGGCCAGGCGCATTGAGAAAATAGACCCGGCGCGTAATTTCATTTTCCGCCGCCACCGCTTTATGACCCAGGTCAAGGCAGATTGTCGTTGGCCCGGGAATTGAAATTATTCTCGACAGGACCAGCGCCGCCGGCAAAAAGTCCTGCTCGGGGCAAAGGTCACAGTAACCCTTATCCCAGTAGATGAACGTGCCGGGACTGCACTCACAATTTCCCCGCCGGCAATGAACGGAAAATGACGGAGATCCTCCCGCGACAATCAGCGGCACGGCCTGTCCGGCCTTGACGATCGCATCGCGGGTATTCTCCACCAGGGCAAAGCAGGCATCACATTCCTGCTTGCGTAAACTGAAGTCGCGATGTCGCACGTGGCCGTCATAGGCGTGGAGGCCCACGGGATTTATTCCCGGAATGGTCTCTGCCACCCGATAAAGCAGGGCTGCAGGCAGGCCTGCTTCTATTCCGGTCCTGCCTTGGCCGACATTGAGGTCTACAAAGACGGGCACGTTGAGCCCCGAGGCGTCAAAATATCGTCCCATAGCGTGTGCTGCATCTTCGTTATCGATCAGGCAGGAATATGTTGTGGAGGAATATTTTCTGATAATCTCCGCAAAGCGCCTGATTTTGGGTCCTATGGGCTGATAGGCAAGGAGCACGTCCTTTGCACCGGCGAGACCCAGCAACTCGCATTCTGCAATGGTTGCACACTTGAACTTGGTGACGCCCGCAGCGATGAGAAGCGCCGTGGCGTCGGGCGATTTGTTGGTCTTGATATGAGGGCGGAGGCGGGACACATCGCCGGTCATTTCAATCGCCGTGCTGATATTTTTCATAACACGGTCGGGATAGACCAACAGGGCGGGTGAGTCAACGTCGTCGGGTTGCAGAAGTGAATACCAGTTTTCTCCTGACATAAAAAAATCTTGACAACTAATGTAATTCAACGATCATTTCGATTTCAACGGCGATATTGCCAGGGAGCGAGCCCATGCCAACAGCACTTCTTGCGCCCATGCCCATTTCCTGGCCGAAGATTTCAGCAAAGAGTTCACTGCAGCCGTTGATGACGAATGGATGTTTTTCAAATTCCGGAATTGCATTGACCATGCCAAGGGTCTTGATCACTCTTTTGATCTTGTCGAGCGAGCCCAGATGCAGCTTCAGGGTGGACAGGATGGCCAACCCGACCTGGCGCGCAGCCAGTTTCGCCTGCAATTCGTCGAGGTCACGCCCCACTTTCCCGGTGATGGACTTACCATCGCCCAGCCAGGGTCCATGACCAGAAACGTAACAATGTTTGCCGTCAAATACTACCGGTTTGTATGCTCCTCCGCGCGGGGGCGCCGGAGGCAGTGCCAGGCCCAATTCAGCGATTTTTTCTTCGATTGTCATCGTTGTTATATAAAAACGTGTAAAAGCATCACGCCTGCCAATCCTGCCACGGAAATGATGGTTTCCATCAGCGACCAGGAAAGAAAGGTTTGCTTAACTGTAATATTAAAATATTCCTTGAAAATCCAAAAGCCGGCGTCGTTGACATGGGAAAACATCAGGCTTCCCGCGCCGACGGCCAGCACCATCAGGTTGGGATTGGTATGGGTCTGGGCGACCATCGGTGCGACGATACTAGCAGTCGTTAAACCCGCAACCGTGGCCGAACCCACACAAATCCGGATGACCGCCGAGATCGTCCATCCAAGGATTAGCGGATTAACAGAGAGTCCTTCGAGGCTGTCAGCCACCTGTTTGCTCACGCCACTGTCGATAAATATCTGCTTGAGCGCACCCGCACCGGCGATCACCAGCAGAATCATGGCAATGTCCTTTACGGCGTCACTGTAGTGGTTCATCAGGTCGGTCATGGTGCGGCCCTTTTTCAGACCAAGGGTATAGGTAGCTACTCCGAGCGATATCAGCATCACGACAACCGGGTTGGCCAAAAATGAGATGACCGTTCGTGTGTATTCACTTCGTATGTTGATAAACGTTAGTATTGTGCCGATAATCAGGAGCAACACAGGAAGGAGAGAGGTGAAAAAACTGCTCGCAAAACCTGGCATTTTTTCTTCCGGGATGTGCTTGGGCAAAAAGGTTTGCAGCGGCGTCGAGCGAATATGTTTGACACTTTCGGTAAACAATGGCCCTGCGATCAGTACAGCAGGAATGGCGATCACCAGGCCATACATCAGGGTGACCCCCATGTTGGCTCCAAACTGGCTGACCAGGCTCACCGGCGCAGGATGCGGCGGCAGAAACCCGTGAGTAACCGACAGGGCGGCCACCATCGGCAGACCCACCCAGACTGCGGGCAGCTTATATTGGTAAACCACCGAAAAAACCAGCGGGATAAGCAACACGAAACTGACATCAAAAAACAGCGGGAGACCCACGACAAACCCGGTGACCATGAGCGCCCAGCGGATATTTTTCTCACCAAACCACTCGCGGAGCGTCGACGTGATCCGCTGGGCGGCCCCGCTTTCGGCAACCAGCTTACCCAGCATGGCGCCTACGCAAATGATGATCGCCAGCGATCCGAGCATGTCGCCCACACCCTGCTGAACGGAATGTGCTATTTTGTCGAGGGGAATTCCAAGTAGCCAGCCGGCAAGCAGCGACACGACCAGGAAAGCAAGAAAGGAATTGATTTTCCCCCAGGTGATCATGACCACCAGGAGGATAATGCAAAACAAAACGATCAGGATGGTCATATGCAGAGCAGGAGAGGACTATTTACACGTCCAATATAAGGATAAAATGAATAAACAACTTTCTTCAGGAAGTGCTGATCATCTCGGCGGACTGTTCTTCGACCTCAAGCGCGCTGGCCCTGATCCGGATGATTCGCCGGCCAAACGAAAGAATGGAGAAACTGATGATCGCGCAGCAGGCCATGACACCGGTCATGGGAACCGCCGTATGATTGCTGAGCATACTGACGATGGCTGTAGAAAGCGAGCCAAAGCCCATTTGGACAGCTCCCAGTAGGGCAGACGCGCTTCCGGCAACCTTTGAGAATGGAGCCAGCGAAAGCGCCGATGTATTGGGAAATGTAAAACCCTGGCAGGAGAGAAAAATGAAGATCAGAAAAATTGAACTGAAAAGGCCCAGCGTTCCGCTAACCGCACCTAAAAAAAGCGAAATACCGGTTAGGCTTTGGCAAAAAAGCGCGACGCGCACAATCTGCTCGCTGGTATATTTTCTAAGAAAGAGGCTGTTGAGCTGGCTCGCGCCGATCAATCCCAGGGCAATCAACGCGAAGATCCATCCGTACTGGCGTTCGCTCACCTTATACAGTTCCATAAAAACATAGGGCGAGCCCGAGATATACGCATAGAGACCTGCCGCAGCAATCGACCCGGTTAATGCATACGTATAAAATTGCGGTTCCCTGGCGACCATCATGAATTTGGAAATGATCGGCTTCGGCCACAGGGAAAAACCGGGGTCAGGCGGCCTGCTCTCCGGGAGGATAAAATAAATCGCTGCGAGGATCGTCAGGTTGATCGCAATTAAAATAATAAAGATGAATTGCCAGCTCAGGGCAGCCGCTACATATCCCCCCAGGGTTGGCGCAATGATCGGCGAAACGGCCACCACCAGCATCAGCGTCGAAAAGATCTTTGCATTCTCGCTCACATGAAATATGTCACGGACCATGGCTCTTGCTGCAACCATTCCCACGCAACCCCCGAGTGCCTGCAGGAGCCGCAGGGCAATCAATGAATCGACCGATCTAGACAGGGCGCATCCAACTGATGCGGCCAGATAAAGGGCGAGGCCTGCATAGAGCGGCTTCTTCCTGCCATATCTATCCAGCAGCGGACCATAAAGGAGCTGGCCAAAACAAATGCCGATAAAAAAACTGGAAAGCGACAGCGCCACCCTGGCAACCGTGGTGTGCAGGTCGGCTGCAATCGATGGGAAGGCCGGCAAATACATATCGATCGAGAAAGGGCCGATCGCCGAAAGCAGGCCAAGAATAAGAATCAGGTAAAAACGTTTTGTTACAGCAGCGGTAGTCATTCTCCTGCAAAACTAAGGGGCGGCGCCCGTATTCCCATTCAGGCCGGGCTAACAAAAAAACCGATGACGATGGAAGCTATTGTTAACCTGCTTCAAGGCGAATTAGGTAATCTGTGTCATCCCACAACCATCATTGCCGGTCGGAAATAATCATGCTGCAGGAAATACTAGTGAAATTGTACTTGGGTAAAGAACGCAAAACCCAAACAAGGGCAAAAGACTAATGATGAATGGAAGGAATAGGTGTTTATTTTTTCGAAATTTTAATTATTAAATGATGTGTGAATTCTCAACAATACCTCGCGTCAATGAATGCAAGTTGCTCCAGGCTAAGCGAATTTCTTGATAGCATCAGGGGTGCTAGGCGTAAAGAAGTTAATCAAATTCCCGTCTGGGTCACGAAATAGTAACGAACGATTTCCCCAAGGCATTGTTGTCGGCTTCTGAACAATCTCGCTGGTTAAGTCTTTAATCCTCTCATAATCATCATCCACATTCTTAACAAGGAATTCTATGATTACGCTTTTGTTCGCGGCAGGTTGAGCAACGCCTTCTCCAAAAAGAGCTAAGGTCCGGGTGCTTCCAATTGCCAGCGTGGAAGAGCTCGTAGCTATTTCAGCAAAGTCGTCTGTTAACCACTTGGCTGTTACACCGGTTGCTCTTTCAAAAAAATGAACTAACTGCTTAATTTCCGCGGTGATAATTCTTAGTGATACCAAACTCATGTTTTCCATTTTCTTTTGTTTTAATTATTAGCGAATCAATTCATGTAACAAAAGTAAAATGGCGTCATGACAAGGGTATGTCAGGGGTTTTGAATTTTTTTTCTTTACTATCTAAATATTCTTTGAGTGTGAGCTTGTGCGGCTTAAACCCCAAATCAAGTGGTTCAATTTTTAAAATTCTGCTTAAACGGAACATTCTATAATCCTTTCTTAATCTGCAAAACGCAATAAGGGTCCAACTCTCTTGCAAATTATAATAGAGGGCAAATGGCTCTATGTTTCGTTCTGTTTTTTCGCCTTTATGTTCTGACTGATAAGTAATTTTCAAAACTTTAAAGTCTGTAAGCGCCTTTTCAATTAAGGTCAAAGAGGCGCTCGAGCTTGTGTTGGGAATGGCTGGACTAACAGCAATTCTTTTGGAAAGCAAATCGGTTTTCTCTTTGGTTGAATACAACAGGACTGCTTTTATTTTATTGATTGCTTCCGCATATTCTTTACTAAGTGAGCTGTCCCTGTTTTTTAATACTAATTGTTCGGTAGTTATTAAAGCATTCGCCTCATTTTCGGTGAACATTACCGGTGGAATTCTATATCCTTCCATCAGCGAATATCCTTTCCCGTCTTCTGCCAATATGGGAACACCTGCCCGTTCCAAAGTTTTTACATCTCGGTAGATTGTCCTTACACTGACACCAAATTTCTCAGCAAGCCTTGTTGAGGTCAGGATTCGCTTCGTTTGTAATTGAGTTAGAATTGCCATTAACCTGGAAATTCTTTTTGTATCGTTATCTCTCATTTTTGCAGTAAACCTTTATTTTCTGGAGGTGAATCCACTGTGAATTGGATAAAACCAGATTGACAGGGAATAAAAACAAAATGCAGGATGGCATAAGCATGCGCATGGGGGCAAGATTACCTCTCATGGTTTGTGCGATATGGACGAATTCGCCAGGCGAAAAAACCCCGTTCGACTGGTGAAGGGAAAGCCAGGATTCCCAAAAAACACCAGTAATCAGGGCCAAAAGGAATAATGCCGGGAACTCCGCAAGATGTATTTTCATGAACCTTTTTTTAGCGAGACGATTAACTTCGTGTCATATTTTAACTTTAGACACAAACCTCGTTGCCCTAGCTGGAGAACTTACTTCAATAATGCTCTTAAGCTTAGAATAGAAGCTGGCGGAGAAGACTTCTTTGGTCTGTCTGAACCCATTCCTCCGCGACCCTGCCTTGTTCGTCAAATCGGAAGATATTCGTAAGCTCAAAGGTTATATATTGTCCGTTCGGTGGTAAAGGGCCTTCTGGTGATTGCGTAAATTCTCTGACAAATTTACCCCTAATCCATGTCTGGCAAGCAACATAATCTCCTTCAGCTACAATGATGCCCCGCTTAATCGAGCGCTCATCAAAGGCCGCACGAACTGATTTGAAATAGTTCCTTAGGCCAGCATAGTCTGCCTCAAAACCACCGGCGCCATGGAAGCGAAAATTAACCGTGTCGAAGAATGAGTCAACCTCTTCTTCGCCCGAAATCCAAAGTTCTCCCGCCTTTATTAGGCGCGCTATGAGTGTAGCTCGCTTTTCACTTATTTCCATACAGTGTTATTTTTTGTGGTCCCAAATTTAATTTTTTGTCTGTTGTTTCTTGTAGAAATGTTGGGGCTATGCTGCCGCCAATGCGCAAATTTATTCTGTGTGTAATCGGTAAATAACGATGCTCAATTTTTGGAAAATAAGAGCGCCCGGATTTTGGTAAATATGCATGCCCAACCCTGTCCGCGGCCATGCCCCGGGAGAGAAAAATTTCAACTTCGCCGGACCTTATATTCCGGCAAAAATGAATGCATACTTAACCAAACTGATGATGTACCACGAAATCCATCGAATGAAAAGAGTGGGGCACATTCTTTCTCAAATCAGCGGAGCCGCTTTAATTTACTGTCGGACGGTCCGTCGCTGTCTTTCTTCAAGTGAACCGGAGGTCGATCAGTTTATGGAACAGCAGTCCGAGCGCGGGAATAAACTCCTTGCTTATGAACCTTTTGTCAAATCAAGACTGGAACGCTTAAGCTTCTACATCTTCATAAATTTGGCATAGCATATACTGCTACCATAGGTCACCCGAATGATGTATTCCCCCGATGCCAAATTCTGCGTGTTCATTGTCACAAGATTATTCCCTAAACTGCCCTGCTGATTTTCCTGGGAAAGAAGAACGCCTTGTAGATTATACAAATAGGCATGTATTATACCATTCGCGGTGAGCGGCACATTCACACTTACCTGTGCGTGCGCGGGATCGGGATAAGCCTGCAAGTGGCAGCTTGTGGCGGTTGCTTTGACATGAACAGTATCACAGTATTCTTTAGCACAGCTTCCTGGTGCCATCATTTTCAAACAAACATTATAATAGCCCGTGTCATTGAAAAGATAGACGGGATTCGTTTGATCGAGGACAATCGCGCTGTCCACAGTATTTGATAATTTAGTGATGGCCCAAATTTCTTGTTGCAGCGGGAAGTTCGCTATGGCATAGAAATGTATGTTATTGGGAGCACTTTCAGTAGAAGCATAATGGCTGAAGGAAAGAGAGAAACTGTCGCAATCGGATCGCCCGGTCACATCAAGCTCTTTGCAAGTGGTAGAAGCGCAAGTGCTGTCGCGATAAGCTGTGAGGCAGGCCGTATAATTTCCAGCCTGCGCATACTGATGCTGCGCAGCCTCGTTGGTACTACCAGTAAGGTCGCCGAAGGTCCATGTGTATTTGACCGTGCTATTGGGATAAGTCGGCTTGAAATAATACGATAGGCTATTGCCAGTTGATTGCAAAGTAGTGAACAAAGAAAGACTGCTGTTGCAAACAGGCACTTGCGTTGAAACTACGACCGAATCGCATTGATAGCTCACGCATGTGGGACTTGATTGAACACGCAGGCATACAAAATATTTGCCCGCCTGAGGAAATGTGTGTGTTGTGTTCCAGGAAGAATCAACGATTGTGCTTCCGTCACCGAAGTACCATCTTACAGAAAGACCTGCGGTATTGGTTGCCGTGGTGGTGCTCGTAAAATCAATCGTGTTCGCCTTCGATGAATCGACTTTCCAGGAATAGTTTGCTTTGGTATTGCAAACAGGCACTTGCGTTGAAACCACGACGGAATCGCATTGATAGCTCACGCATGTGGGGCTAGATTGAACACGCAGGCATACTTCATATTTTCCTGCCTGAGAAAATGTGTGTGCTGTGTTCCAGGAAGAATCAACAGTTGTGCTTCCGTCGCCGAAGAACCATCTTACGGAAAGACCTGCGGTGGTTGTTGCCGTGGTGGTGTTCGTAAAATCAATCGTGTTCGCCTTCAACGAATCGACTTTCCAGGAATAGTTCGCCTTGGTATTGCAAACAGGCACTTGCGTTGAAACCACGACCGAATCGCATTGATAGCTTACGCATGTGGGACCAGATTGAACGCGCAGGCATACTTCATATTTTCCTGCCTGGGGAAATGTGTGTGTTGTATTCCAGGAAGAATCAACGATCGTGCTTCCGTCACCGAAAAACCATCTTATAGAAAGACCTGCGGTATTGGTTGCCGTGGTGGTGTTCGTAAAATCAATCGTGTTCGCCTTCGATGAATCGACTTTCCAGGAATAGTTTGCTTTGGTATTGCAAACAGGCGCTTGCGTTGAAACTACGACCGAATCGCATTGATAGGTCAAGCATGTGGAACTTGATTGAACACGCAGGCATACTTCATATTTTCCTGCCTGAGAAAATGTGTGTGTTGTGTTCCAGGAAGAATCAACAGTTGTGCTTCCGTCACCGAAGAACCATATTATAGAAAGACCTGCGGTGGTAGTTGCCGTGGTGGTGTTCGTAAAATCAATCGTGTTCGCCTTCAATGAGTCGACTTTCCAGGAATAGTTCGCTTTGGTATTGCAAACAGGCACTTGCGTTGAAACCACGACCGAATCGCATTGATAGCTCACGCATGTCGGACTTGATTGAACTCGCAGGCAGACTTCATATTTTCCTGCCTGAGAAAATGTGTGTGTTGTGTTCCAGGAAGAATCAGTTGTTGTGCTTCCGTCACCGAAGAACCATCTTACGGAAAGACCTGAGGTGGTAGTTGCCGTGGTGGTGTTCGTAAAATCAATCGTGTTCGCCTTCAACGAATCGACTTTCCAGGAATAGTTCGCTTTGGTATTGCAGGTCGACGATGCGATGACGATGGTCTCGCTTGCCGTATCGGAACAATCGATAGTACCGGATGTGCTCATTTTCACAACATAGTGTACCACGACGTACGTGCCGTTGTTCGAATAAGTGTGCGACGGCGCATACGTGTCCTGCATAGGACTGCCATCCCCGAAGTTCCAATACTGATGGATGAGCGTCGAGTCTGAGTTGGTGACCGGCGCAAACTGCACCGTGTTCCCAGATACGACAAAACTGAAATTGGCATTACACGTTTGGTTAGATTGTGCAAAGGCTTGTGAATTGATAAGCATCATGGCGAAGGGGGCCAATAACATGGCCATCCCTTTTCTCAAAAAGTATTTTTTGCCATTTAGATTGGAATTCGGAGATACGTTGCAGAAAGGCAGTATCTTTTTCATAGCAGCTCGGTTTAGCAGTTAAAATCCAACTGGTTACTAATATGAATACGGTAGAAAATCGTTAGTCATCGACAAGTGCTGCAATATTGCGGGTTTGCCCTAACTCAAAATCCTCTTTTCAGAAAGTCTGCCCTTCTATTGTAAGATAACGATTTTACCAGCACATTATCGGAAGAAAGCATCGTGCATCAAGGTCTGTAAAACTCAACATCGAAACTTAAATGAAGCCTGCTTCGTTATGAACCGCATGCCGATAGTTTCTTCCAATATTGGGAAAATCAAAATAATCTCATCTAATATCTTCCAACGTAGAAAAAAGCGTTACAGTTGCCGAAGCCTGATTAGAATTTCTGGAAGAGGCCTTTTGTTGTAGATACTGGAAAGCGAGTTATCGTATGATATTACCTGTGCCTCAACGCCAGTCCTGATTGAGCATCACGGATAGATTTCTCCCCTGATAGACCGATAGGGTTCGATCGAAAAGCGATTGGGCTTGTCGACCTGCTCCCCATCCAGGGTTGTATAAATTCATCAGATTTCAAACGGAGTTACTACCTCATTTTCGCTTGACTGCGCCTGGTCCTATTTCAACGGTATATCTCTTTTGAGCATGTCTTTTCGGTTGGCCATATCCCAGGCTGTATAAAAAACAAGCTTTGCCCTTTTTGCCATGATATCATAGTTGATCTTGTCCGGCGTGTCGGTCGGTTGATGGTAGTCATGATGAATCCCGTCAAAATAAAATATGATGGGAACGCCCTTGCGAGCAAAATTGTAGTGGTCACTACGGTAGTAAATCCGGTCGGGGTCGTTCGGATCATTGAATTTATAATCGAGCTCAAGCTTGGTGAACTTTGTGTTCTGGGCGATGCTGATGGGCTTTAAATCTGAGCTCAGCTTGTCGTCGCCAACAACGTAAACATAGTTTGTCGAATCGCCAATCTTGCGGTTGGGATCAATCCTGCCGATCATATCGATATTCAGGTCTACCGTTGTCTTGTCAAGCGGGTAGGTAGGATGATTGGTGTAGTAGGCAGAACCCCATAGTCCCTTTTCCTCACCGGAATTGGCAAGAAAAAGGATACTTCTCCTGGGACCCTTCCCCGCTGCCTTGGCTTTGGCAAATGCAGCGGCGATTTCCATGATGCTGACCGTGCCGGATCCATCGTCGTCGGCGCCATAATAAATGACGGTATCCCTTTTCCCCAGGTGATCGTAATGCGCGGAAATCACCAGCAGCTGGTCCTTGAGATCCGTCCCTTCCAGGTAACCCAGCACGTCGCTGCTTTCGAGTTTTTCGGCTGTTTTATTTACTTCCAGTTTGACATTGGAATTGTAGTTCTTTGGCTGACCCTTACCGCTGACTGCTTCGTCATAATCGCTGCCCATGATGGCGCGGGCGATTTTTTCGGAAACATAATATACATTCGGGTCAACCGCAAACTTGTAAGGGTTGGTGTACATCTGCCCGCCCGAGGGACGCTGTCGCTGCGAGAAATTACTTTGAACATAGAGGACGGCCACTGCTCCTTTTTTTTGCGCATTTCGGACGGCGTTAAACTGGTTCATCCTGGCCTGTCGCGGGTTTGGCTCGCCCTTTTCGATCAAAAGCACGATCTTTCCTGCAGTCCTGATTCCCTTATAGTCGTCCTGGGTTGAATCACTCCGCCCATAGCCCGCAAAAGCGATGTCCGAACCGAAAATCGTTGACTGGTATACGTTGGCGGCGTTGACGGCAAAGTCGTCATTCAGCCTGTAAGAAGTATCATTGACGCTGATCTCGGCCTCATTGACGGAGTCGCGGTATACTGGGTAACGGAGCTGGTAACTATTGCCGTTGCCCGGCGCAAGGCCGATCGTTTTGAAATGATTTTCGATATAGGCAGCTGCTTTTTTCTGGCCCTCTGTGGCGGTTTCCCTGCCTTCAAATTCTTTGCTCGCCACGATGTAAAGATGATTTTTCAGGTCCGCCTCAGTGATCAGGTTGGCCCAGGGAGTTGGATTGGGAATTTTCTGGGCCTGTGTAATCGTAGCTGAAATAATCGTCAGTAAAACCAATAATCCTCTCATGTTAAGGTGATTGATATCTTTCAAATATAGTGAAGAAGGGTATTTAGCAGCCTGATTATTGATGAACTGTCCATAGCTACTGACAAATGGACCTTCGCGCAGCTCATTATTTATCATTTTTACCCGGTTGTCAGTTATCGTGGTGGTGTGCTGGAGGTCCTGGTATTTAGGTTATTCGCGGTTTTGAGGAAATGGAAGGCTCGCTTGTTCATCATTATTGTATTTCCCTAAATCGACCTTTGCTCCTGAATGCGTCAAATCTATCCCGGGAACTCGCTAAGCTCGAGCCAGCGCATTTCTTTTTCGTCGAGAAGCCGGCTGATTTCACCGATGCGCGTGGAAAGAAGATCCAGTTCTTCGTAAGGCAACGTCGAGAGGGCGAGCTTTTCTGCGATCCCGATTTTTTCGCGGCCTAAATCGGAAATTTCTTTTTCAAGTTGCTCGAATTCGCGCTGCTCTTTGTATGACCTTCGTTTTTTCTGTTCAGCAGTTCCGTCTTTTCGACCCGTAGCAGACTTGGGCAACGAGTGAACAGGGGCCATTTCCTCACCTTTTTCGATGGCCACTTCCTGGCGATACTGCGAATAGTTTCCCGGAAAGTCGCGGATACGTCCTTCACCCTCCATGACCAGTATATGATCGACGAGCCTGTCCATAAAATAGCGATCATGCGAGATGACCACGATGCAGCCCTGGAATTCAGCCAGGAAATTTTCTAAAACGCCAAGGGTTGGCAAATCAAGATCGTTTGTCGGCTCGTCAAGAACTAGAAAATTTGGATTTCGGAAAAGGATCGATAACAAATGCAGCCTCCGTTTTTCTCCCCCGCTAAGACTTGACACATATGCGTATTGCTGGTCCGGGGAAAATAAAAATAACTGGAGGAACTGAGATGCGCTGAGCGAGCCACCCTCTGCAAGCGGGAAATTCTCCGCAATGGTTTTTACATATTCGATCACCCGCATATCTTCTTTAATCTGTAAACCCTGTTGCGCATAGTTGCCGAAGATCACCGTTTCGCCGACATTCACCTTGCCGCTGTCCGGCTGTTCAATACCCATGAGCATATTGACAAGCGTGGATTTGCCGACGCCGTTTTTCCCGATGATGCCCAGCTTTTCGCCTTTCTTAAATGTGTAATCAAATCCTTTCAGCAGGGTAAGGTTTGAAAAAGATTTATTTACTTTTTTGAATTCTGCAATTTTTCCGCCCAGGCGGGACATTTTCAATTGAAGGGAAAGTTGGGGATCTTCAACCTGCTGTTTTGCTTTCGATTCGATGGCGTAGAAATTGTCCTGCCGGCTTTTGCTTTTTGTTGTGCGCGCTTTCGGTTGTCTCCGCATCCAATCCAGCTCTTTGCGATAAAGATTCCTGGCTTTGTCGATGCTGGCGAGATCACTATCTATCCGGGCTGATTTTTTTTCGAGGTAATTGTCGTAGTCGCCCTTGTATACGTAGAGGCTGCCGCCGTCGAGCTCCCAGATTTCTTCGCAAACGGTGTCCAGGAAATACCGGTCGTGGGTAACGAGCAGCAGGGTGATTTTTTCGCTTGCAAGAAAATTCTCAAGCCACTCCACCATGTCGATGTCCAAATGATTGGTCGGCTCGTCCATGATCAGCAGAACCTGCCCTGGTTTGAAACCGATGTCGATCAGTGTCCGGGCAAGGGCGACTCGCTTGCGCTGGCCACCGGAAAGTGCGCCTACGGGTTGGTGAAGGTGATGGATATTCAGGACCGACAGGATTTGTTTGACTTTATGATCGAAATCCCAGGCGTCGAGTTTGTCCATGGTTTCCATGACGGCCGTGAGGCGATGGACATCGCTTTCCCCGCCGATCGATTCAAATTCGCGAATCGCGTTGATAACGGGATGGTCGTGATGAAATAAATTTTCGATAATCGATTTGTCATCGGCAAACAAGGGGTCTTGTTCGAACAGGGCCACCGTCACTTCCCGGTTGACCCAAAGTTTCCCTTCATCCGGAAATTCCTTTCCCGCCAAAATTTTAAGAAGTGTCGTCTTGCCGGTTCCGTTTCGCGCGACAAGAGCGATTTTGTCGCCCTCCTCGATGTTAAAACTAATCTGCTGGAAAAGCGGCTTGATGCCATATGCCTTCGTCAGGCCTTCGGCGGAAACATAATGCATAGCGGCAAAGTTCCGAAAATTTTACCCTTAAAATGAAAGGGGAGATGGGGCAGGTCCCAAAAAAGAATTCCATACACGAGGTATGGAATTTCTCTTTCCAAAAATAATAATCACAATCACAGGCCAGGTACAAACCATTAATACCCGGCTAAAAATCTTTCAGCATCGCGTTGTGCAATGTGCCCAGGGACCAATATCCCGGCACAATGATCCTGCGTATGGTGTAAAGCGGTTCCTGGTCATCCCGGTGGGTGATGAGCTGGAACGCAGCCTTAAAATCTCTTTTCTTTAATTCGGGAATAGCCTGCTCGTTCCATAATCCGAACGGATAGGCAAAATAGCGGATAGGCTTCCCTGTTATCGTTTCAAGCTCTTGCGTGGGTTTATCGATCTGGACTTTCCAATCGTTGCCTTTATACAATTTTACGTTATGATGGTCCCAGGTATGCGAACCAATGATATTTCCGGCATCCGAAAGCTGCCTCACTTCCTCTTTTGTCATATAGTTGGGACGATTGAGCGAAACGGTCATGATAAAATAGACTCCTTTGAAATTGTATTTTTCCATTTCAGGAAATGCCACGGTGAACTGGCCAAGGTCGGTGTCGTCATAGGTCAGCATGACCGGCTTTTTAGGAAGGGGCGAACCCTTCGTCAAATAGTCAAATAACTGGTCGGGGGTTATGGTATGATAACCGCTGTCGGCCAACATTTTCATCTGCTGTTTGAATACGGAAACCGGTACGATATAATCTTTGGATCTTTTAGAGTCAGTGGGCTTCCAGTCCCTGATCTGGTGATAGCACAACACCGGGATTTGCGGCCGCGAGAGAATATCAGCGTTCCGGGCGGTTGGATTTTCAGAATGAATCGAATGGGAAGCAAAAACCAGCGGGGTATTTCTTTTCGCCGGTGTGTCCGTGGATGGTTTCACGACGAATCCTGCGCAAACAAACAGGATAGCGAACACCGGTAGAACGGCGGTTTTCATGTTGAATACGGATTTTAGATCAAAATATAAACGTCAGTTTATATTTATTTATGCGAATCAATGACCGAAAAATATAGGACAACCAGCGCAACTCATTCAGGCTAAAACAAATTTTTCATGAATGAGATTGCCAATCTTTTCAACCAGTCCCTTCTTCTTGGTATCACTCTCCCAGCATTTCCCGGTGAAAGAAATAATCCCAAAATAGACATTGTTTAAAGTAACCTGGAAGGAAGTTGGTCGGTTATCCCAAAAGCTTTTAATGGGTTCAATTTCGCAAACGTAACGCTTGCCGTTAAATTCAAACGGTATTGAAAAGGGTACGAGCATGTTGTCCACAGAACAAACAACATACCACTTTAACAGATAGTTGATAAAATCGTATATCTGACCGGTCTACCTTCGTAAACTTCAACATTTTGTTAGCAAATTGTCTACGTAATTTTTCTAAGACGGCGCCCTACCATATCAGGACCCGGTCTGCCGGGCTACGGTACATTTTGTATTTGTCCGTGATGTCAAATGCACCGTAGAATGGAGCCTGGTCAAAAACCACGCCGTTAACCCTGAACCGATCAGGCGAGTGAGGATCGATATTGACGAGCATCCTCATCGTTTCCGGCCGGCGCTTCATCCGCCATAACTGTGCAAAAGCAAGGAAAAAGCGCTGGTCGGGAGTCAGGCCCGCAATTTTTTCGCTGCCTTTTCCCTGCTCTGTCATTTTAAACGCATCATACGCAATGGAGAGACCTCCAAGATCGGCAATATTCTCACCCAAAGTCAATTGACCATTGACATGCAGCGTATCGACGGCTACATACTGACTGTATTGCCGGACGATCCGCGCCGCACGCGCATTGAATTTTTCTTCGTCGGTCTTTGTCCACCAGTCGCGGAGATTGCCGTTGGCGTCATATTGCCGCCCCTGGTCGTCAAATCCATGCGTCATTTCGTGCCCGATAATGGCGCCGATACCGCCATATACGACCGCATCGTCTGCATCACGGTCAAAAAACGGAGGCTGCAGGATACCGGCGGGAAAGACAATTTCATTGTTGGCATCTGCGTAGTAGGCATTTACTGTCGGAACGGTCATTTCCCATTCCGTTCGGTCGACCGCCTTGCCCATTTTGCGTATTTGCTCTTCATAAAAGTGGTGATCGAGCTTTTCCAGGTTGCCAAAATAATCTGTCGGCGTGATGTCGACATCCGCGAAGCTTTTCCATTTGGATGGATAGCCGATCTTTTTTATAACAGCCGCCAGTTTCTCATGGGCCTTTTGCTTGGTCGTATCGCTCATCCAATCCAGTTTGCCAATTCTGGCGGAAAATGCGGTGATGAGATTGTCAACAAGCCCATCCATTCTCTGTTTTGCGTCTTCAGGAAAATACTTTTCCGCGAATAATTGTCCGAGTACGTCCTGCAGGTTGTCGTCCGTTGCCTGGACGATCGATTTCCATCGAGGAGGCTGCACCTTGAGGCCCGAAAAAATCTTTCCGAATTCGAAAGCGGCCTTTTGAAATTGGCTGCTCAGCCTCTCTGCCTTTCCCGCAATAAAATCAAATTCCACCTTCGCTTTCCAGGCAGCAATGGGTTGCGAGGCAAGGAGGCTTCCCAGCGCCTTATAGTACCCTGGCTGCTCAACATCGATGCTGTCCGGATGAATTCCCATGACTTGAAAAATCTCCATCCACGGTATCTCGGGCGAGAGTTTTTCCAGGTCAGGGACGGACATTTTATTGTAGTTCATTTTGGGATCGCGGAGTTCCACAGGCGTCCGGTGAGAAGCGGCTACTGCGGTCTCCAATTGAAGGACATCAGCCGCTTTCTTCGCAGCCGTTACACTGTCTGACTCGGTGAAGCGGAACAGAGTCGTCGCGTATTGCTGCAATTTGTGACGCTGTTCCACGGTCATGCTATCGCTTCGACTGTAGTAATCCTTATCCGGAAGGGTCAGGCCAGTTTGGTAGAGGATGGCAATATTTCTCGAGCTGTTTTTAGCATCGGCATGAACGTCAAATCCCAAGAGGTCACCGTCGCCGCTGGCAAATCCCGCTGCAACCAGCTTGAGCAGGGACTTATAATCCTGGATGCTGTCAATTTTCGCCAGGCCCGGGCGGATAGGATCCCATCCTTTTTTCTCGATGGCGTCGGTATCCATGCCACTGGCATAAAAATCGCCGGCTTTTTGTTCTATTGTTCCCGCTGCATAATTTCCTGACGCCAGGTCTATCAGCAGGTTGTTTATTTTCTTTTTGTTTTCTTCAATCAGGATGAATGCGGTGCCCGTTCCACTTTGATCTGCCGGAATGCGTGTCCTTTTCATCCAGGCCCCGTTGGCATATTCAAAAAAATCGTTACCGGGTTTTTCGGTCAGATCCATCCCCGCAGTCTCAATGTATTTTTTATTGTTCTTATCCATCAGCTTGCAACCGATCAGAACAACGGAGATCAGGCCGGCCAGGATGAAAATTTTTCGCATAAGCAATCGTTTAATAATAGAGGGTTAGAAGAAAAATAAAGCTAGCCAACTTTTTTTTAATTTGGCAGCCATTGGCATTCTTTCGGCCAGTAAGGAAAAATATCGTAGGATGCTGGCTCCCAACAATCGGAAAATGATGGCTCAGACTCTCGTCATAGGCGATATTCATGGTGGATTAAAAGCGCTTCAGCAGGTATACACCCTGGCTGGCGCCCATAAGGCAGATCGCCTTGTTTTTCTTGGCGATTATGTCGACGGATGGAGTGAATCGGCCCAAACTGTTGAATACCTGATTCGGCTGTCCCGGGCGCAACGATGCATTTTTTTGAAGGGAAATCATGATGAATGGTGCGAAGCGTGGCTGCGCACCGGTGACTTCGACATCCAGTGGCTCCTTCATGGCGGCCACGCAACGTTTAAGAGTTATGACGGCGCCGGGGATAATTTAAAAAAGTCTCACCTCCGTTTTTTTAAAGAGATGCATGGCTACTTTATCGATGAGCAAAACAGGCTCTTCATTCACGCGGGATTTACTTCGAATGATGGTCCCCAACACGAAGCCGATGTATCTTCGTTTAGTTGGGACAGAACCCTGTGGGAAACGGCGCTGGCGACAGATGTTCGGATACCCCGCGATTCGCTTCTCTTTCCTAAAAGGCTAAAACTTTTTGAAGAAATCTTTCTGGGGCACACGCCGACCTTGAATTTCCATTCGCAAATCCCGATGCACGCTCAAAATGTCTGGAATATTGATACGGGAGCAGCTTTCACCGGAAGGCTGACCATCATGGATGCAGATACCAAGAAATTTTGGCAGAGTGACCCGGTGCATAATCTCTATCCGGGAGAGCCGGGAAGAAATCGCGCCTGGTGACCATGACAGCTCATTCCGGTTTCCAGACATTCTTCCATGTAATGACGGGTGAACCTTTTTCAAAATGCAACGGCAGCCATACATAAGTTGAATGTTGCAAATCAGTTTTGTTCCAGCGGTCTGCCATAAAAATGAAATCATTTTCCTTGCCTTCAACAGGGATGACGAAAGTACTTTGGGCATGATAGGTGCTGTCAGCGTCGGGCCCCGTGCACGGGTCTCCGTCCATGGTCCAGGGGCCAAGCAGGCTGTCTGCACTGGCAACAAGCGCGCGGTTTGGGTCCCACCCGGTGCAAAGCGAGGTAATGAGATAATATTTGTGGTTAAACTTGAACATGGCCGGCGCTTCCCGGTTTGCATCCACCAGTATCCGGCCGAATGTTGCAGTCGGTTTCAGGTAGTCGTCAGACAAAAGACAGGCCTGCATGGTCTGGTTGTCTTCGGATGAGTAAATGAGGAATGCACTGCCGTCATCGTCCTGGAACAGGGTCATATCACGCGACATCTGGCCGTTGGGCCGAACGCTGCCCAGGTAATGGTAGGGTCCCTGGGGCCGGTTGCTGACGGCGACGCCGGCGCGCGCGAAACTGTAGTCGTATTTATCAATATGCATCCACATCACAAACTGGCCGGTCCGCTCGTTGTAGATCACTTTTGGCCGCTCGATAACCCTGGAAGTATCCAGGTCGCCCGACGAGTCTTTTGTTGTAGGGAGCAAGGCCATTCCGAGATACTTCCAATGCGTCAGGTCATGGGATGAATAACAGGAGACACCACCCGCGCTAACGCGGTAATCTTCCCAACTCGTCACTTCCGCCGCCCTCGTGGTCTTTCCTTTTTTAACTTCCCCAAACCAATAGTAAGTATTTTGGTAGTAAAGTATGCCGCCGCCATGGGCGTTGATCGGCCTTCCCTGGTCGTCTGCCCAGATTTTCCCGGGCCTGATCCAATCATTGTCCCACTGCGCGGGGGATGGTAGCGCAGCGCTTATCGCTATGATGCAGAGCAGATGTTTCACTAGGTTGCCAAAAACGGTTGGCTGACCATAAATATAGAGCAATTCCTAAATTGCATCCTACAATAATTAAAAAATCCATGAGACTGATTTCTTTGCTCGCCGTCCTTTTTTTGTCCTCCGGTGTGTTGGCGCAGGACTATTACCTTTTTATCGGCACCTACACGAATGGGAAGAGTAAGGGTATTTATGTCTATGATTTTAATGCCGCCGATGGCAGTGCCAAGCCAATCAGTGTCCAGGAGGCCTCGAATCCTTCCTATCTCGCCATCGCGCCCGGCGGCCGCTTTGTCTATGCAGTCAATGAAAATGATGGCCAGGAAGGAGAGGTCAGCGCCTATTCGTTTTCGCGCGCGGACGGCAGCCTGCATTTTATCGATAAGGTCAAAAGCGGAGGCGAGTCACCCTGTTTTATCTCGCTTGACCATGCACGCAACTGGGCCTTTGTCGCCAACTACAATGGAGGAAATCTCGCTGCCTTCCCCATCAACAGGGACGGCTCGATCGCGCCGCTGGCAGAATTGATACAGCATATGGGTACAGGCCCCAACAAGGAACGCCAGGAAAAGGCGCATGTTCATTCGGCCTTCCTCACACCCGACGAGCATTTTATTTTTTCGGCCGACCTGGGTATGGATAAAATTGCGATTTACCGCTTTAATCCGGGCGCTAAAAAACCGCTATCCGATGCGGCGGATTCGCTGGTCAGCCTCGAGCCGGGGAGCGGCCCTCGTCATCTCGCCTTTCACCCAACCCTTCCCTTTGTCTATGTGATCGATGAACTGAGCGCCACGGTGGACGCATTTCAATATGGCTCGGGAAAACCTCAACACCTCCAGCGCATCAGTTCGGTTCAGGCCGGCTTCAAGGGTCAGAATGGAAGCGCCGATATCCATGTTTCGCCGGACGGAAGATTTGTCTATGCGACAAA
>JAJPJP010000152.1 GCA_021324175.1 Chitinophagia bacterium
GATAAAAAGAAATGAATTATGTAAAGTGGGGAGCAAGTAACATATTATCAGGAAAATAAACCTTTAAAACAATGCAGCGAAAGCTCCTCATTGAAATGGGTATACTTACCTAAACTATTTTGAAAGGACGGGGTGCTTATCAAATACGGTTACCACCCCGCTTTTTTTATAGCTCCTCTAAAAAGGCATAAATTCTGTTTAACTGTCTATCTGTTATACAGTATGGTGGCATAAGGTATACAGTGTTTCCCAGCGGACGCAGAAAAATCCCACGTTCAAGTGCCCTTCGATTAATGACCTTTCCTTCACCTGCCAAATATCCTCCTTTTTTTGCAGTGGTTTCGAAGGCCAAAACTGTTCCTAACTGCCTGGCATTCCTGAATTTGAGTTTCTTATTTTTTACAAGTGATAGAAAATCCCTATGTCTGTCTTCAATCCTTGCAACCTTGGCCGGGCTCTTTTCAGTATCGATCAGGTCTAAGCTTGCCAGTGATGCAGTGCAGGCGATGGGATTTGCCGTAAACGAGTGACCGTGGAAGAATGTTTTCCACTGGTCGTCACTGCAAAATGCTTCAAATATTTGTTCTGTGGCTGCTGTAATACCCAAGGCCATTGTACCACCGGTTAAACCCTTACTAAGACAAATGATATCTGGTTTTTGGACGAGGTAATCGCTGGCAAAAAACTTCCCTGTCCTGTAAAAACCAGTCATTACTTCGTCTGCAATACAAATAATATTTTTTGACTTTATTTTCGTCAGAAGGCGATCCAGTGAAAGTGGATCGATGAGGTTCATTCCTCCAGCAGCTTGCAAAAGCGGCTCATAAATAAAGCAGGCTGTCTGGCTTCCAACTGAATCAATAAATCTTAAAATTTCTTCGATGTTTTGAGGAGTCGGCGCTTCAATAAAGTCCACATTGAACAGGTAATCTTTAAACGGTTTAATGAATATACCTTTTTCACTTATACTCATCGATCCAAAAGTATCTCCATGGTATGAATGCCGCAAAGCGAGAACTCGTCTCCTTTTCTGTCCTTTGAGCGTGGTGAAAGTTCGTTGATTTTTCCAGAATTGAATTGCCATCTTGATCGCGACTTCAACGGCGGTCGACCCATTATCTGAATAAAAAATCTTCGATAATTTCCCAGGTAATATCGGCAACAGCCTCTCTGCAAGTTGAACAGCCGGTTCATGAGTAAAACCTGCAAAAATGACGTGTTCGAGCTTTTTTGCTTGCTCATAAATTCGCCTGGCTATATAGGGATGCCCATGACCATGAATAGTAACCCACCAGCTACTGATTGCGTCGATATAAGACTTGCCGCTTTCGTCGTAAAGGAGAGCCCCTTTCCCTTTCGCTATCGCTATGGGTGGCCTGGCATTTTTATGTTGCGTATAGGGATGCCATATCGCATGATGATCCCTATTTGACAATGAGTGTCGCATAAACAAATATAATCTAGAATCGGTCTTTTGGCCTTCTGGCCGCCAGGAGGTCGTTCGTGAACGGCAAAAAAGGCAGCATTTATATATTATTGAATTAATAATCTGATTCTTAGGCGGTTCGTCACCAAGCAATTTCCCTTTTTGCAATGCAACGATTTGCTGCCTATCATTGTCAGCTAAAAGAGAAATGGATCACAACCGCCTGATCAGGGAATGCCTAAAAAACAATGCTGCTGCCCAAAAGGAGCTTTACGGTATTTATGCCGAGATCATGCTTGGAGTTTGTTATAGGTATACGAAGTCACTGACTGATGCGGAGGACGTTCTTCAAGATGGATTTGTAAAAGTATTCAAGAATCTCAATCAGTATAAAGGAGACGGTGA
The DNA here is from genome assembly GCA_021324175.1 of Chitinophagia bacterium. GTDB lineage: Bacteria > Bacteroidota > Bacteroidia > Chitinophagales > Chitinophagaceae > Puia. The sequence continues at coordinate 1,832 of JAJPJP010000152.1, forward strand.
GTTGGGCGCTTGGATTCGCCGCATCATGGTGAACACTGCCATCAATTTTTTGAAAAGCCAGGCCAAATATCAATACGATTTGTCATTTGTTGAGAACGGGTTACACCCGATCTCCAATGATAACCCCGAAATTGGAATGAGCACCAAGGAACTCGCCGAATTAATTCGACAATTGCCGCCGGGATATCAGACAATTTTCAATTTGCATGCTGTTGAAGGATATAGCCACGTCGAAATTGGGAAGATTTTGGGTATTAATGAGGGGACATCGAGATCTCAATATGCTAGAGCAAGAATGTTATTGATTGCATGGATAAAAAAAAATTCACAGGATAATAAAACCGAATCTTATGCCCGACCGCAATTTTGAAAAGCAGGTACAGGAGTCAATGGAAGGATTACGGTTCAGACCTTCAGACGAAGTTTGGAAAAAAGTGGATCAAAAATTGAAGGAATCTGATCGCCGAAGACCATTGGTATTTGCCTTATTTATTGTCGGGTTGGCGTCACTCTTAGCAGGCTATTGGTTAATAAACGACTTTCGGATTGTGCAAAAAAAGAATCTACTGCCGCCAAAAGTCGCCACATCGAATCAATTAGTTACACAACCCATAGTGCCTTTGGCATCGAAATCTATTTTGCCATCTGGGCGCAGTGGTCGTCTCGCTCTTCGAATTTCATCAGTCAAATCATCCAAAAATATTAGCAAAAGTAAGAATTCGACATCGAGGAAATTGGCTGGCGCTGGGGAAGTGGCTGGCTGGCGCCCACAGTCAAAAAAAATCGACGACCGGCAATCGAAGCAATTCATTCAACATGACCAAAACACAAGTTCGCCGATTGCAGGTTTGCCGATATCTGCATTTCCAATGGTGCCTACTGCAGACGCTACTACAAAGGCTTCCTCTCAAAGTTCGGCTTCGAGCTTTGTCAGTGATGAACTGGAAAAATTCCAGGTAAAAGAATTGCCATGTCCGCTTCCTACGAAATTGACCGATACGAATTCATTACAAATTAAAAGTTCGTTATCTATTGGTCCTGCGCGGAAGAAAATGTCGGTGGCCATAACGATGGGTGCTGGGTTCTCGTCAGTTGGGAAAATGCCTTCTCGGTCTTTAAATTTCAGTAGTTCCCAAACCTCGGTTGCGCAAACCTCATCGACGCATGGCGATTTATCCTTTTATGGCGGGATCTCTGTCAGGCAACCTTTGACCAGACGAATCCTGATCTCCGCCGGATTACAATATCATTATCTTTCTGCCAAAACAAGTACCGGGAAAAGTATTGACAGCATCGTATTTGTGCCGTCATCCACCGGATTTAACCAGAACACCCTCCTTCCGGCGGTGACGCCACATAATGCGTATTTTATATACGGAACAACGAATCAATTTATAAACCGGTATCATTTTATTGAATTGCCGATATTGATGGACTTCAAATTAACTCAAAGTCGGCTGCCTATTTGTTTGCTTGGTGGTATTGCGGCAAGCTACCTTGTTTCCGCCGATGCGCTTCAGTTTGATCCTGGTTCAGGGCTGTATTATAAAGACAACTCCGTATTTAACAGGATTCAGGTGAACTTGTCGACCGGATTGACCATCGGGGTTGCCATGCACAAGAAAACTGTTGAGGTTGGCCCGGAAATTCAATACGGGACAACAAGCTTGATACGAAAATCATTGGAAAGACCGCAACATGAGTTCTATGGAGGAATTCGGATTTCGCTTTTACAACAGTAAAGCAAGCCCCAGCTGGTCCTGTGGAACAATCAAATTGTTTGAGTATGAATTTCGCCATCCCACACAAGGATCTGTTGCATGACCGAATATATTTATAAGCGCCAAACCATCACCGATTTATTGCCGGGATGCACGATTGATGAACATTTCCAGCACATGTGAAAATATTGTTTAAATGACCTAGATATGCTGATCATTATGGGAGCTTCCAAGTTTCAGGTCGTTTTTATTTTCGGGATTAGTGATTATTGAATCCGGATCGTGGCTTTCAGCGTTTATGGCAAAACGAACGTTTCTTTTGATCCCGCTCAACTTTGCTCTGGCCAGTGCGGATTTGCCGAAATTTTTGCGAAATGAATCTTCGGTCATTTCTGCCCAATCTGTCGCGGTCAATTCGAAGAGACCTGGCAGTGGGTTCAAGCCTGCTTCACCTGAAGCCTTCGAAAACCTGTTCCATGGACAAACATCCTGGCATATATCGCAACCAAAAATCCAGCCATCAAATTTTCCCTTCATAGCCTGGGGAATAATTTGATCCTTTAGCTCGATGGTCAAATACGAAATGCAACGACCTCCATCAATGACCTTTCCATCCATAATGGCTTCTGTTGGGCAGGCATCAACACACCGTGTACATGTCCCACAATAATCTGCTGCATAGGGATCGTCATATTCCAGTTCAAGATCAGTGATCAACGTGGCGATAAACAGAAATGATCCGGATTTTCGGTTGATCAGATTGCCGTTTTTACCTATCCATCCCAATCCGCTTCGCTGTGCCCAGGCTCTTTCCAAAACAGGCGCGCTATCGACAAATCCGCGGCCATGGATTTGCCCTATATTTGATTGTATCCGGGTTAAAAACTCTTTCAACTTGCCTTTAATAATATCATGGTAATCTTTACCATAAGCGTACTTGGAAATCTTGGGTATCCCTGACGGCGGGTCGTTGACTGGATAATAATTAAGCAACATCGTGATCACTGATTTCGCACCAGGTACCAATCTTGTCGGGTCTACACGCATTTCAAAATGCTTTTCCATATAGTTCATGGATGCATGAAAACCCTTACTAAGCCAGTTCTCAAGTTTCCGCGCTTCGTCGGGCAGTGCTTCGGCCCTGGCGATTCCACAATACTCGAATCCAAGTGAATTGGAATACGTTTTTACAAGATTTGTTACTTGATTAATGTTCAAATCAGTGAATTAATTGTTTATAATATTATTTGTTAATAAATTTTTTTATTAATATTGGATACCGATTTTTAAATTAAACCTCTAACCACCTATGCATCACCGAAACCAATCCTGGGCATTTCTTTGTGCCTTTATTTTTTCTTCCACTTTTTCGTTGGCCCAAGACAAATCACCGGTAAAGTTCGGAAAAATTACTCCAGCAGATTTCGATCTTTCAAGGTATTCTTACGATTCATCAGCTACCGCAGTAGTAGTCGCGGATATCGGGAACTCTAGATTCGAAGGCAATACCAAAGGATGGTTTTCCCTGGTTTTTAAACGGTCCCGACGAGTGAAGGTTTTGAGCAAGAAAGGCTTTGACGCAGGCACAGTTATGATTCCACTGTATTCGGACGGAACAAGCGAGGAAAAGCTCGACAATCTAAAAGCTGTGACATATAACCTGGAGAACGGGAATGTGACCGAAGCCAAGCTGGATGAAAAATCAATTTTCACTGACAAATTCAACAAGAATATAATTGTCAAGAAATTTTCGATGCCCAATCTGAAGGAGGGTTCCATAATTGAATACAGTTATGTTCTGCACTCCGACTTTCTTTTTAACCTGCAGCCATGGACTTTCCAGGGGGAATACCCGTGCCTTTGGAGTGAATACGAGGTTACCATTCCCGAATTTTTTAGTTATGTTTTTTTGGGCCAGGGATTTCAGCCCTATCTTGTCAATTCCAGCAATACCTCTTATGTCAGCTACACTGTCCGCAGCCCGGGAGGGGCGTTTTCGGATGATGTTTCGACTATAACCGGCTCAGCGGTTACGCGCAGGTGGGTAATGAAAGATATACCCGCTATAAAAGAAGAGAGCTTTACAACCACGACAGACAATTACGTTTCAAAAGTTGAATTTCAGCTTTCCCAATACCGATTTCCCAACTATTCTGAGGATATTATGCAAAATTGGCCTAAGGCAAGTGAACACCTGATGAAAGACGAGTATTTTGGAGCCGACATCGCCTCCAATAACGGTTGGCTGGATAATGACTTGAATAACGTCATCAAAGGAGCAACCAGCAAGTTGGAAAAAGCAACAAAAATCTATGAATGGGTCCACAATACCTTTACGTGTTCGGGGAGCAATTCGCGTAAAATGGATAATACCCTCAAAATCGTATTCAAGAACAAAGGTGGTAACGAAGCTGCGATCAACCTTTTGCTGACTGCGATGCTAAATCACGAAGAAATCCATGCGGATCCGGTGCTCCTAAGTACGCGTAAAAATGGTTATACCCATGAAATTTATCCTTTACTTGATCGGTTTAACTATGTGATATGTAGCGTGAATATCGACAGCAAGACCTATTATTTGGATGCTAGCCAGCCGAAACTGCCTTTCGGCACCATTGGCGAGGAATGTTATAACGGTCATGCCCGGATCATCAGCAAGGAGAATCCAGTCCCTGTTTATTTTTTTGCAGATTCGCTAAAGGAAAGGAAAATCACCACGATACTCATCGTCAACGACGAAAAGGGAGGCAGCTTATCAGGTAGCTTTACCTCGCAACTTGGCAACGTCGAATCCTACGAATTGCGTGAAAAAATATCCAAAAAAACAGAACAGGAATATTTCAAGGATATTAAACCATACACTTCTGATTTTGTGATCACAAATTCCGGAATCGACTCTTTGAATCAGCTGGATGTCCCCGCAACTGTTCACTATGACTTTAACTATAAATTACCGGTGGATGACGAAATTATTTATTTAAATCCAATGTTGACCGAGGGATATAAGGAAAATCCATTTAAATCAACCGATCGAAAATACCCTGTTGAAATGCCATATACCATGGATGAAACATACGTTTTTAATATGGAAATTCCGAATGGTTACGCAGTTGAAGAATTGCCCAAATCGGCAAGAGTCTCGCTGAATGGGACGGAAGGTTCTTTCGAGTACCTGATTCAAAAAGATGAATCCAATATTCAAATGCGTACAAGACTCAAACTGAACAAGGCAACATTTGAACCTGGTGATTATAGTACACTTCGCGACTTCTTTGCATTCATCGTGCAGAAGCAAGCGGAACAGATTGTGCTTAAGAAAAAGAAATAATTTTATGAAAAAGCATTCATTTTTCTTCTTAATGATAATACCGGCATTTGGCTTGGGACAGTCTTTCAGCGTATCCGGAATTCCGGACACGCTGACGAAAGGTGCTAATGCTGTAGTGCGGATTCACGAGGTAATTTTTGAAATAAAGTCGCCAGGAAAAGCTGTCGAACATGAGCACTTTGCATATACAATCTTGAATGAAGACGCAGACTTCCTCGCTAAATACGATTCCTATTATGGCTCATTTATCTCCATAAACTACGCCTACGGAACCTTATACGATGCGATGGGAAAGCAGGTTAAGAAAATTAAGCTCCGGGATATGGGCGACTTTAGCGTGAACGATGGTTTTAGCCTGATGAATAGTGAGCGAGTAAAACGTTATGACTTTTATAACAGGATATATCCTTATACGGTGGACTATGAAGAAGAAGATGAAATCAACGGATTGATGGATATCGGTGAATGGATGCCGCGGTCGATGTATAACGCGTCAGTTGTTAGCTCTCGTTTTGTCGTAATCGCACCGAGGGATTATAAAGTAAGGTACAAACCGGTGAATTGTTCGATAGAACCAATCGTTACAGAAGAAAAAGATAAACGAATTTATACGTGGGAAGCAAAAAACCTACCAGCACAGAAGAAAGAACCCATGGCGCCGCCGTTGGAAGAAACAATGCCTTATGTTATTATAGCTCCTTCAGATTTTGAGGTACAAGGTTATAAGGGAAATATGAATTCTTGGGAAAATTATGGCAGGTTTATGTACCAGCTCGTACACGGAAGGGACTTACTGCCGGACAATACCAGGAAAAAAGTGCACGAAATAACCGATACAATCTCCGACAGGCGACGAAAGGTCCTGGCTCTCTACCGGTTTTTGCAAGCGACGACGCATTACGTGGGCATTCAACTGGGTATCGGCGGTTGGCAACCTTTTGACGCAACTTACGTCGCTACCAAAAACTATGGCGATTGTAAGGCGCTTTCCAACTATATGATTGCCCTGTTAAAGGAGGCGGGCATAAACGGAAAATATGTTGAAATACGTGCGGGCAAGGACGAATTGAAAATGGTCGAAGATTTTCCCAGCTTTCAGTCTAATCACGTTACCTGTGCGGTGCCCATGGATAAGGACACCATCTGGCTTGAGTGTACCGACCAAGCCAAAGCGGCAGGATATGCCGGCAGTTTTACCGGGAACAGAAAGGGCGTCGTCATTGACGAAACGGGCGGACACATAGTGAAGACCCCCGTTTATACGGCGAAAGATAACCTGCAATGCAGGCATATCACTGGCAGAGTGAGCGACGACGGGAATCTTGATTTTATGGTGAAATCCACCTATCACGCCGAAAAACAGGACGAGCTTTCTCTGTCTATCAACGAGCTTTCGCGCGATAAAGTGATGGAACGTCTGAAAACGGAGCTCAATCTACCCACCTACGATGTGACCAAGTTTAATTATCAGGAAGAAAAAGATGGTATACCAATCATAGATGAAACTTTGGAAATAAATGCCCCGCGCTATGCACAGGTGAGCGGCAAAAGGCTTTTTATTTCCCCCAATATCATGACCAGGTCAACGCAGCACCTTAATCTCGATAGCGGACGCAAAGCGGATATTGAACTTCATGACGATTACACTGAAAAGGATACCGTGGATTTGGTAGTTCCTTCGGGTTACCAACCCGAAGCGATTCCTGCCGAAGCCAGCCTCGATACAAAGTTTGGAAAGTATTTCGCCTCCTATAAAGTTTCACCGGAAAAAATCGAATTCATACGTTTTCGAGAGCAGCATGCGGGTCGTTTCAGTGCCTCGGCATACGGCGATATGTCAAGCTATTTTGAAAAGATATACAGGGCCGACCGAGGTAAAATAGTGCTGGTAAGAAAAGAATGACTAATCTAAGCGTCACACGGGAGTGCATGGCGGATCCATGTCAGCCTTGAGTCGCTTCCAGGTGAAGCCTGTGAAAAAAACGATGTACAGCGGGGGCTAGAATAAATCCGATATTGGTTATGAATACCACTCCGCTGAACAATGCATACACTGACGAAAACCATTTTCCACCAACAGTCTTGATATCGACTACCGGTCCCATACCGCTTAGAATCATTGAGGCGTTGTGCAAGGAGTCCAACCAGGGTACATCTGAAGTATAATGGTAGCCCACGATTCCTATCATTAAACTGATCAAGATAATAACCACGCCGACGACCAGATTTCGGGCCATTCGTCTGTAAAAAATTGTTAGGCTCGCCAATGGTTGGCGCTTATTTTCGTACATTTTTTTTGATTTGCTCAGTGAAAATACCAAGTTCAACGGTCATAAAGAATAAAATCGCGGGGGCGTAATAGATTTATTAATTTGCCACCGTCAATTGGCATGTCGTGAATTATTTTATTGGAATTGATATAGGTTCTTCTTCGATTAAAGTGGCTCTTCTCGAAGGAGAAACTGGAAATATCGTAGGTTTCGCATATTCCCCCGAATCAGAGATGGAGATTCTTTGCAAGGCTCCCGGTTTTGCGGAACAAGATCCGGAAATGTGGTGGGAAGAACTAATCCATGCACTTTCGAAATTGCATGAATTGACCAAGTTTAATCGTAATGAGATTGCGGCGATCGGAATCTCCTACCAAATGCATGGCCTTGTTTGCCTCGACAAGGACTTGCGCACCATTAGGCCTTCCATAATTTGGTGCGACAGCCGGGCAGTGGAGGTGGGTGAACGAGCTTTTGATGAATTGGGTCACCAACATTGTCTTGAGCAATATTTGAATTCTCCCGGGAATTTCACGATCTCAAAATTAAAATGGGTGCAGCTGAATGAGCCTGAAGTATATGACCGTATTTATAAGATAATGTTGCCGGGCGACTTCATTGCCCTTAAAATGACAGGCGAATCAAACACAACTTTGTCCGGACTTTCTGAAGGTATTTTTTGGAATTATAAAAACGGAGCTGTAGCCGATGAATTGTTTACTTATTTTGGGCTTGATTCTGGTCTGCTACCGCGACTAACATCCACCTTTGGTTTCCAGGGTGGCCTGACCACGGTGGCGGCAAAACGGCTGGGACTCCAGGAGGGTACACCTGTTTCTTATCGAGCGGGAGATCAGCCTAATAATGCATTTTCCCTAAATGTGCTCAACCCCGGTGAGGTTGCCGCAAATGCAGGAACGTCAGGCGTGGTGTACGGAATTACGGACAAGATTCAATACGACTGGGAATCAAGGATAAATCCATTTATCCACGTAAACAATTCGGATTCGAAAAGGCGATTGGGGATGTTGCTATGCGTAAATGGAACGGGCATTTTGAACAGTTGGCTTAGAAAGACTATATTTCATAATACCCCATATGCTGAGATGAACGCGGAAGCTTCGAAGGTACCCATTGGTGCTGACGGGTTACTGGTATATCCATTTGGCAACGGATCCGAGAGATTGCTTGGCAATAAAACGCCCGGCGCTAGCTTTAAGAATCTTCAATTCAACCTGCATGGACGTGGTCATTTGGCAAGAGGCGCGCAGGAGGGAATCGTTTTTGCGCTCAACTATGGGATTGAAATCATGAAGGATCTGGATATACCTGTTCATACAATAAGAGCAGGTAAAGCAAATATGTTTTTAAGTGAAGTTTTTTCGTTTTCCCTTTCAAATGCATCCGGATGCGTCATCGAGTTATTTAATACAGACGGAGCATCGGGTGCGGCAAGGGGCGCTGCATTGGGTTCAGGATTCTATGCAACATTCGACGAATGCTTTAAAGGCATGCAACCGGCCACGCGCGTCGAGCCAGATAAAGCAACCTCAGATCGAATCGGCGAAATATACCACAAATGGAAAATGGGACTACAATCTCAAACTAAATGAACTACCTCGCAGCAGTTGCGGGGAATTAAGACATTTTAGATTAAATCATAGTTTATGCCCGTTATCACAGGAAACAGAGAGTATTTCAAAGGAATTGGAAGGATTGAATTCGAAGGCCAGGATTCAGATAACCCACTTGCTTTTAAGTGGTATGACGAAAAAAGAATACTGGGAGGAAAAACCCTGAAAGAATGCCTGCGTCTCGCCGTTTGCTACTGGCATACATTCGGCAATACTGGCAGTGACCCGTTTGGTCCAGGTTCGAAGAATTTTCCCTGGAATGACTCACACGACGCAATTCAAAGGGCGAAGGACAAAATGGATGCGGCGTTTGAGTTTTTTACAAAACTTGGTGTTCCTTATTATTGTTTTCATGACATTGACTTGATTGATGAAGGAAATTCCTTGTCAGAATATGAAAATAGATTGCAAACAATGGTCGACTTTGCGAAGCAAAAGCAAAGCGCCAGTGGCGTTCGCCTGCTTTGGGGCACCGCCAATGTCTTTTCGAATCCAAGATACATGAACGGCGCATCTACTAATCCGGATTTCTCGGTGGTCGCATATGCCGGTACTCAAATTAAAAACGCCCTTGATGCGACAATAGCTCTGAAAGGCGAAAATTATGTTTTCTGGGGGGGTAGGGAAGGTTACATGACGCTGCTGAATACAAATATGAAGAGGGAGCTTGATCACCTTGCGAGATTTCTTACGATGTCAAGGGATTATGCGCGTAAAAATGGGTTTAAAGGAACTTTTTTCATCGAACCCAAGCCTTGTGAGCCTACAAAGCATCAATATGATTACGATGCGGCAACGGTGATTGGGTTTCTTCGTCAATATGGTCTTGACAATGATTTCAAATTAAATATTGAAGTTAATCACGCAACCCTTGCGGGACATACATTTCAACATGAGTTACAGGTAGCAGCCGACGCAGCCATGCTGGGAAGCATTGATGCAAACCGAGGCGACTACCAAAACGGCTGGGACACTGACCAGTTTCCAAACAATCTGAATGAACTTGTGGAATCAGCTTTGATAATTATCACTACCGGTGGATTCGCTGGCGGCGGAGTAAACTTTGATGCAAAAACAAGACGGAATTCTACAGATCTTGAAGACATCTTCCTGGCACATATCGGTGGGATCGATGCGTTCGCACGCGCATTTATCATCGCCGATCAAGTCCTCCAAAAATCGAGCTTTAATACATTTCGAAAGAACCGTTATGCTTCGTTTGATAATGGAAAGGGAAAAGAGTTTGAGGATGGCAAACTTTCCCTTGAGGATTTGCGTGGCATTGCCATTAGTCACGGCGAGCCAGCTCAAATAAGCGGGAAGCAGGAGTGGCTTGAAAATTTGATCAACCAATATATTTAGTTTCTTGCCTCGACAATTGTATTGATCCGTTCGTTTTAAACTTCTTTCATCAATTCGGTTATTTTTGCAGACAAAATTACTATGAATCAATTTGCTCTCGGAATCGACAGCCTGGGAATCTCCGATGTGATTGAAATTGCTGCCGGCACAAAAAAAGCATTTCTATCAGACATTGCTGCAAGCAGAATAAATACCAGTAAGGCATTTGTCAATAAGATCGTCGCGAGCCACACAACGGTTTATGGAATTAACACCGGTTTCGGGATATTGGCAAATACGAAAATTTCAGAAGAAGATGCACTCGCGCTTCAACAGAGAATACTTCAAAGCCACAGCGTGGGTGTAGGCGAACCGATTTTGCCCGAATTGGCAAAAATGATGATGATTACCAAAGCGCATGCCTTAGCCCAAGGCTACTCGGGTGTGCAGATTCAAACGATCAATCGAATTTTATGGCATATTGAGGAAAATGTCGTTCCGGTCGTGCCCGAAAAAGGATCGGTGGGAGCGTCTGGCGATCTTGCACCGTTGGCGCACCTTTTTTTACCGCTGATTGGCCTTGGCGAAGTATTCTTCAAGGGGAAAAAGGTAAAATCCCAGACTGTACTTTCCTCATTTGGCCTTGGGCCTCTGCAATTAGGACCCAAAGAAGGTCTGGCGTTGATCAATGGTACGCAATTTATTCTTGCATTTGCTGTAAAAGCAGTTCAGCGTATGTATTATTGCCTTGAAGCGGCGGACGTTATAGGAGCAATGAGCCTGGAAGCGCTGACAGGCACCAAGGCGCCCTTCGACACGCGTTTGCATGACCTGAGGCCCTTTAGAGGAAACCTCCTGGTTGCTCAACGGCTTCGAAGATTGCTAAATAACAGCGCCATCATGACGAGCCATGTCGATTGCGGGCGGGTACAGGACCCATATTCCCTACGGTGCATGCCCCAGGTTCATGGCGCAAGCAGGAACGCGTGGTTGCATTTGAAAGAATTAACTGAGATTGAGTTGGGTTCGGTTACCGACAATCCCATTATTTTTGGCGATCAGGACACCGTAAGTGGCGGCAATTTTCATGGCCAGCCTCTGGCCCTCCCCCTGGATTACGCATGTTTTGCGGCAGCCGAATTGGGCAATATTTCGGACCGGCGTTGTTATTTGCTGCTCGAAGGGAAATGGGGACTGCCCCTGCTTCTGATGAAAAACGTCGGGTTAAACAGCGGTTTTATGATTCCGCAGTATACGACAGCGGCACTGGTCACAGAAAATAAGACTTTGTGTTTCCCGCCAAGTGTCGACAGCATTCCGACATCTTTGGGGCAAGAAGACCATGTGAGTATGGGAAGTATAAGCGGTAGAAAACTTAACCGTGTTTTAGATAACCTCGAATATATTCTGGCTATTGAGTTACTTACTGCCTGCCAGGCGATTGAATTCCGAAGGCCCTTAAAGAGTAGCGCAATTTTGGAATTCGCCCATGACTATGTTCGACAATTCGTGACCTTTGCCGAAGAAGACAGAGTATTTGCCGACGACATAAATCGAATAAGCGAAATTATAAGTGATTTTACATTTGTAAAAAAACTGAACATTTTTGCGCGTTCGATAAATGTGGATCTCAATCAGGACTTTCCCGAGTTCGGGGTATAAGGCCTAAATTGTTTACAACACTTAAAAGGGCTTTGAACCATTTAAATACTAGAATTTCTCATTTATGCAAGTCACCAGACACTATGATGCAGCAAAGTATAAAACACCAAAAGGCAAATCCATGCAATGTAAGGGTTGGGTTCAGGAGGCAGCGCTTCGAATGCTTTTAAACAACCTTAACCCCGAAGTCGCAGAAAATCCTGATGAATTGATAGTATATGGCGGCCGAGGGAAGGCAGCGAGGAATTTTGAATGCCTTGATGATATTATTTCATCCTTGAAAATTCTGGAAAATGATGAATCTCTGCTTGTACAGAGTGGAAAGGCGGTCGGAATTTTAAAAACCCATCCAGACGCACCACGGATTTTAATTTCAAATTCGCAGTTAGTACCGAAATGGGCCACATGGGAACATTTTGACCAGCTCGAAAAAAAAGGCCTAATGATGTACGGGCAGATGACCGCGGGCAGCTGGATCTATATTGGTTCGCAGGGAATTGTTCAAGGGACTTATGAGACCTACGCAGCCATCGCAGGCAGACACTTTGGCGGGTCGCTCAAAGGGACGCTAAACGTAACGGCTGGCCTTGGCGGAATGGGAGGTGCTCAACCGCTCGCCATCACCATGAATGAGGGCGTTGCACTCGTTGCTGAAGTAGAAGAGTGGCGAATCGACAAACGGATCCAAACGAAGTATCTCGATGAAAAATTTTATGATATTGATCAGGCCATTGACCGTGCCTTGGAATGGAAGGCAAAAGGCATCGCAAAAAGTATCGGTGTGGAATGCAACGCCGTTTATTTGCTTCAAAAGTTATTGGAAAGAAATATTATACCTGATACCCTCACAGATCAAACCTCTGCCCACGATCCGCTGATTGGATACTGGCCTCATGAGATCTCTTATCAGCAGGCAAAAGTTCTTCGCGAACAGAACCCGGCAGAATATCTTGAATTTTCCTATCGTTCTATGTTCAGACACGTTCAGCTTATGGTAAGACTAATGGACAAGGGATCAGTGACGTTTGACTACGGCAATAACATCAGGGCAAGAGCCCAGGAGCAGGAAGATAAAATGAAAAAAGACGGCATTGCTCGAGATTACGACCTCGCCCAGTTTCCCAGAGGTCGGTGTTTTGATTTTCCAGGATTTGTCCCCGCATATATCAGGCCTCTTTTTTGCGAAGGGAAAGGACCTTTTCGCTGGGCCGCGTTAAGTGGAGATCCCGAAGATATCGCTACTACGGATCAATTGATCGCGGAGCTATTCCCACAAAATAAATCGCTTTTACGATGGCTAAGCCTGGCCAGGGAAAAAATTGTATTTCAAGGCCTTCCTGCAAGGATATGCTGGCTTGGACAGGGTGAGCGAGCCAAGGCAGGTCTTGCCTTTAATGAATTTGTCAGGACGGGGAAATTGAAAGCGCCAATCGTAATTGGCAGGGACCATCTTGATACGGGGAGCGTCGCGAGTCCTAACCGCGAGACGGAAGGCATGCTTGATGGGAGCGACGCGATTGCAGACTGGCCATTGCTAAATGCCCTCGTTAATACGGCTGGGGGGGCCAGCTGGGTCAGCCTGCATCATGGAGGCGGGGTAGGAATGGGCTACAGCATTCATGCGGGAATGGTTATAGTCGCAGACGGCACACGCGAAGCAGATAAGAGGCTTGCAAGGGTCTTGCGCAATGATCCGGGGATTGGCATCATTCGGCATGCGGATGCAGGATATGAAGTGGCAAAGCAAAATGCCAGAATCCATGATTTGGACCTTGCTGGCAGGCTGAATAAATTCCGTCAATAAACCAGCCGCACCGTCGTTTAACGATGGCTTAGCGTTTCATATGTACGATACAATTGGTAAGTTTTCTTTTCGGCCTGCTCATTACTTTCCGGTTGCCTTGTTGGTATCTGATGCACTCAAATTGAATTTACCTCCCGGCACGCCAACCATCGGTCAAAAAATTTCCACCTATTGCTGGTATTCAGCTTGATTTTCAGGCGCGAGATTCGGAATCAAATTTGAATCTGGGCATGGGTAAACCAAAATAGTAAACGATGTCATTAAAGATCAAAAGAATTTATGACGATCCGGGGAAAGAGGATGGTTACAGGATGCTTGTAGACAGGTTGTGGCCCCGCGGAATAAAAAAAACGGAAGCCCACCTTGATGAGTGGAATAAGGAAATCGCCCCTTCATCCAACTTGAGAAAAAAATTCCACGCGAAGGGGATGACTTTCGGCGAATTCTCCAAGGATTACAGGCGAGAATTGGCTAACCAGGAAGAAAACCTTGATCGTATAAGGTCATTGGCAAAAAGGAATCAGGTAACGCTCCTGTACGGTTCAAAGGACGATGAAAATAATCATGCAATGGTATTGCAGAAAATTCTTGCACCCGCTAAAAAGTGATCTCAAAGTCTGACAACTAAAGTTGAAATTGTCCCAATTTCTTAGAACGGGAGATCTGTGTCAAATACAAAACGCCCACGCTTGGGTAAAGGTTTCCTGGGAATCATGTCATCAGCCATCGCACTATTGTAAACAAATGCGGCGATGATTGTCGCAGCCTGTTGAAGGTCATCAACTGAAAGATGGTCGTAATTGTCCATGTTACTGTGATGAGTCCTGGTCTCGTATTCAAGAGGGTCCTGGATGAACTGAAAAGCAGGGATTCCCACGGCATCAAAAGATAGATGATCCGTTGCACCTGTATTGCTAGATGTTACGCCTGTAGCACCCATGGATGCAAATGGCATAAGCCATCGGGAAAAAAGTCCCCTGACCTTTTCATTGTTTTGCAAATAGATGCCTCTTATTTTTCCAGATCCGTTGTCCAAATTGTAATATACTGAAACTAATTTTTGTTCTGGTTTAAGATTCATATCTTTTGGATCGCCGAAATGGTTTTTTACATAGGCGAATGACCCGAGCAAACCCTGTTCCTCGCCTCCCCAAAGAGCTATTCGAATGGTGCGCCGAAGTTTCAGATGTAAAGCTGCGAGGATTCGTACGGCTTCCATTGTCGCAATGCATCCGGCACCGTTATCCGTAGCGCCCGTGCCGCTGTGCCAGGAATCGAGATGGCCGCCAAGCATAACTAGCTGACTTTTTAGAGTTGGATCAGATCCTGGAATCTCACCTATCACATTAAAGCCTATAAGACTATCGCTGTAAATTTGATTTCTAATATTGATTTCAAGGCGAACTTCCCTCTTGTCTTCAATTAATCGTTGCATCCTCAAATAGTCCTCGCTTGAGACGACCAATTCTGGTAGTGGCAACGGATAATTTTTTGCGAAAGCGGGAGTTCCCGCCACAAACAATGTTCCATCTCTTCCTTGAAAGCCGCGCGTGAGAAGCGCAACCGCGCCTTTACTCTGCAGATATAATGACGTTTTGTATTCATTCATTAAAATTGGCAAATAATATTCAATCATTTGGCGTGAAAAAATATAAGCGTCAGGTAAATTGTTCAAAATTGAATCGGCATAACGAGTGGAATAGGGTTCAAAAGCGCTCGGCAGGTTTGTATTCGATTCTTTAACCATGACTATTTTGCCCTGCAAATCGCCAGCCTTGTCGATGGTGGAAGAATCCAGCTTGTCAATAATTACGACATCTGCGGAAATTAATCCCTGCGTGCCATTGGTCCAGGCGACGGGATACGCGATCAAAGGTTGATAATACGGCAATTTCATGGCTAAATAAGCCATCTCGGTACTCCAGCCCCTTCCAAATTCACCCCAAGGTTCAGGCCCGGAATTTTGCAAACCCCATTCTTTGAACTTTTGAGTGACCCAATTTACCGCACTTCGATACCCAGGTGAATTTGTCAGCCGAGGACCGCACACGTCGGTGAGAATGTGCGCAATCTCCGAAACTTGTGAATTATTTTTCTCTTCGCTCTTTATTTTTTGAATGGCTTCATCGACAGGTTGTCCCGGACTTGAAATTGACGCAATCAAAACGAACCCGAGAATAATTCTTTTCATGATGTTTGGTTATCACTCTCAAATTACCCAAAAGAAATAAATACTTGAAATCTATAATTTACAACTAGCCGCGAAATCTAAAGCCGTTTTTATTACTTTAGTATATTAATCGAAAAATTTATCGTTGCAATCAAAAAATTCAAAATGAGAAATCGTCACATCGTTGTACATCCGGTCCGTCTGTTTGCCCTATTGATTTTTGCGCTGCTGACAAAAGAACTTTGTGCACAGGAGGGTTCTCCCTTAGAAGGGCGCTGGGACATGACACTGCATCCGGGCGGCAGCGCAGATAAAGATCTGCCTTCATGGCTCGAAGTTTCACATTCTGGAACGCATATTCTCGTTGGCCAATATGTTGGCGCGGGCGGAA
>JAJPJP010000019.1 GCA_021324175.1 Chitinophagia bacterium
CGGAAGTTCGGCTGGCGACCGCTGCTGGGCAAGCTGAAGGCTTGCCAGACAGTAGCCGGGGGTCGAGCGCAGCGACACCCCCGGATCGTCAACGCGATAATCCCTCCCGACCCTGGACGGGTCGCAGAATTCCGGCATCTCTCCAGGATGCAATCCCACCGCCTGCCTACCGGGGGTCTCCGCTCCGCTGCGACCCCCGGCTACTGTCTGCCAACCCTCCGGGTTACAAGGCTCCTGCATGCGGTACGACATCGCCGAACTGTGTTTATGGCACTGCACCTGGATATCGCCGCCGGGAATTGTGCCATCCTTTTTTTCTAAGCTGTTCATTATCAGCCTAAGTCTGCCTCAACTTAAACCTCCCAGTCCCCATATTACAAGCTCAAAGTTGGTTGTCTTTCCTTTTCGACTTGGACAGCATTTGTCCAAGTGCCTGCCGTAGGCCCTTCGCGCGATTATGAAAGAAACCGAAGCAATTGACCGGATGCGCCAGGTCATCCGCCGGAAAACATAAAGCCCTCGCCACCGAAGATGCTGGCCACCTGTTGTACGGCGGCCAACTAGAAAGGCTAAAGTTTTCCGATTTGCCTCATGTTCTGGATTTTTGACTCCGAGTTTCCGCTTTCCCGCTTTACCGATTTCCGCTTTTCACTTTCACCGATCCTCCAACCCTTTTCCATCCAGAATTTGCTGCATGCATTTTCCAACCCTTAACTCCCGCGTCTTGGATTGTTTGGCCGCAGAAAAATAGAGGAGATATCCCTTTTGCCGTCCCGGGGTCAATGCGGCAAAAGCTTTTTTCAAGGCGGGGATTTTATCTAATTGAGCTTGGAATTCTTCAGGAACTTTGAATTCTGAAGCTTTTTTAAAATTCACTTTCACACCGGATTTTTCCACCGCAATGGCTTCCTCAAGATAGGCTTTCAGGACCGGTTCCATCTCAACTATTTCCCGGACATCGGTGAACCGAATCTGGCGCCCCGCCTGCACATTCTCCGTCTGTTGGACGAGAACACCATGGGCGTCTTTCAGCAAAGACCCTTTGATAAACAGAAGCGCGCAGTATTCTTTAAATCCGTGCATTAAAACCACGTTGCTTTTCTGAAAAGTGTAACAAGGTTTGCCCCACCTCAATTCTTCAGTCAGTTCATGCTGAAGAATGATCGCTCTCAGTTTCTCAAATTCTTCCCGCCATCGTTTCGCTTTACGAAAAAAGAAATCAACCTCGGGATTCATTCGGCGCTTTGTCATGGTTTGTTATTTATTTTTTAATTTGCCTGCGATGTCTTGTAATCGGTTGTGTGCCAGGTTGATGCCGTGCGTCATCCCTATTTTCAACACCTGGTCTCTGTGGGCAACCGATTCATATATGACGTGCATGTTGAGTTTGCTGATGTCGTCTGTGAGCCGCTCAAATTCGTAGAGCTCAAGCTGGACGCCAAATGGCATATTCTCCATCTCAAATGTCCGCGTGATTTTTCGGTTCGGGATAAACTCATGGATGACCCCATTGAACCCGTACCTATTTCCTTTAGCATCAGTGGTTTCAAATTGATAACAGCCATGCTTTTTACTTTCCAGTTTCAGCACTTTCGTTCCCATCCATTGCTCGACAATTTCGGCCTCGACATACGCTCTAAACAGCAATTCCAACGGCAAATCAAATTCCCTCGTTATCATTAACTCCTGTTTGCCGTCTTCGGCATTGATTTTGGTTTTTTGTTCCATATTTATTCTATTTTTTTGATTTATATTTTTTCATTATGGTTTCCAGTTTATTAAACCGGTCATCCCACATGCTGCGGAATGGTTCAATGAAGTCGGCTACTTCTTTCATTTTCTTTGCGTTGATGTGATAGTAAATTTCCCGGCCGTTTTGCTCTTGTTCGAGTAATTCGCACTCGGTGAGTATGTGCAGGTGTTTTGATACCGTCGGTCTGGCGGTGTCAAAGTTCGACGCGATCGCCCCGGCGGTCATTGATTGTGAAGCAACCAATAGCAGTATCGCCCTTCTGGTCGGGTCCGCGATGGCTTGAAATACGTCTCGTCTTAAATTCATTGTGTAGCTATGTGACTACACAATATATGCGTCGTCATTTGACTACGCAACTGTTTTTTTTGGAGGTAGGGCGCGTCACTCCGTGCGCGCCGTTGGGCGCGTGCCCACTCCGCGCGCGCCGATTGACGGCCCCCAAACGCGGCGCGCACGGAGTGACACGCCCTACCCGCCAGCACTGCAAGGACCGCGGCGTTCACGCCGCTTCACGTCCGCGTGCAAAAAGATCAACGAACATCCCTATCCAGCTCAGCCTTCGGGAGCCCAAGCGGCGTGAACGCCGCGGTCCTTTCACTGTCGCGTCTTTTGCGGCCTGTGTGGTCACGGAACTGAACGCCAGACTTCGCCACGGACGATTTTCTGAAGAGCTCTTCGCGAAAATGATTGGAAAAGATCTGCCTACGCTTTGGGGCGATTTCCAGAAAACGGCAGCTTGCAGAAATCACTCGGTTTCGTGGCCGGCAAGCCTCCAAAAGAGTTCGAGCAGCGCCTGAAACGTTACCTGGAAAAATCAGTTGATCCCCCAACCA
>JAJPJP010000018.1 GCA_021324175.1 Chitinophagia bacterium
CCGCCCTCTAAAATAGATTTTAAATTGGTCATGTAAAATGTCCAGCCCCGGCTGCACTCAATAAAAAACATCGGTTTTTTACCCTCTTCTGCCGGTGTCATGTCCTGCATGAGTTCACAGACGGTTTCCCCGTTTTCGATTTTAACGGTCACGGTGACCAGGCATCCGCCTGAAAACCTGAATTTAAGATAGTCATGACCGTTAGTCTCCAGGATCGTGTGGTGCTCATGAACCGAATCCGGGTAGCCAAACCATGTCCATGCATAGATATCGCCCGCTTCCACAGCAGCACTGCGGTCACGAAGATGCTTATGCCTGTCGGTAAATTCAGCCCTTCGCAGAAACCATTTTTCCAGCCCGGACTGGGTTGTCCACGCCTGGAAGACTTCCGGCACGGATGCGCTGATGGTGATGCGTTTGGTGAAATGATCCCAGTTGTATTCGACCATACAACAAGTTTTAATGGTGATTATTTTTTTAGCAATTTAAGACAAACGGGGTTCGGCACCTCGATTTGCTTCCCCGTTGCTGTCAGCAAACCGGTTTGGTGATCGATGGTAAAGATCACAATATTATCCGTGTCCCGATTAGCCACCAGCAGGAATTTGCCCGTTGGATCAATGATAAAATTCCTCGGATGCTTTCCCATCACCGGTTGAAATCCCTGGATATGCAGTCTGCCCGTCGCTGCGTCAATTTTATATATTACAAGGCTGTTTGCATCTCCCCGGTTGGTGGCATATAAAAATTTCCCGTCGGGAGACACATGAATGTCCGCGCTGCCGTCCTCGCCTGTAAAATCCTTGGGAACGGCGCTGATCCGTTGCAGGCTGGTCAGCCTGCCGCCCGTATACCGGAAAGCGTCCACGGTGCCGGTTAATTCTTCAATGACATAAACAAAATTTTTTGTCGGATGGAAGGCAAAATGTCTCGGACCGCTGCCGGGCAGCACATTCACCACAGAATCTCTTGGGGCAGCAAGGGGCCTGGAGACATTGGGGTTGAAATGATAGACCGTTAATTTGTCGGTTCCCAGGTCAGCCGTAAAAACATAGTGTTCATCAGGAGTCAGGAAGGTGGAATGGACATGCGCTTTCTCCTGGCGTTGCTTGTTTACGCCTGCCCCCGTATGCTGGATCAATTCTGTCACGGGACCCACGGACCCATCGGGTTTTATCGGAAGCGCAGACAGGTTACCACCGCTATAATTGGCAACGATCGCCCAGGTGCGTGCGCGGTTCACCGATATAAAACATGGATCTTCTCCCCCGCTTTTTTGCTCGTTGATGAGTTGCAGCTGCCCGCTTTTCTGATCAAAGGAAAAGGCGCTCACCCCACCTTCCTGCCCGCTGTTTTCATTGACGGAATACAGGTAATTTCCGCCGGAGGCAATGGCGAGGTAGGAAGGGTTTTTTGCTTCGGCAACACTGACTGGTTGAACATCCGCACTGGCTGCGTTGAAATCATATACATAAATACCCTTGCTTTTCCCGCTGGTGTAAGTGCCCACAAAAAGATAATAATGCTGGGCAGTTGCAGATAAAGAAAACAAAATGGCAGTGAGCAAAGCTATCCGTCGCATGGTTTTTTGTTTTGAAGTGAGGTGCAATTTAGTGATTGCTGCATGTCTTTTTAAAAACAAGTCAGAAATAAAATTCTATTTTTATCGTAATTATTTCCATCCAGTGAAAAAATACTTTTCTTTTTTATTGATGACCTCTTTGCTGTCCGCTTTCGCCCAGCAAAAAAATGAAGCGATTTTTCCCGGGAAGATATGGAAAGACCAAAGCGGAATCCCCATCAACGCGCACGGCGGCGGAATTCTTTATTTCCATAAAACCTATTACTGGTTTGGTGAAATTAAAAAAGGCAAAACAAATCGAGCGCCTGACATTAGTTCCTGGGAAGATTACCGGGTAAATGCCGGCGGCGTTTCCTGCTATTCGTCAAAAGACCTGGTGAACTGGAAATATGAAGGGGTTGCGCTTGCCCCAAATAAAACGGATTCCACCAGTGATCTGCACACGAGCAGGGTAATAGAGCGTCCGAAGGTGATTTATAATGCAGGCACGCACCGCTTTGTGATGTGGATGCATATCGACAAATATGATTATAGCTATGCGCGGGCCGGCGTTGCGGTAAGCGATAAACCTGCGGGTCCTTATCATTATTTAAAAAGTGTCAGCCCAAACGGGCAGATGTCCAGGGACATGACTCTTTTTAAAGACGATGACGGCAAAGCATATTTGATCTATTCTTCGGAGGATAATAAAACGATGCAGGTTTGCCTGTTGTCAGCCGACTATTCCTCCCCCACGGCTGCGTATAACCGAATTTTAATTGGCGACAACCGCGAGGCGCCGGCGATGTTTAAATGTCAACATACCTATTATCTCATCACTTCCCTGTGCACGGGCTGGGACCCGAATAAAGCGCTTTATGCAAGTGCCGACAGCGTGATGGGAGCATGGACCATGCACGACAACCCATGCACCGGTCCGGACGCAGACAGCACCTATCATGCACAGAGCGCATTTGTCATCCCCGTCGCCGGGAAAAACAATGATTTTATTTTTATGGCTGACAAATGGAATAAAACAGATCTTGAACATTCAGGGTATATCTGGCTTCCGCTAAAAGTGATCGGTGGTAAACCGGTGATCAGGTGGAAAAACTCATGGACACCTGAATGATGATCAGGGCAATCCCTGGCGTTTTGCAGATCTGGCTCGAGCCATCCGTGCTGAAGAAATCTAAAAATTAGCTGCGGGATAAGCGAAGTCCATCACAGCATGTTTAAAGTTTTTCGCTCAAACCAATAACGGTAAAATGCCCGTCGCAAGAACCGGATATTATGCTGAACTTTTCCATCAGGCAGCTTTATTTTATACGATCAGATAGGAAAATATACGATTATATCCGATCCGGGACATGACAAGCCTGTATTCGTTATGGACATCATCTGCAGCAAATACCGCCTTCAGGTAACCTTTCGCCCATTTAAACATTTTTATCTTGCCGCTCCTGCCAGGCAGCGTAAGTGTTGTTCTTGAAGGATACTTTCAAAATGATTAACTATCCTCCATCTGTCTTTCGACCAAGCGATAATTTTAATCACATTATTACTCTATAACTAATTTTTAACTAAACTCTTCCTTAACCTTTGCGCTGAAATTGACATCCATGCAACCAGTGAGGTTTTTTTTATTTTCCATCCTGCTGCTTTTCCCATTTGCGCTTTTTTCCCAAAACCGTCACACGATAAGCGGGACGGTCCGTGACAGGTCATCCGGAGAGGTGCTGATCGGGGCTAGTATCGCGCTCGTGCAGCAGCCCCGTTCAGCCATGCTGACAAATGCGTACGGGTTCTATTCCATCAGTGCAGTCCCCGGAAATTACACCATGGTGGTGAGTTTTGCCGGGTATGCCGGTGATACGCTGATCATCCCGCTGCAAAGGGACACAGTGGTTCCGGTGGAATTAATTAGCGGAAGTGAACAACTGCAGGAGGTGACGATAACAGCCTTAAAGAATAACAATGTCACCAGGCCGCTGATGGGTGTGCAAAAACTATCCGTAAATGAAATAAAGGACCTTCCCGTCCTTTTTGGTGAAAAAGATATTTTAAAAACCATTCAGCTATTGCCCGGCGTGCAATCGGCAGGCGATGGCAGCAGCGGATTTTATGTCCGGGGAGGCAGCATTGACCAGAATCTTATCCTGCTGGATGAGGCGACCGTCTATAACCCTTCCCATCTGCTCGGCTTTTTTTCAACCTTCAATTCCGATGCCATTAAGGATGTGACCTTGTATAAGGGTGCAATCCCTGCCGAATTCGGCGGAAGGCTGGCCTCAGTGCTGGATGTGAAAATGAATGACGGCAATACCAAAGATTACCAGGCAAGCGGAGGGATCGGCCTGATCTCCTCCAGGCTGAATGTGGAAGGACCTGTCGGAGACGATGATAAGGGATCTTTTATCGTCAGTGCCCGCAGAACATATGCAGACCTGTTTCTGAAACTATCCAAGGATACCAATACCAATAAGAGCAGTCTTTATTTTTACGACATCAATGCCAAGGCCAATTACACACTCGGTGACAAGGACCATATCTACCTGTCCGGATATTTTGGTAAGGACAACCTCGGTCTGGGCAATACCTTTGGCATGGATTATGGCAACACCACGGCTACTTTGCGGTGGAACCATATCCTGAGCAGCAAGTTATTTTCCAATACCTCGCTCATCTACAGCAAATACAGTTATGACATCAGGATCAATACCACGAATAACAATATCGGCATCACCTCCTTTATCAGCGACTACCATGTCAAAGAAGACCTGACCTATTACGCCGGAGACGCGGGAAAGATCAATTTCGGGGTGGATATCATCAGCCATACCACATCACCCGGCGTGATATCAGCCACGGGCAGTTCCAGCTTCAATGCGATTACGGTGCAGGATAAACATGCGCTGGAAAGCGCGGCCTATATTTCCCATGAGCTTTCCATCTCAGATAAGATAAACCTGAACTACGGTCTGCGTGCAGGGCTTTTCAGCGTCCTTGGACCAGGGAGTTTTTACACCTATGATTCCAGCGGGAACGCCATCGATACCGCAAGATACGGGTCGGGGAAGCTGGTGAAGAATTACTTTAACCTGGAGCCGCGTTTTTCCATCAGTTATAAACTGAACGGATCCAGCTCTGTCAAGTTCGCCTATACCCGGACCACCCAAAACCTGCACCTGCTCTCCAACTCCACGTCATCCAACCCCACGGATGTCTGGATCCCCAGCAGCAACAACGTAAAACCGGAAATAGCAGACCAGGTATCGGTTGGCTATTACCGCAACCTGCACGATAACCAATATGAGTTTTCATCAGAACTGTACTACCGGAAAATGCAAAACCAGATCGACTACAAGAATGGTGCGCAGCTGATTGCCAATGAATATGTCGAATCCCAATTGATATTCGGCAGGGGAAGAGCCTATGGACTGGAACTGTTCTTTAAAAAAAAATATGGACGATTCAACGGATGGATCAGCTACACCCTCTCGCGTACAGAAAGACTGTTTGACGGTGTGAACAACAACAGCTGGTATCCGGCAAACCAGGACAGGACCCACAATATTTCGGTAGTAGGTATTTATAAACTCTCTAAAAAGTGGACGTTCTCCGCGGACTTTGTTTATTATACAGGCAATGCCGTAACCTGGCCCAGTGGCAAATACGAAGTGAACGGGCAGGTTGCTTTTCTGTACACCGAAAGGAACGGATACCGGATGCCCGCTTACAACCGCCTGGATGCAGGCTTTACCCTGCAGGGAAAAAAGACAAAAAAATTCGACAGCAACTGGAATTTCTCGGTCTATAATCTCTACGGGAGGGAAAACCCCTATAGCATCAGCTTTCAGCAGGACCCGGGAGATCGCTCAAAAACCCAGGCCGTTCAATGGGCGCTGTTCCGCTGGGTCCCCTCTGTCACCTACAACTTTAAATTCTAACCCACATGAAATCCGAATCATTCACACGCTCTGAAAAGTCAATGATGAAAAACAGTACAAAATATTACTTCCCGGTCATCGGCCTGGTCTTTATTTTTTACTCATGCCAGAAAGTGGTAACCCTCAACCTGAATACCATCCCGCCGCAGATCGTCATCCAGGGAGAGGTGACCGATGCGCCGGGCCCGTATACCGTGACCATCAACCAGTCCGTGGGATTTTATGCAGACAATAATTTTCCCCCTGTATCCGGCGCAGCGGTAATGATCAGCGATGACCGGGGGGTGACCGACAGCCTTACGGAAATCACTCCCGGCACCTACCAGACGCACACCTTACAGGGGCTGCCGGGACACAGCTATACCTTATCCGCACTTGTCATGCAAACCCGCTATACAGCGGTTTCCACCATGCCTGCCCCGGTAACCCTGGATTCGGTGACCCTGCAGAATACAACCGGCTTTGGCAAACACCGGATCAGTGCCATTGTCAATTTCCAGGATCC
>JAJPJP010000099.1 GCA_021324175.1 Chitinophagia bacterium
CGGCTGCGGGGACCATATCAAAAACATCGCTCATATTCTCCCTGATGAGGATGTCCCTGTTTTTCATATGAATTCTAACATAGTTTCCGTCTTTTTCCAGGTAAAAAATGTCTTTCAGGCTCACCTGGTAGGTTTGCGGCCCGCTCTTGATGAGAATTGACTGGTCGGCATCACTTTCGGCTGTCCCGGTTCTTGCGGACAATGCGGCTGCAGCTTTATTCACCGCCGTAAGAAATCGCTCGAATGAAATCGGCTTAAGAAGATAGTCAACGGCGTTGAGGTTATAGCTTTCCGCTGCATAATGACTGTATGCCGTCGTAAATATGACCATGGGTTTCGGCGACAGGGTTTGTACGAACTGCATTCCACTGAGGTCCGGCATATTGATATCAAGAAAAACGAGATCGATTTTCTCGCGCCCGAGATATTCAATGGCTTTGACGGGCTCTCGAAAAACTGCTTTCAGATCGACCTGGTCGATCTTCGTGCAATAGAGTTCGATCACCTCGAGCGCCATGGGTTCATCTTCGACGGCTATACAGGTTATCAAGCCAGTTCAATTTGAAGGTTTACTTTAAATCTTTCATTTTCTCTCGCGGTCTGCAACTCGTACCTGCCCGGGTATAACAACTCCAGGCGGCGTCTTATATTTTCAAGACCGATGCCTTTCCCTTCGTCTTCCAGTTTTTTAATCCTGCTGTGATCCGTGTTCTCACAGGTAAACAAGAGCCGCCGTGAATCAACGGCGATTGACATCATGATACTGGATTGATACCCGATAGCCACCCCATGCTTAAAAGCATTCTCGAGAAAAGGAACAAACAGCATGGAAGCGACTTGTATCCCTACCGTCTCGGCCGGCCCAGGATGACGAAAGGATACCGACACTTCACCATCGGCAAACCGGAGTTTGTGAAGCGCGATGGAATCTTCAAGGTAGGCGATCTCACGATGAAGCGGCACGAAATCCGTATCGCCCTCATAAAGCATGTACCGCATGATGCCGGATAATTTCAAAATGCTGTCGGCGAGATCTTCATTCCCCTTCCGTTTAGCCATCGAAAATAAATTATTCAGGGTGTTAAAAAAGAAATGCGGATTTACCTGCGACCTTAAGAACCTTAGCTCCATACCGAGTCGCTCTGCCTCTGCGCGACTGCGCATGAGATCGTTTCGTAGCCATTCTTTGATGAAAAAATAAGCAGTCGATACAGCAACGATGGCAAGGAAAATGGCAACCACGATCGGTTGCGCTGTGTTCCAATCTTCTGGCGAAAAACCCGGGGGCGCGGGCGGGGGCGGAACGACCAGCTCCTGTGATTCAACTACCTGCTCCCTGGAAGAGTCGGGTTGCGGACCGGGATGGATTGTCAATTGACTGAACTTACGTTGCGATCGAACCACTACCCCTTTGGAAGAGGTGGCCTGACGCCTATCCCTGATTTCCTGCGCGGCGACGAGTTTCCGAATCACCTCGTAGTTCAACATAAAAACGACTACCGCAAATGCTGAAACAATTGCGACGCCCACTAATTTAATCTTGGTTCGCATCGCTTTGCTGTACAGCAAAAAAATATTCCCATAGAACAGCAGAATCAATGCGCCAAACGTAACCCAACAGTAAGGCAACCTGCTGCGGCCGGAATATCCTGACGAATGCCCATTATCCCGGACCTCCATTTTAAAAGTGGCGATAATCAGCGTCTGAAACGCGTAGTAGACCGCTATCCAGAATAACACATGGAAAATGGCCTCAATGAAGAATTTCGTTTTTCTGCCAGGCATCATTGCAAATATAACGAGGGTCTCACGGGACGGTGGTCGAATTGGGGCGAAAAGCGATTGCCTTGAGGCCAATACTCGATTTTTGAAATGTACGATGGGACGGCGCCGGCGAATAACAGTTTTTCATCGTTCGCAGACCACTTAAGCCGCTACAGCCCAACTCTTTTTTTTGGCGACGATTCTCATCTAGACTTGCTCAAAAATAATGGTATGAAATATTTGATTCTTTTAACGGCTGGTTTCATAATGATCATTCAAGGAGGCCAGGCGCAGTCCCCTGACGAGGCACGGCTCGCAGTGCATTATAAGTTTTCGCATGTCCAGGACACGAACAACCGCGATAATCCTTACCGGGAGAACATGGTATTACTGGTTGGGAAAAGATGCAGCCTTTACAAAAGTTTTGACCGGCGCGTAGAACAAAAGTCCACAACTAACCCGGACGGTACCGTCCGGACAGATACGAGAGGATTTGGTTCGCTCGAGGAATACTATCAATTCCCGGTAGAAAATGAACTGGTGATGAAGGACAATATTCATTCGGTTCCGCCCCCGATGACCGATCTCATCAGCTTTATCATTCCGGGTCCGCTGCCTGAAATCAACTGGCACATTACCGGCGATACGACGAGTTTCGGAGGGCTGCATTGCCAAAAGGCGACGACGCATTTTAAGGGCAGAGATTATACTGCCTGGTTCTGCCCTGAATTGCCAATCCATGTGGGACCTTGGAAGTTGAACGGCCTGCCCGGCATCATCCTCGATGCCCATGACAATAGACGGGAGGTGCAATTCATCTTTGATGGCATCAATAAAGTAGACTCAACCGTGATTCAAATCCCGGAAAAAGGAATCAGGACAACAGACAAAGAATTTGCGAGGCTGGAGGAAACGGTCAGGAAGGACCCACAGGCTTACCTAAAGTTAGTTATGGCGCAGGGCGTCGATTATAACGGACCGAGGCCCTCGATCAGGTTCGACAGCAAGCCGATGCCAGGTTTCGCATTCAATAATCCCATTGAATTGCCGGAAACCAAATGAGAACGATTGCCAGATTTATCGGGCTGCTGCTTGCCGGCTCATTGACTTTTCAGCAGGGATTTGGTCAAACCATAAAAGGTACCCTGAGCGATTCGGCGGGCAGAACGGTACCTTATGCTACCATTAACCTCAGATACCGCGAGCAAAAGATCATTGTCGCCTATACGATGAGCGATAGCGCGGGCAGGTATTCTCTCCGTGCGCCAACTGGAGCCACTGCTGCGGAGTTTGAAGTGGAGGTACGGTGTATCGGCTATAAAGATCAAACCAGGGCCATTATCGCATTCCCTTCGATTATTGATTTTACTCTTGCTGTTTCCGCTAACGAATTACCATCGGTTGTCGTGACCAACAAGCGACCGGTGCTGCGCACGAGCGGCGACACGCTGAGCTATAAAGTCTCTGATTTCAGCAACGCGCAAGACAGGGTAATTGGCGATGTCATCAAAAAGCTTCCCGGGATCTCCGTCTCCTCGGACGGCACCATTTACTACAACAACAAACCGATTTCCGGCGTATACATCGGTGGGGACAATCTCCTGGATGATAAATACACCATTGGCACCAATTCAATTCCTCAAAATATCGTCGACCAGGTGCAGGTGATCGAAAACCATCAGCCGATCAGGATGCTGCAAAATAAAGTAACGAGTAACGACGTGGCGCTCAACCTGGCGTTGAAAAAATCTGCCCCCTTGCATGTGCTGGGTCAGGAGATCTTCGGCGCCGGGTTGCCGGGTAACTATGAGGTTAACATCAACGCGATGTTATTCAAGGATCAGTTCAAGGCGATCAATTATCTGAAAGGTGATAATACAGGGTACGACCTGCAGCAGGAATTGATTTCACACAATGCAAGCGACAACTTGCAAAGGATCGGAAATGATCCCCCTTCGGCGCTGCTGTCATTGGGCGCTGTCAACAATCCGGCTATTGCACGCTCGCGCTATCTCTTTGATCAGTCGGGGATGTTGAGTCTGAATAACCTGCTTCATTTCGGAAATGACTGGCAGGTTCGCATGAATGCGTGGTATCTGCACGACTGGCAAAAACAGGATTATAGCCAGTCCACACGCATATTCCTTCCTGGAGATACTGTTCAGTTTACCGACATACAGCATAACCGGTTTACTCCCGAAATCTTGCATGCCCAGGTAGTACTCAACCTGAATAGCAAAAAATGCTATCTGAACGATGTCTTGTTGACGGATAACACGCGATGGGCCGACTATTCAGGTCTTAATGCCAATGGATCTCAATTGGGCCAGAAGTTTAGGGATAACCTGCTCAATTTTTCCAATGAACTCAATTGGATGGCCTCGACAAAGTCGGGCAACATTCTCCAGGTCTATTCTTATTTGAGCCACCAGGCGGAGCCCGAAAGCCTGACTATTGGCCCGGGGTACAACGACTCATTGTTTAATAAGGGTCAGCCTTATGCCCTATTGATGCAAAATGCCAATGTTCCGACCTGGTTTACCAATAACCATATCTCATTCAGCTTTCCGGGCGATGTCCTGACGAAAAGTTTCGAGGGCGGCTTCACCGTACAGTCGGAAACGCTGCGTTCCAATCTCAGTTTAATGCAATCCAATAACACCGTCCTGGCAGCATCTGACAGTTCGGCTAATGCTTTGTCATGGTTGAAAAAAAGGATATACGGCGAGGGGGTGTTCGATATCCGGGGTCAAAAGCTCAAAGCCAATCTGATCTTACCGCTCATCTTTCAACAATTGAATTATTCAGATCCCGGGTACGGGCTCAACAACGGATTCACCCGAGTCTATTTTAACCCACATCTTATCGCCAAATACAACGTTAGCCTGGAAAATTTTTTGACTTTTCGATACAGTTATCTCAACCAAACGGGGAGCATTGAAGATATTTACCAGGGCTCTATCCTGAAGGATTACAGAACCTTAAATGCCAATAGCGCCGATTTAACACTTCGGCAAAGCCACTCTGCAGCCATAGGATTTAATTACCGAAAAGCCATCCAGATTTTTTTCTGGAATTTAAACCTGCTGTATGAATACCATGCTGCAAACAATATTGCTTCCAGCGTGATCACCAATAGTTTCCAACGGCTCATCATGCTCCCTTTTCCAAACGATTATAGTTCCTGGACGATCGATGGCACGATCAGTAAATACTCATTTGCACTTGGCACCACCTTTTCAGGCGAAATGAAGTGGCAGAACAGTGGTTCCGTGCAGTTGCAGAATGGCGCTTTTCTGCCGTTTAACCTGACAGCTGAGACGATGATTCTTGGCGTAGAGACCAAGTTGAGCGACAAACTCATGTTAAGCTATCATGTTACCGGAACCCAGACCGCAAGCCACTCCGCGGCGGAAGTTTCTGTTAACCGACTCGACCAGTTGCAGCAACAGGCAACTGTCTATTATAACCCCGCAGACGATCTGCAATTCAAAATATCCGGCGAGCACTATGTTACCCGCAGCCAAGGCAATCCGGACCTGGTTTATTTTTTTGGAGACGCTTCGGCGAAATACCGCTTCAAGAAAAGAAATATAGACCTGCAGCTGGAGGCGTCCAATTTTCTTAACGTGAAAACGTATAGGGCTCTTTACCTGACCGCGAATACGCTGACGTCCGGTTCATATACCCTTCCGGGAAGAATTCTTCTACTGAAAGTGATGTTTAACCTATGAGAAGATTGAAAACATGAAACTTCCGGACGGCGCTGCCTCCCTCCATGCTCTGATTATGTCAGGCGAACTGAAGGCGGAATAAAATATTTGCCATCGGCTCGGAAAGGCATGCGAGATTACCCTTAGCAGGATTGATTTCAGAGTCCATAATTTGGTTCTGTTTCCTCTTTTGTATATATTCATCGGGTAATAACCTGCTAACCATGCCTCATCGCAAAAAGATTTCACCACTGCTTGCCTATATGATACTTGGGATGGCAATGAGGTCCCATGCTCAATTTGGAATCCTGGCAGGGGCCAATTTTTCCACCCAGACAAGCCAGACTCAATCATTTGATGCAAAGACTCTCCTCCCCGCAGTCTATTTAGGCGTTTCAGATTATATTGAGCTGTCCCAAAGATTCGGGCTTTTGCCTCAGTTGACGTACTCGCAACAAGGCCAATCAACTAAAATGGGAGCCTTCCACGCAAATTACCTCACCCTGCCTATCCTCGCTGCGTATCATTTCGGGCGAAAGTTGGAGGTTCTCTTAGGTCCGGAGCCCGCTTATCTATTGACGGTCTGGGAGACCTCAGCAAGGTTTGACACGGCACAGTTTTTTAGGCCCTTTACGCTGGCTTTTGATCTTGGGATAAGATATAAAGTGCTCCGCCAAGGGGGTTTTGAAGTCAAGGTCGTGAAAGGTTTAATGGGAATAGATAGGAACGCGCCTATTGAATCTACCACTGGCCCTGGTGGCGGAATAACAAATGTGCCCGATTCCCGCAATCCAAGAATGCTGCTTTTCCGGGCAGGATTTTTTTATGAGTTCGAATGATTCTGAGGCCGTATTTCACTCAAGCCCATGTCTTGTTGGTAGTTAAAAGGACGCCAAGTCGTGCAGATATTCGTTCCCCTGACATCAGCCAGAATTATTCTTAGGCGTCCCAATACCGGAAAGTGTCAATCAAATAATTAAGCAAATTTCAGCGTTATCGATCTTTTCAATTGGCAAATTACCATGTCGATGCCCGAGGAAACGATTGAGCTTTCTAAAAGGACCATCAAAAAGATCCTGAATGATGCAGAGGGTGCCGCGCGCGCTGCAGATTTAGTGTATGTTTCCGATAGTGACCCGGGAATCAAGCGGGTTAGGAGGAAAGATGGTTTCAGATATGTAACGGAAAAGTCAAAAGTCTCCAAAGAAGATCTGAAAAGAATCAGAAGCCTGGTCATCCCGCCCGCCTGGGAGGATGTCTGGATCTGCGGGCTTGCGAATGGTCATTTGCAAGCCACGGGGCTGGACGCCAGGAGACGCAAGCAATATCGTTACCATCCCCGGTGGAACATGTTGCGGAGCCAGACAAAATTTTATCGTACCTATGAATTTGGGAAGGCGTTGCCGGCAATACGTTTGAAAATAGAGAAGGATTTGTCGCTCCCGGGTCTTCCGGTCGAAAAGGTACTCGCCGCCGTCGTTAGCCTCATGGAGCGAACGAACATCCGTATCGGGAACAGCGTCTACGAGAAATTGTATGGATCATTTGGTTTAACCACCCTGAAGAATAAGCACGTCTCCTTACGCGGTCACACGGTTGCCTTCGCTTTCAAAGGGAAAAAAGGAATCGAGCATGAAATTAGCTTAAAGAGTAAAAAGCTAGCTGCAATTGTGAAGAAATGCCGGGATATACCAGGCAATGAACTTTTTCAGTATTTTACTGAGGAGGGAGAAAGAAGGTCAATCGATTCGGGAATGGTCAATGAGTATCTAAAAAATATCAGTGAAGGCGATTTTACCGCCAAGGATTTCAGGACCTGGGCAGGAACCGTGCAGGCGATGATCGCATTTAAGGAATTGGGAATGGCTGAATCCGAAACCGAGACGAAAAGGAAGATTGCCGAAGTATATAAAATTGTATCCAAGCAACTGGGCAACACGGCCAATGTTTGCAAAAAATACTATGTCCATCCCGCTGTTATCAACATGTATGAAAGCAGGGGCCTGGAAAAATACCTTTCCCAGTTAGATGCCCCCGAAGCGGACGAGGAGCAACCCGGGCTTACCAGAGAAGAAAAAGTCGTCATGAAGTTATTGGCATCAAGCTAGTTCGCTTTGCGTGAATTTTAAAAAAACACGTTCAGGCAAAGGTCCTGCGCATTGATTTCGCCTCTTTTCTACCGATCAATATCATTACCCCAGCTTTTTATAACGCAATTCATGTCGGCAAAAATAAAGACAGGACAGCGGTTCCAATTCTTACATTTTCGCGTGGCTGCTGAACTTTTTCTTAATTTTAGTGGACACGCTCAGTTAACTCAACCGAAACATGAGAAGATTCATCCTGGCAGCGGCATTTTTAGCCGCCGCATTTATCAGCCTCGCACAATCTTACGAGATCCAGCGTATCAAAAAAGAGCTCGCAGATCACCCGCAGCAGGATACATTCAGGGTGAATCGCCTGATTGAAATAGGCAACTCCCTGGTAACGATCCCTCCAGATCAATTATCAAAAGTGGCGGACGAAGCATTGGCTATCTCACGCAGATTAAACTATCGAACCGGGGAGGGCTATGCGCTGGTCGTTAAGGCAAGGGCCATCTATTCCGCCGGGAACACGGAAGCCGGCGCAGCCCTGCTTATGCAGGCAGATTCCATTTCCCGGGAAAGCAAGGACATGGTTATGCAAACATGGGTTCTTGATAGATTAGCATTGTGCTATTATGTCAGTGACAGCAGGCGGGCCGTTGATTATGCATTGAAGGCAGAGGAACTGGCTGAAAAAATTGGCAATACGACCCTGCTTGCCGCGACCGAGGGTATAGTTGCAACCCAATATAGCGAGCAGAGCAACAACGCCCAAGGTTTAGAACACGCGGTGAAAGCGATAAAGTTGGCAGAAAAGTCAAATTGCGGAGAGTGCCTGACACAATCTTATGTAGTCTTAGGCAACATTTATTCTTTGATAGGGGATTACGACATATCAAACCAGTACTACCAAAAAAACCTGGAAGAAGGCGAAAAACTCGGCCATGAGAAATCGTCGACGATCGTCATTTTGACCAATATTGGCGAGAATTACCGCCTGACCGGAAAATATCCTGAAGCGCTTGCCAATTACAGGTCAGCGTTAGTGTTCGGTAACCTGAACCAAATTGACAGAATAATCAACGAAAGTAATATCGCAGATGTATACGTAAGGATGGATAGCCTGCGCCAAGCTTTTCAATATGCTTTCAAATCTTTGGATGAAGCCATAAAAAGGGTTGATTTGCCAGACGAAGGTTGGATATACGGCATTTTATCCCGGGCATATCTCAAGAAGAACATGCCGGACAGCGCGCTGTATTATGGCAAGCTCGGATTGAACGTAGCGGACAAATCAGGTAATTTAGAATTCCTGCGCGATAACAGTCTTGCACTTTCTGATGCGTATGCCTCTAAACGTGAATTTGATGACGCCTATAAATACCATATTCGTTATATCGATTACCGTGACAGCATGATGAACAGTGAGATAAAGAACAAAGCGGCGGTGATCGATAATAACTACAAAATGGAAAAAAAGGAAGGACAAATCGCCCTGCTCAACCAGCAAAAAAAAGCCCAGCAAACCTTTCTTGTCGCCGTTTTGGTCGTTCTTCTGCTGATAATCGGATCGGCCGTTATCTTGTTGAGAAGTAACCGGCAAAGGAAAAGGGCGAATGCGCTGTTGCAAAGGCAAAAAGAAGAAATTGACAGCAAAGCGAAGGAGCTTGCCGCCCAAAAGGAAATCCTCCAGGAATCGCACGACAACGTAGAACAATTGGCGGAAATCGGGCGCAAGATTACCTCCTCCCTTTCTGTTGAAAAGATTATCGGCACGGTGTACGACAATGTCAATGCATTAATGGACGCCGCCATATTCGGGATCGGCATCTACAATGAGAAACTCCGGAAACTGGAATTTCCATCTACCTATGAGAATGGACAGTCACTTCCTTTCTACGCCAACGACGTTGACGATAAAAACCGGTTTGGGTCGGTAAGTTTTACCAGCGGTAAGGAAATCATTATGGGCAACCTTGATAAAGAGTACAAGGATTACATTCAGGAGGTCGCGACTCCGCATGAAGGTGGCCAGCCCATTTCTCTGATATTTCTGCCGCTGATTACGAAAGAAAATAAGCTGGGTGTTATCACTGTACAAAGCTTCAGGGAAAACGCTTACTCGGATTACCAACTCTACATGCTCCGCAACATCGCGACATATACCGCGATTGCGATTGACAACGCGGAATCTTACGAATCGCTCAAAACAACCCAGTCCAAGCTCATACAGAGTGAAAAAATGGCTTCGCTCGGTGAGCTCACTGCGGGTATTGCCCACGAAATTCAGAACCCTTTGAACTTCGTTAACAATTTTTCCGATGTGAATAATGAGCTGCTCATCGAATTAAGTGAAGAAGCTGACAAAGGAAATATTGCTGAAATAAAAGTAATCGCCAATGATGTCATTGAAAACTCAAAAAAAATCAGTCATCACGGCAGGCGGGCAGATTCCATCGTGAAAGGAATGCTGCTGCACTCACAAAAAAGTGCAGGGGAAAAAGAACCTACGGACATCAATGCTTTGTGTGATGAATACTTGAGATTAAGTTATCACGGCATCCGTGCTAAGGACAAAGCTTTTAATTCAGAGATGAAGCTGGACCTGGACCCCGGCATTGCGAAAATAAATATCATTCCGCAGGACGTTGGAAGAGTGCTATTGAATTTATACAATAACGCTTTTTATGCAGTCAACGAAAAGAAAAAAGAGTTAAACGGCATTTATTCGCCGGCAGTCTCCGTGTCGACACGAAGAAACGGGAACAATGTGGCCATTACTGTCAGCGACAATGGCGGCGGTATTCCAAAAAATATCATTGAGAAGATTTTTCAGCCCTTCTTTACGACCAAACCAACCGGACTTGGGACAGGATTGGGATTGAGCCAGAGTTATGATATCATCAAAGCCCACGGTGGCGAAATAAAAGTAGAGACCAGGGAAGGCAACGGGACCGCATTCGTTGTCGAATTGCCCGTGTAACGACTTCCATCAAGCCCAAGGCGGAGAAACAAAAATATAGACAAAGGAAGCAAAGGCAAAATGTCCGTGATTGGGTTGGATTCAAATACCGCCATTTAAACCTCTCTTAGCCCCACCATGCGATTTTTTTCGGGGTCCCAGACTTTCAGTTTCAGGCAGGAAATGATCTCCCTGATATTCAGTGATGTGGTTTTTGCATTTTGCAATTCGGGCAGGTCCTTCATGATCTCTGGCAGCCTGTAAAAGGGTATGCGAGAATTTAAATGATGGATGTGGTGATATCCTATGTTCCCGGTAAACCATTCCATCACCTTATTCATTTTCATATAACTCGACGATTCCATTGCAGCAATTTCATATTGCCATGCCTTCCGTTCTTTAAAAGTAACCACCGTAAAATTGTGTTGTGCATAAAATAAATACGAACCGAATCCACAGGCAATGAATAAGGGGACGACAACGAACAACAACCAGGACAACCATCCAAAATAATGTATTACAAGAATCGAACCTATAATATGAATAAAAATAGCGATGAGCGAGTCGTAGTGCTTTTTGGGGCTGCTGATGAATGATCGCGCAC
Organism: Chitinophagia bacterium; assembly: GCA_021324175.1. Classification (GTDB taxonomy): domain Bacteria; phylum Bacteroidota; class Bacteroidia; order Chitinophagales; family Chitinophagaceae; genus Puia. The sequence continues at coordinate 11,131 of JAJPJP010000099.1, forward strand.
ACATCCCCACTATGAAAATGGTGATATAACCAAACAAAATATTTAAAGGATGACGAATAGCTAAATAGACCATCCGATCCTTTTTTGACATAGACTGAAATTGTTTTTTTGTCACAATAGGAAATGAGCCGATATCGGCGGTGAATAATTTTGAGTTGTGGTTGTGATGATAATCGTGCGAACGCTTCCAAATGCTTGCGGGCGCCAGGATATAGATTCCGAAAATTGTCATGATGATTTTGGCGGGCAAGGATTTTTGCAAAATGGTATGATGTTCGTAATCGTGATATATTATAAAAAAGCGAACAACGAGTAATCCGGCGACCATGCTGCTAAGTATTCTTAAAATTAAATATGGTGCGAGTAAAGCGCCTGCCAAGGCAGCAGCCAAAAGGACAAATGTTGAGATAGCACAGGCCCAACTCGTTCGCTTGGATTCAATCGTGTAGGGTCTCGTGGCCAAAATCAGGTTTTTACCACAGAGCATAATAATTCTAAGTTTTCGTAGTAGTTTTTATTATCCCGTTCTCTTATATTTCCATCTTCTGTGCGACCACAGCCAGGTCTCAGGCTGCTCCAGAATGTCTTTTTCCAGTCTTCTTGTGTGCAGTTCAGATATTTCACCGTCCGCTGTCGCTGCGGGATTCTCGACAAGCATCTCGGCATGAACTTCATAATAACCCCTGCTTTTTCGCTTCACGCTAACATACACGATCGGATAATTTAGTTTTCGGGCAATCTTCTCTGTACCCCAAAAAACAGGCGTATCCTGATTCAAAAAACTCGTCCAATAAGCACCCTTGGGATCCGGGGTCTGGTCTGCAATAAAGGCCGTCGCACTGAGCAGGTTTTTGTTGATAATCATCGAGCGCAAAGTTTCATTCATCTCAATCAATTTTGTCCCGAACCTCGTGCGCATGCTGTACATCAGCCCGTCAAAATATTTGCTGGTCAACCGGTGATATATGACGAATAATTGATGACGGCAAACTAGGCTAAACGAATTTCCGGCCCATTCCCAGTTGCCAAAATGCCCCAGGACGATGATCACACTTTTTCCGGAGTCGGCCGTTTTTCCAAAGACTTCCCGGGCCTCGCCGGTCACCCGGCAATGCTTCAGCATCACCTGATTAGAAATAGTCAGGGTTTTAAAAGTCTCGAGAAAAAGGTCGCACAAGTACTTATAAAATTTTTTGCAAAGAACTCTTATTTCGGCATCGCTTTTTTCCGGAAATGCGTTTCTCAAGTTTTGCAAAACGATCTCCTTCCGATAGCCGATGACGTAATACAACAGGATATAAATCAGGTCAGATATAAAGTATAACAACCAAAAAGGCGAAACCGACAGCAAATATATGAAAGGTAGAGCCAAATAATAACCGATACCAGACATTAATTCCGAGACCACGTTCATATTGATTTTTGCGAAGTAAACGATTAACTCCTAAATAACTGGAACAAAATGTCAAAAAATCCGATTTGTCTGGCCGCCCTGAGCTTACACGCAGTCCTCGTGTAACATTTTTCGATTCCCGGCGTCCTTAAGAAATAAACCAACATGCCATGATTAGAAATTACCTGAAAATAACCATCCGCAATCTTTGGAGAAACAAGCGTTTTGCCTCGATAAATATCATTGGCCTTTCGCTCGGAATGGCATGCAGCCTGCTTATCCTGCTTTGGATCACTGACGAATATAAGATTGATGCCTCCTACCCCAACAGCGAACGCCTTTTTCAGGTTTATACGAGAGCAATAACCAATGGCGTCGTATCAGGCGGCTATTCCACCGCCGGGTTGCTATCAGAGGAGCTGAAACGGCAGATTCCGGAAATCCAGGAAGCCTGCAGCTATGCATTTACCCAGCCTGCCACCCTGTCCGCAAAAGACAAAATATTCAGCGAGGCCACCAATTATGCGAGTGCGGACTATTTTTCCATGTTTGGTTACCAAATTCTCGAGGGCGATCCCAAAAGTGCTCTGTCCACATTGACAAGCATAACCATCTCAAGGAAAGTGGCCGCAGCTTTTTTTGGCAGCCCGGCTGCTGCGATGGGCAAAGTAATCCGTGTCGAAAACCAAACCAATTATACGGTAACGGCAGTTTTTGAGGATTTGCCACCTACGGTTTCTGACCGCTTCGAATGCCTGATTAACTATAGTTCGTTCATGCAGCAGAATGACTGGTTACAACGTTGGGGAAATAGTGGCCCCTTCACTTTTATCCTTATCCGACCAACGGCTAACGCCGGCCATGTGGCGTCCCTTGTAAGCCGTTTTCTTGATACCTATGTTAAACCGAGCGCTTCTTTCCGGGAAGAACTGGGTCTTCAACGAGCCAGCGACAAGTATCTTCATTCGACTTTTGTCAACGGGTATCCCAGCGGGGGCCGCATCGAGTATGTCCGCCTGTTTAGCGCGATTGCTCTTTTCATCCTGCTGATCGCATGCATCAATTTTATGAATCTGTCCACAGCCCGTTCGACCAAAAGGGCGCTCGAGATTGGCGTGCGTAAGGTGATCGGTGCCCGCCGCGGTCTTTTGATCTGGCAGTTCATCGGCGAGTCGCTCCTGCTCGCCTGTTTTGCCCTGACCCTTGCCGTGGCGCTGGTGATTTTGGCGCTGCCCTTCTTTATTGTACTGACGAAAAAGAATATTCAATTCCCCTATGGTGATTGGATTTTTTGGGTCGTTATCCTGGGGCTTACAGGATTTACCGGGCTCCTGGCCGGCAGCTATCCCGCTCTGTTTTTATCGGCGTTCAAGCCGATCAGGGTCCTCAAGAACACTTTTACGCCAGGAACATCTTCACTGCTGTTTCGCAAAGGCCTCGTGGTTTTCCAGTTTGTCATCTCCATCATCCTGATTGTTACGACTATTTTTATCACGCGTCAAATCAATTTTGTGCGATCAACGCAACTTGGGTATGACAGGGAAAATCTACTCTACGTTCCCCTCTCCGGGAACTTCATCTCACGCTTTGATGTTTTCAAAAGCGCCGCGCTTCAATTACCAGGTATTACCGCGATCAGTAAAATGTCTGAACCACCGACCGATCTGTCAAACAGTAGCCAGGATCTCGATTGGGACGGCAAAAATCCGGGAATCGTCCCTGCTATTACCCAGGCAGCTGTAGGGTATGATTTTGTTTCGACTATGAAATTGCAATTGCTCAGTGGTCGGGATTTTTCGTTACAGTTCCCTGGGGATTCGAATAACTATATCATCAATGAAACTGCGCTCAAGGAAATTGGCTACAGGGATCCCATAGGCCGGAGGCTGACGTTTTGGAACCGGAAAGGGTCGATCATCGGAATTGTCAAAGATTTCCATTTTCAATCGCTTCACGAAGCGATCAAACCATTGATCCTGAGAATTGCGTCGCCGGAGGAGTATGCTGTCGCCGTCGTTCGAACCAGGAACGGGCTGACCCGGGAAGCGATCGAGGGACTGGGAAAATTATCGAAATCGATGAACCCACAATTTCTTTTTAGTTATGCATTTGCGGACGAAGAATATGCAAAGCTTTATAAGAGCGACGAGATTACGGGAAGCTTATCGGA
>JAJPJP010000297.1 GCA_021324175.1 Chitinophagia bacterium
ATGATTGCGGCCTTTTCAAACTCCATCTGCGCGGAAGCCGTTTTCATTTCGTTTTTGAAATGGCGAATTACCGGCGAGAGATTGCCCCTGAGGATATTCCGAATTTGAGCGAGACTTTCCTGGTAGTCTTCAGCACTCTGTAGTCCTTCGCAGGGTCCCTTGCAATTGCCCAGGTGATATTCCAGGCAGACCTTGAATTTTTTTTTCCGGATATTATTTTCGGTGAGGTTTAACTTACAATTTCTAAGCTGGATGTTGGCGCGGATAAAATTGAGCAGTTCGCGAACTTTTCCTACTGAAGTGTATGGCCCAAGATACTCCGAGCCGTCCGCGATTTTCCTCCGCGTCAGGAATATCCTCGGAAAGGGCTCGTTCTTGATTACGATATAGGGATAGCTTTTGTCGTCTTTGAGATTGATGTTGTAACGAGGCTGGAATTGCTTGATCAGGTTATTTTCGAGGAGAAATGCGTCCTGCTCTGAATTGACGATCGTAAATTCTATGTGATGGATGCGTTGGACAAGTTCATGGGTCTTGTAAGTAGTGAAGGTCTTCAGGAAATACGAACTCACCCGCTTGCGCAGGCTTTTCGCTTTACCGACATAGATCAGTTCGTTCTTGTCGCTAAAGTATTTATAGATCCCCGGCTCCAAAGGAATGGTCGATGAAATAGCCTGAAACTCTGCCTGCGTCATGATGGATATTATTCACTCTCGAACCAGGTGACCTGCACTTGTGTCATTTTTTTGCGATCATTGGGTGCCTGTTCGCTGGTGGCAATCTGAAAACGTTTTTTAGCCTGCCAGATCAATTTCTTTACAATCACCGTATCGTTTTTGTTTAGCGTTTCCTGCAGGTAAATGCTTTTGACTTTGCTATAGACTTCATCCGGGGTCGCCAGCACATCCACACGCTGAAGTGCAAGCTTAGGATCAGTCGAAGAATAGGTAAATGTCGCTGAATTGGTTGTCTGGTCAAGGAAAGAGGTCTCTTTGAAATGGGTCTCGAAGTTTTCCTGCTGGAGATCCGCAGGGATGAATTCGCTGGCGAGCCTGTCAAATTCATCGCGCTTGATAAAGGATGAGTCGGGCTTGCCATCCCGGGTCACCACTTTCAGGATGGCCGTCGGGAGCGAGTCAACAATGCGAATCTGGCCGCGCATATAATCAACTACCGGGAAAAAATGTTTTTTTTCGGTCGGCGCATCTGTTGCTGCATTACCAGCCTGGGGCTGGCGATCATGACAGCCGCAAAGAATGATTATCGTCAATAAAATACTCGTCAGGAGAATCTTCATGCGCGCAAAAATACAAAACGGGGTTAACTCGTGCAGGGAGTGCTACCAAATGGAGCGGGTGACGCCGATTTTGAGCCCATAGGCTTTCAGGTTTTCCCTGATGGGGTAAGCGCCGACGAAGCTGGACAGAAACTGATAGCGGAATTGAGGCCCCAGCTGCAGGCGTATTCCGCCGACCTGGTAAGAAGCAAAAGCTTCGATTGCGCCTGTAAAATTCCAGCGACGGAACAGGGTGGGGTCCTTCACATAGTTTGAATAGTCGGTGGCCAGCAGGTAAGAATTCCGGTTCAGGAGATAGGTAGGTTCGACGGTCCCAGCGAGGCTGAACTGAAGCCTTCCGTTACCAACGACTTTCACTTCCAGGCCGATGGGCGAGGAGAAATCAAAATACTGGTTTTGCAATGCTTCGTTAGCATTTCCGCCAAAATTTTGAACGTTGGTATATCCTGTAATTGAATTGGGCAGGTAGCCAAATACAGAGTTAAGCGTGATGGTCGCGGGATGCGGAACATAAGACGAGTAGGCTTCGATCATGTAGCGGCTGTAATTGAACTGGAGGCCGGTCTTTAGCGATACATTCCTGCTGAGGCGGTACAACAACGCTGCGCCAAATTCAAAACCCATTGCGGGCTTATGATCTACGTAATCATTTGGACTACCCAAATGCGTGAGGGCGATCGGGATATTCTGAACATTGGACGATGGTGTTTCATAGTTGCCTCCGCCGGAAAGCGTACGGAAACTGGCTGTTGGAGACAAATACTCCTGGAGTTCAAACCGGCTTTTTGCTTTGATCTTGGGAATCGCGAATGAAGCCGTTTCTTTCATCCAGTTTAGCTTTTTCATTTCTTCCCTGGCGATCTTGTGCTTGGATTGCGCATCTTCACTGAGGTCAGGCTGCGCTATCGAAGCGGCAACCGTTGCCCGGCTGACCAGCGGATAGTTATCAATAATCAGGGGTTTGTCGGTCGAGTTGGTATAGGCATTAATTCGACCAGGTATCTCGTCTGCGCCTGTTTCCTGGCCGCCATTTGGACTGATAGAGCCGACCGGGTTATCAATCGAGGCCAGGTCGCTCATTTTAACTGGGACATCTGCTGATGCTGTCGGATTGCCAGCCCTGCTCATGCTGCCGTTATCATTGTTAAAGGTCGAAAAATTGGGGGCGATGGGCAATTTAACCGAATTATCTTTTTCGGCATCGGTTGCCAGATCCGTTGACGGAAGACTGGTGATTGGTTTTTTGATCGCTGATGCGTGTTTGTCGGGAACTAAGAGTCCATTACCCGCCAGGAAGAAAAATCCGGTAATGAGTAGTGCCATTCCCGCAATAAACCAACGTCTGCGGGTATGCAGCGAGCTGTAAATGCGTTTCCAGACTTTATCGGATGGATAGAGTTTGTATTGATCCGCTTTTTGTTTGATCAGCTCCTCGAACTCATCATGGTAGAAATTACTTTCCATCTGTTCAATCGTTTTTAGGGTCGGACTCCATAGGAACCAGTGATCGTTATCTCACGGCCGCCAGCCACGCGGGCTTTTCCTTTGGCTTCTGGATGATCTTCTTTTTTAACAGGATGTCCTCAAGCATTTGTTTGGCTCTGGTGTATTGCGACCTGCTGGTGCTCTCTTCGATGTCCAGCATATGTGCAATCTCCTTGTGTGAATAACCTTCGATCGCATACAAGTTGAGAACGGTACGGTATCCTATGGGCAATAAGCGGATGCATTCAACAATTTGTTTCGCCTGAACGATGCTTGGCACGCTCTCTTCCCTGGTTTGTACAGTGTTCGCGTAGACAAGGTCAACACTCTCGTTAAAGCGTTTGTTCTTCTTCAGGTTATTGATGCAGGTGTGAACGATAATCTTGCGGATCCATCCCTCAAATGCGCCTTTATTTTGAAAGGTATGCAACTGGGAAAAAACCTTGATGAACCCTTCCTGCAGCATGTCTTCGGCGTCCTCCCGATTATGTCCAAAGCGGTAGCAAACAGCCAGCATTTTCGGACTATACCTGTTGTACAGTTCCCGCTGGGCTGCAGCATCATTTTTCAGACATCCTTGGAAAATGGCTTCCTCGGTCATGCGAACCGTTTGTTGCCCTGTAATTTAGACAATTTTGAGAGATTGACGCTGCTTTGAAAACAAAAAAATTGGATGATCGGGGCTTCCGTCGTGGTCCGCGGGCGGCCCTGGCGTGTTGACTGGCGAATGCTCCTCAGGAAGCCAGGATCTCGCCGGTCATTTCTTTTGGAATTTCCAGTCCCATCATCGTCAGGATCGTTGGCGCAAGGTCACCGAGTTTCCCTGATTTTAGCTTGCCTTTCCATTCGTTATCAATGATAAAGAAAGGAACAAGGTTGAGCGAATGGGCCGTATTCGGACTGCCGTCTTCGTTGATCATAAAATCAGCATTGCCGTGGTCAGCCGTCAGAAAAACGGTATATCCGTTTTCCAGCGCCGCGGTGACGACCCGGCCAACGCAGGTGTCGACAGTTTCCACCGCTTTGATGACGGCATTCCAGACACCGGTATGCCCGACCATGTCGGCATTGGCATAATTCAGGCAAATAAAATCCGCGGACTTGTCATTGATCTCTTTGACGATGGCGTCTGTCACTTCAAAGGCGCTCATTTCGGGTTTAAGATCGTAGGTAGCCACCTTGGGCGAGGGAATCATGATCCTTCTCTCGCCGTCAAAAGGTTTCTCCCGGCCGCCTGAAAAGAAAAAGGTCACGTGAGGATACTTTTCGGTCTCGGCGATCCTGATTTGAGCGAGCCCATTCTTCGAAACGATTTCACCCAGCGTATTCACCAGGTCGTCGTTTTCAAAAATGACGTGCACGTATTTAAACGAATGATCATATTGCGTCATCGTTGTATAGTGCAACGACAGTTTTGTCATCGCCTGCTCGGGAACATCCATTTGTGTAAGAACCTGGGTGATTTCCCGGCACCGGTCTGTGCGAAAGTTAAAGCAGATGACAGCATCGCCATTGGCGATCAGGGCCAGCGGTCTGTTGTCATTGGTGATGACGGTGGGCTTGATAAATTCGTCGGTGACATTTTCTTCATAGGATTTGCTGACCGCTTCTTCCGCACTGGCTGCGTATTGCCCGATTCCATTGACCATGGCGTCGTAAGCCAGCTTGACACGTTCCCAACGTTTGTCGCGGTCCATGGCATAGTAACGGCCACTGACGGTTGCTATCTTCCCGGTTGTTTTTTTCAGGTGCTCGTCAAGTTCCTGAATAAAACCCAGGCCACTTTTCGGGTCAGTGTCACGCCCATCGGTAAAAGCGTGTATAAAGACTTGCGCGAGTCCTTCACGGTGACATATATCCGTAATCGCCATGAGATGTTCGATGTGGGAATGCACGCCGCCATTACTCACCAGGCCGAGCAGGTGTAAGGGCCTGTCATTTGTCTTTGCATAGGCAATGCAGTCGAGCAGCTCCTGGTTTTTGGCAAAGGATCCGTCACGGACAGCCACGTTGATGCGCTGCAATTCCTGGTAAACGATTCTGCCCGCGCCCAGATTCAGGTGGCCAACTTCAGAATTTCCCATTTGACCTTCCGGCAAACCGACTGCTTCGCCGCAGGTAACGAGGGTAGTGTTCGGGTATTTCTTATAGAGCGAGCTTACAAAAGGTGTCTTCGCATGTCGTATTGCATCAGCCGAAGGAACCTTTCCGATTCCCCAGCCATCCATGATAACCAGTATTATTTTCTTTTTTGCCATAGAGCGTTGGTTTGGACGGTTTAATTCGGTGCGCTAAGGTATAAAGTATTGCCGTGTTGCCGACATTTTTAGCAGGGGTCAGGTTTTGGCATATTTTTAGCATTATGCCTGCAATGAAACGGCTTATTATGAAAAACCACATGGGATTAATCCTTCTAGCGATATCCCTTTCACTTGTATCCTTCTCTAATTTCTTCACCATTGATGATGTAGCTACTGCCATGCGTTCGGGTAATATTTCCCGCCTGTCGGTTTACCTGGATTCAAGGGTTGACATTAGCATGCCAGACAGAAGCGACAGCTATAGCAAGAGTCAGGCAGAAATGGTCATTGGCGATTTTTTTAACAGCAACGAAGTCCGCAATTTCAGGATCAGGCATAAGGGTGAAAATTCCGGTTCCGAGTATTGCGTCGGCGTACTGGAAACAAAAAACGGCGACTACCAGACTACTTTCTTTATGCGCCAGAAGGGCGACAGGCAACTGCTGGAAGAACTCCGTTTCCAGTCTATTCAATAAAATCCGAGCGACACACTGCCACAAAACGAACACCTCACCGTATCAGTTTGGTACACTGACATTGATTGGAGATTTACAAGGCTATGAAGAAGGCGACGATTTCCAGGTGCCAGGGAGTAGGTTTTATGGTCAGCCCTGACAATGGCATTGCCAATTGGTCGTATTGCTTATTCATTTGCCAAGATGAAAGATACCTTTCTAGTTCGCTTGTTTAATTAACCGGTCGTAAAAGGCGCGTGCCCGGTCGTAGGCTGCAGATGCCGCTTCCTTTTCCGGCTGGCGGATTAACGGCTCTTTTATTTTCCAACATTGGTCTACTGCCTGGCGGCACCATTCTGCACTTTTTTTGACATTAACGGTTTGGTGAGCAATGGTAACAAAAATCGGGTTCGTATGGACAGCCGGGTAAATGCGCAATGCTATCCAGCAGGATTGCCTGGGCAAATAGGTAAACTGTAAAGGTCTCCAGGTCCCGTCTGCAGCAACAATGGTCTTATCGACGGATTCACCGTTTACGATCAATTCGACTGCCACATTGCGAGTTTTATTGATTCTGGCCCGCTCCGTGTTCCAATAAGGTTGCTCTGTCAACGGTTTGGAGGAGATAACTTCATCATCCGTCGTCTGCTCGGAGTCAAGATATGCAGCCACATTTGCAGTAATTTTTACATTCACGGCGCTGTCCAGGAATAACTCGCTATGATGAGTGCCCATCTCGAGCCCATTGGCTGTAAAGTCAATTATATGCGAACGGCCATCTGAAATGTAACTCCGGCCATTTTTTATCGCCTCTATATAACCCGCGTAGTCAAGCTTTTTTTCGGGCTTAAAGTAACTGCGACCAAGGCCCACGCGCTCATCGAAAATGCAAGGGAAGTCCGTTTCCCCACTTAGTCTTGGACGTAAACCGCAGTTGAGCGTATGGTACCACATGTTCAGTTCCCATGGAGCCGGTGTATCTCCGGCACTATAGAAGTCTATTGCTTGCTGCGTAACCGTGACGATATATTCGTTGGCCCCAATCCCTTGCATATTAGGCATGATATAATTAGGAAGGGCAGTTGTAGGCTCTACCGGCTCGAGTCCCCAGCCAGAGTGGGCATAGCCGGTAATAGCCCCCTGACCTTTAGCCCAATCGAGGATAGGCAGCGTCCAGCTTGGCCAATCCTCAATCATTTTTGTGTTCGGGTAATCGTCTTCCTTTAAGTTAAGCAGGACAAGGTGGCCACAGTGAGAGGAGGGAAAACCTGAAACTTCTACATCGTACCGCATCAGGTTCCGGGCGGTTGACAGCGGATTTAGTTGTCCGGTAAAATATGATTTTTGATGGTACCAGCCAGGTCCCCATGACAAGACCGATGCCATGCTCAGCCCTTCACCCGTTATCTGGCGGAACATGGCGGACGGGGGAACGCCTTCCTCGGGACTTTCATAATGGCTGCATCCCGCTGCGTGAATGTGGTGATCAGCGCTGTACCACCCGAGAGAGTCCATGTCAATCCATCGTTTCAGGTGAAAAGTTATCGTTTGAACGGCTGTCGCAGGCAAAATGGTTACTTCCTTCACCTGCTCCAAATATTCAGGCCCCCTTGTATAGCGCACCCTGTAATGACCAGGAGGCAGCAATATATGCTCGCCGTTTGAACGATAAATCTGCGGCTGGAAAAAGAAATCGGGATATTCGTCCGTTTCGGCCATTCTGCGGGACGGCAATGGGTAAATGCCGGTCAGGCGTTTGGAGTGAAGTCCAAATTCCCTTTCAGCGAGGGCCTCATGGTAATCCACGTCCTGCATGTGCTGAATGCTATCGGTAATAATTAAGGATGCCATTGCCGGCTGGCCGTCATCATCGATAATCTGTAGTTCTACCCGTTTTGCCGGATGGATGTCAAACAGGATGCTCGTGGAATTCCTAAAGGCGATATCCTGCGATCCCTCGCCGATGTTAAATCCAATTTCCGCTTCTTTCCTGCCCTGGGAGTTCGTGTATATTTCCAGTACATCATACTCGAGTTCCAGCCCGGAAAGGTTAGCCTGCATTGGTCTGTCCCGGTAAATAGCCAATTCTAAAAAGCGATTTGCCACCTGCGCCATTTTCAGCAGATGATCTGAACTGGCGTGAGGCGCATTATGAGAACCATATAGTAACGGTTCGCCGTTTTTACTTTGAATTTCCAACTTTGCTGTGGACCCTGCCCTGTTATGAACCTTTACCAAAAAACAGGACCAACCCCCTTGTGTTAATTCTGCGCTTGC
>JAJPJP010000192.1 GCA_021324175.1 Chitinophagia bacterium
AATAAATATCGTGGTGAGGCGGTGGCGAAATCAATCCGACTCCGGGCGTGGAGTGCCTAACTCGCCCGATCCACTCATCGACCTTATGACCAGGAAGCTGACCACCTTCTCCGGGCTTCGCACCTTGCGCCATCTTGATCTGCAACTCGTCGGCCATCGTGAGGTAATAGCTGGTGACCCCGAAACGGGCCGATGCAACTTGTTTGATCGCCGATCGCATCGAACTGCCATCCGGCATCTGCTCATAGCGCATTTCATCTTCCCCTCCCTCACCGGTATTGCTTTTCCCGCCTAGCCTGTTCATGGCGATAGCCAGCGTGGAATGTGCTTCGTGCGAAATTGAACCGAAGCTCATCGCCCCGGTAGCGAATCGTCGATAGATTGCTTCCGGCGGTTCCACTTCATCGATTGGGATTGAATTTCGGTTTGGTTTGAATGTAAAAAGACTTCTTAGCGTGGCAGCTTTTTCACCCTGATCGTTGATGAGCTTAGAATATTTTTTGAATAGGTTGTAGTCATTCGTCCTTGTTGAGTACTGGAGTAGATGGATCGTCTGAGGATTAAACATATGAAATTCCCCTTTTCTTTTCCATTGGTAAATTCCACCCACGGATAGCCTGTCAACCGGAATGTCTTTGCGGCTAAATGCGTAGTAATGTTTTGCCAGTGTCTCTTTAGCGATTTCGTCGAGGCCCATGCCTTCAATACGGGAGGTAGCGCCTGTAAAATATTTATCTACAACCGTTTTATTTAGCCCGATGATTTCAAAAATCTGCGCACCCTGGTATGACTGCAAAGTAGAGATGCCCATTTTGGAAAAAACTTTGAGAAGTCCGTCGTTAACAGCTTTGATATAGTTCTTTTTCAGCTGTTCTGCGTCGAGTTCTGTATCCAGTTTTTCACTCAATTTCAAGTCGCGTATCGTCGAGAGTGACAGATAGGGATTTATAGCTGTTGCGCCAAAGGCGATCAGGCAGGCAAAATGATGGACCTCCCAAATATCGCCCGCTTCAATGATTATGCCGACCTGACCCCTGTATCCCTTTCTTATTAGATGATGGTGCACTGCGGCCGTTGCCAAAAGAGAAGGAATGGGCGCATGATCACTGTCAATTGCCCTGTCAGTCAAAATCAGTACCTCAAAGCCGTCTTCGACTGCATCCACCGCATAACGGCAGAGCCTGTCTAGACCATTTTGAAGTGAACCCGGCTTCCCGTCTGCACGAAAATAGGTTTGCAGGGTTTTCGCCTGAAAAATTCCTGTATCTATGCTTCGTATTTTCTCCAATTCATGGTTGGAAAGGACAGGATGTTTCAACGCTATGCTATGGCAGGCTAGAGAATCTTCGCCTAGCAGATTCCCGTTATTGCCGGCAAAGGTGGCCAGAGACATGACGAGTCTCTCCCTGATCGGGTCGATTGGAGGATTCGTTACCTGTGCAAACAGCTGTTTAAAATAGCTACTAAGGTGCTGCGGTTGATCACTCAGAACCGCAAGCGGAACGTCGCTGCCCATTGAACCGACGGGTTCTTTCCCTTCCAGTGCCATCGGCGCAATGATCGTCTCCAGATCTTCTTTCGAATAACCGAAAGCTTTCTGGTACTTGAATATTTGTTCGTGCTCCAAATGGGTAAACATAACCCTTGGCTCTGGAAGTTCTTCTAGACGGATCTTGTATTTATTGAGCCATTCTGCATAAGGTTTTTGTGAACAAATGCTTCTCTTCAATTCCTCGTCGCTTACAATACGGCCCTGCTCCAGGTCGACTATGAACATTTTTCCTGCCTGCAGCCTGCCCTTCTCCTTTATCATTTTCGGATCTACGGGAAGCACACCGGTTTCCGAGGCCATTATTACCCTATCGTCCGAAGTCACACAATAACGAGAAGGTCGCAGGCCATTTCGGTCAAGGGTTGCACCAATGATTTTGCCGTCCGTAAATGATATGGATGCTGGTCCGTCCCAAGGTTCCATAAATGCAGCATGGAATTCGTAAAACGCTTTTTTAACCGGATCCATTTGATCATTCCCATCCCAGGCCTCAGGTATCAACATCATCATTACATGTGGAAGGCTCCGGCCGCAAAGTGTTAGTAATTCGATCATATTATCCAGACTGGCTGAATCCGACTGACCTTCCGTAATTATAGGAAGCAACATCTCCATTTCTTCCTTGGTAAAATAGGGAGACGCGAATCCCTTTTCATTTGTGCGGAGCCAGTTGAGGTTTCCCTGAAGGGTATTGATCTCACCGTTATGGGCGATAAATCTGAACGGTTGTGCCAGCTTCCATGAAGGAAATGTGTTGGTGGCAAAACGAGAATGTATCAAACCGAAAGCGGAAACAACGCGCTTGTTACCCAGGTCGGGAAAGTAGTTGCGCACCTGCAAACTCGTAAGCTGACCTTTGTACACTACCGTTTTATATGATAGAGAGGCGATGTAAAATCCAATTGAATCCTTTTTTACCGTCCCATTGATCAAATGGCTTGCGCAATTGCGGAGGATAAATAATTTTCGTTCAAACTCATCGGAATTGTTGATGTGATCCGGGCAGGCAATGAAAACCTGTTCAATTTCGGGCTCCACGGACAAGGCGGTCTGTCCAATCCCGTCAGGATTGACAGGTACTTTGCGAAAGCCAAGGATTTCTAAGCCGAGCTTTTCAGCCGAACGGTTAAAAATCTCGCGACTTTCCTCCCTGAGTTTTATGTCCCGCGGAAAGAAAATTACTCCCACGCCATAGCGACCATACGACGGCAAGTGGATTCCTAGTTTCACACACTCGTCAAAAAAAAATTCGTGTGGAGTCTGGATCATGATGCCTGCACCGTCTCCCGTATTGTTTTCGCAACCGCAGGCTCCCCGGTGTTCCATATTTTCAAGGATAGTCAGCGCATCTGACACTATCTGGTGCGATTTATTGCTTTTTATGTTGGCAACAAAACCAATACCACACGCATCCCGTTCAAATTCAGCTGCATATAAGCCGATGTCCCTCATGTTCAGTCAATTATTGAATATTATCTAATTAAAATCAAAAAAACTATGATTTTTTTCAAAATAGCAGCACCGATTCTTTTGAAATTACGGAATAAATATGAATTTCTGCACAAACTGACAATCCATATTTTCCACAAATAACATAGAGTTATCCAGCTATACGACGTAGCCAAACATGTTATCGTCCTTGTTCAACTCAGTATAATTGATATTAAATTTTTTCAGATTGCTCATGAGAACTTTGTAATCTTCCCTAGAGCGAAGCTCAATTCCAACCAAAGCGGGTCCGGTTTCTTTGTTGTGCTTCTGCATATATTCGAACCGGGTGATATCGTCATTCGGACCTAAGACATGGTTGACAAATTCCTTAAGTGCACCAGGCCTTTGGGCGAATCGGATTAGGAAATAATGCTTAAGGCCTTCATACTGAAGCGATCGTTCCCTTATTTCCTGCATTCTGTCGATATCGTTATTGCTCCCGCTAACGATGCATACGATGTTCTTGCCCTTAATTTCACCGGCAAAGCTGTCGAGAACTGCGATTGACATTGCGCCTGCCGGTTCGACGACAATTGCGTCTTCATTATAAAGTTTCAGGATCGTCGAGCAGACCTTTCCCTCCGGAACCAATCGTAATTCATCAAGAACGTCCCGGCAAATTCTGAATGTAATATCGCCCGTCCGGCGGACTGAAGCTCCATCTATGAATCGCTCAATTGATTCGAGTGTTACCGGGTGACCCGCCTTTATCGCTTCGAGCATTGATGGAGCGCCTTCTGGTTCAACGCCAATTGTCTTGGTCCGCGGTGAATAAGTTTTGAAATAATATCCGACGCCTGATGCCAGACCGCCCCCCCCAACGGGTATGAACAGAATATCGACCAGGGGTTGCTGCTCTAGAATTTCCATCCCAACCGTGCCTTGTCCCTCGATGATCCGGAAATCATCGAATGGCGGGATGAATGTCATATGATGTATTTCCGTAAATTCTTTTGCGGATTCGGCACAATCGTCGAACGTGTCTCCAACCAGCTTGATTTCCACCTTGTCTTCACCAAACATCTTGGTTTGGGTTACTTTCTGGTTGGGTGTTATAATTGGCATAAAAACGGTCCCTCGCACCCCAAGTTTCTTGCAGGAATAGGCGAAGCCTTGCGCGTGATTACCAGCGCTGGCGCAAACTACTCCTGCCTGCAGCTGTTCAGGCGAAAGACTGCTCATCATGTTGTAAGCACCCCTTAATTTGTAAGACCGCACTACCTGCAGATCTTCACGCTTCAGGTAGATATTGGCCTGGTAGCGGCGCGAAAGACTCCTGTTTAGCTGCAGGGGCGTCTTAGCAACGATTTTCCCAATGCGTTCTTTTGCTTTTACGAAGTCCAACGGATAAGTCATTTCCTCTATGCTCATAATGGAATATTGTTGTCAATAAGAATTTAGTGCATCTATGGCCTTTTTGTAATTCGCTAGCAGACCCGGTGCCCGATCGACTGCCCATGCGTGATAGTTATCACGCATCAAGATCAACGTTGTCCTGGCATTTTCCGGTTTCCTCGATTCAAAAGACAGCAGGACTTTGCCGATTTCATCTTCTGTCTTCGCAATTCGCTGCTGGTGGTTATAAATATCAATCAGCAAACCCAGCGTTTTCAGATCGAGTTTCGAAAAGATGTTGTACTGCTTTGCGACTTGCCATGCAATATCATTCAAATCTTCCCTAAGTACACCATCCGGCGCGAGCACATAAAGGTGTACGCGGCCGCTATCGAGCACCTTCAACAAAAATTCTCTGTGCAAAAGCGCTGAATCAATATTCCTAAGCACTTCCTGATGATATGCGTATTGAATCTCTTCCGCATTTTCGTTTGCAATTAATTCCTCCTGCAATTCGCGCATGACTTCGTGCGTTTGCCTGTCTTCATGGAGTTTGTTAATTACTTCACTCAGGATGATAGCGAGCACCACGCTAAAAATAATGAGAAGCGATTCCCCTAAATATTCTTTCCATGTGCGAAGTGCGACGACTTCCGGATGCTTGTTTTTTGTTTCTGACATTAATTCCATTCTTAGTTGTGGGTCTTGCAGGATTTGACATTCACCTTTGATTTTCAGGCCTTAGGCCTCGGACTGTTTTTCCAGCTTGCCACATTTCACTTTCCCGCAATTCTTTTAATTCGGCTTCCAGCTTTTCGCGGTAGTCTGTCTGCGAATTCGAATCGATGGAACGTTGTGATTCTTTTCCCGCTTCAACGCTTTCATACAGTTCGGTAAAAACCGGCAGGGTCGCATCCCGGAATCTTTTCCACCAATCAAGGGCTCCACGTTGGGCTGTTGTACTGCAATTGGCATACATCCAGTCCATTCCATTTTCTGCCACGAGCGGCATTAACGACTGAGTCAATTCTTCCACTGTTTCGTTAAATGCTTCGGATGGGGAATGTCCCTTCTTGCGAAGTACGTCATATTGAGCTGCGAAAATTCCCTGGATAGCGCCCATCAATGTTCCTCTTTCCCCCGTGAGGTCGCTGTATACTTCTTTTTTGAAAGTTGTTTCGAATAGATATCCGCTGCCCACGGCAATTCCGAGGGCGATTACGCGTTCTTTCGCTCTTCCTGTTGCATCCTGGAAAATTGCGTATGAACTGTTCAAGCCGCGACCCTGCAGAAACATTCTTCTGAGAGATGTGCCGCTTCCTTTTGGAGCCACCAAAAAAACGTCGACATCCTTAGGAGGTATGATGTGACTTTGATGGCTGAATGTAATTCCAAAGCCGTGGGAGAAATATAGGGCCTTGCCTGGCGTAAGGTGTTTTTCAACTGTTGGCCATACTGCGATCTGGGCGGCATCGCTGAGTAAATAGCAGATTATGGTACCTCGTTTCAGCGCTTCTTCGATTTCAAAGAGAGTCTGGCCAGGCACAAACCCGTCGCGGACAGCTTTATCCCAGGTCTTGGAATTCTTTCGCTGACCAACGATAACATTGATGCCATTGTCTTTTTGGTTCAGGGCCTGGCCGGGCCCTTGAACGCCGTAACCAATGACGGCGATGGTTTCGTTGCGCAACACCTCCTGTGCTTTGCTAAGTGGAAATTCGTCGCGGGTGACTACATTTTCTTCCACACCGCCGAAATTTAATTTTGCCATGTTGGTTTTTGATTTATAGTTAGACCTCTTAAATAATTTTGGAACTATTCCTCCATTGGTTTACATCGTGAAGACTTCATCCTGTTGGTCCAGAAATTCGTTTTCAATCAATCCTGCGCCAGGCTCTTCCGATTCAAATTCCTTCAGTTTTTCATGAAAACCTTTGCTGTCCTTAATGATAGCCACCCTTGCGCTACGAACAAACTCAATAAGACCAAATGGCTCCAGGGCCCCAACGAGCCCTTCTATTTCTTCCTGATGACCCGAAGTCTCAAAGACAATATAGTCCGTTCGAATCGCGACTGCCCTTGCGCCATATTCCCGAAGAAGCCTTTCCACTTTTACTTTTTCGGCGATTATTGCTGTGGGAACTTTGTATAAAGCGAGCTCTTGCCAGATAATTTCATCATTGGTATTATAATAGGCTTTCAGCACATCAACCTGCTTTTCAATTTGCCTGCAGAGTTTGCGTACTACATCTTCGGTTTCATTTATAACGATAGTGAACCTGTGCACACTGTCAATTTCAGACGGAGATGTATTCAGGCTTTCGATATTGATTTTACGCCGCGAAAAAATGATGGCGATCCGGTTGAGCAAACCGATCTGGTTTTCTGTATATACCGTAATTGTAAATTCGGGTTTCTGCATATCACAGTGTTTATTATTCAGTATTTATTTGAATGTCACAGCACTTTGGATTTTTCCTTGATCGCAATGACTCGCAGCCTTTTGTAGTCAGCAAACCATTTGCCATCACGGAAGTTTGTCGCCTTAAGGGTCTCCTGAATTTCACTTAGAATTTCATCAGTTTCCTTGTCATCGAGATGCGTAAAATATGATTTGCCAAACATTCTTAGCCAGTCTTTGATCCCGTTTTCCGGATCCTGCAAAGCAGTTGGCCTGTCAAAATGCATGGCCTCCACGACCCGGAATCCTGAAGATTCGAGCAAACCGGCATATTCACTGAGAGAAGGGAAATACCATGGGAAACCGTTCTTCCCGGGCATTCCATGTTTTTCAAATACAGCTTGAATCGCATTTAGAATGCTCTGAATATTGCCTCTGCCACCCATCTCGATGACAAGCCTTCCTCCTGGCTTCAGGTTTTCAAACATACATTCAATTGCTTTTTCCTTTTCATGAACCCAATGCAAAACTGCGTTGGAAAATATTACGTCGAATTGTGTTCTAAAATGGAAATCACTGGCTGAGCCCAAAATGAATTTTATGTCGGGGTGATCGTCGATCGCCTTTGCGATCATATCGCTCGAGTTGTCCAATCCAACGACGTCCGCGCCGGAGGATGCAATTCGGGCTGTCAGGTGACCGGTTCCGCAGCCCAGATCCAGAATCAGTTTTCCAGGGCCTGCGTCCAGCAGCTGAATGAGGTCTTCGCCATAACGGGATACAAAAGAGTGTTTCCCGTCATATAGATTTGCGTCCCACTTCTTTTTGAAAGCTGTTATCGTCATTGACAGCGCGTTTGTACTTTTTTTTATGAAACTATTTTAGTCTGATCTCTGCGACACTGCATCCCTGAGGAACCATCGGAAAAACATTATTTTCCTTTCCAACCATCACCTCCAGAAGATATGCGCCACGATGGTTGATCATGGTAGCCATCGCTCCGGAAAGTTCAGTGCGTTGACTAACCCGCCTGCCTTCTACCTTGTAGGCACTGGCCAGCGTTACAAAATCGGGGCTGGCGATTTCAACAAATGAATAGCGTCTGTCGTTGAATAGTTGCTGCCATTGCCTAACCATTCCCAAAAAATTGTTATTGAGAATCAAAATTTTTATGTCGACATTACTTTGCATAATTGTTCCAAGTTCCTGTAGTGTCATCTGGAATCCGCCATCGCCAATGATGGCAACAACAGTACGATCCGGAGCTCCGAACTTCGCGCCAATTGCCGCTGGCAGTGCAAATCCCATTGTGCCAAGACCGCCACTGGTAATATTACTTTGTGTCCTGTTGTGCCGGGCATAGCGACATGCCACCATCTGATGCTGACCTACGTCGGTCACAATGATTGCGTTCCCTTCCGTCAGCTCGTTAAGCACCTTTATCACTTCTCCCATTGTCAAGACTTCACTCTTTGGATTGAGTTCCGGAACAATACATTGTTCATCTTCCTGCCTCTGGTACTCCCTGAACCTCTCCAGCCACTCAGGATAGGACCTTCGATTGACTATTTCCGTAAGTAACGGCAACGTCTCTTTGCAATCGCCCCATACAGCCACAGTTGATTTAACGTTCTTATCGATCTCAGCAGGATCTATGTCCAGGTGAATGACCCTGGCCTGCTTGGCATATTTGTCCAGTCTGCCAGTTACGCGGTCGTCAAACCGCATCCCAATGGCGATCAGTACATCGCACTCATTGGTCAGCACATTAGGGCCATAATTTCCGTGCATGCCAAGCATACCTACGGCGAGAGGATGGTCAGTTGGAATTGCGCTCATTCCCATAATTGTCCAGGCCGCCGGAATGCCGGTTTTTTCGATGAAATTCCTGAATTCTTTTTCAGCATTTCCCAAGATGACGCCCTGGCCAAATATCACGAAAGGTTTGTGTGCTTCATTGATTAATTGGGCTGCCTCTTCAATATATTTTTTCCGGACATGGGGTTTAGGCCTGTAGCTTCTAATGTGTGTGCAGCGCGAATATCCGCCGTAGTCAAATTTTTGCAATTGTGCATTCTTTGTTATGTCGATCAGGACGGGGCCGGGCCTACCGCTGCCCGCAATATAAAATGCCTTGGCAAGAACAGCTGGAATTTCGTGCGCCTCTGTTACCTGGTAATTCCATTTTGTCACTGGTGTGGTGATGTTGATTACATCAGTTTCTTGGAATGCGTCAGTACCGAGCAGGTGAGCAAAGACCTGTCCTGTTATGCATACGACGGGTGTACTGTCGATCATCGCATCGGCCAGCCCGGTTACAAGGTTTGTCGCCCCTGGCCCGCTGGTTGCAAAAACGACTCCTGTACGGCCGCTGCTGCGGGCGAATCCCTGGGCCGCATGAACAGCACCTTGTTCATGCCTGACTAAAATATGCTGCAGTTCATGCTGATGGTCGTATAATGCATCATATATGGGCATGATCGCGCCACCGGGATATCCGAAAATCGTTGTCACCGATTCTTCGATGAGCGCCCGCATTACAGCTTCGCTTCCGCTGAGATTTTCGACTTTTTTGAATTCAGTTTTTGTACTTTCCCTCGGCATTTCAAGTGTGTTCATTTTCGCTGGTTTTTAGTTTGCATTTGATTCTGTTGCTACAGATTTAAAATAAACGGACAGATCCGTACTGCCAACAGTCGTAAAGCCTGCCTGCCTTAGCATGGTGACTAGTTGTCCCCGGTGGTAGGTCGAGTGATTGAATACGTGGGCTAGTATCTGGTAATATGGCATCATATTTTCCTCGCCGTTTAGCCTTCGAAAGAATAAAAGAGAATTCAATACACTTTCAGGAATCTTCGCAGTGAACTCTTTGAGCGATTCCGAAGAGCTTATCAGCAAGCTGATATGTTCGTCTTTTGAGCCTTTGAACGTCGAGGGTGCCCACGACGGCGAGGTAACCTTATTCATTCTCTCGACCCAGACAGATTCTGCGCCGCACATATGCAGAACCGTTTCCCTGATGCTGTTAAAACTGCTGACAATCGGCTGGTTCCATTGGTCGTCAGAAATTTCTGCAAGCCAACCGCATAGTTTCTTGTTTGCCCACAAGTTGTAGTCAGCCATCGTAACGAAATATTCTTTACTCATAATTTTAATTTAATGCACGGTGAATCCACTTTCGTCATCAGTCTTCATCGGTGACACATCCCTCAGCTGCATTTTTTACATATTTTGCGTATTTGAATAAAATTCCGCTCGATGCTTTGAGCGCCGGCTTCTTCCAGGCTGCCTTTCTCTTCACAATTTCTTTTTCATCAACTTTCAGTGTGATTTTATTTTGAACGGCATCAATTTCGATAACATCATCGTCTTCGACGATACCAATCAAGCCTCCTTCAACTGCTTCCGGAGTAATATGTCCAACAACGAATCCGTGCGTACCGCCGCTAAAGCGGCCGTCGGTTATCAGAGCGACGGATTTACCGAGGCCAGCACCGATAATCGCCCCGGTCGGTTTAAGCATTTCAGGCATTCCGGGAGCTCCCTTCGGCCCAATATTCCTGATGACCACTACATCGCCAGCGTGCACCCGCTTGCTTTGTATCCCCCGGATAAAGTCATGTTCTCCATCAAACACTCTGGCGGTACCCTCAAAACGATTGCCTTCCTTACCAGAGATTTTGGCAACGCTGCCACCCGTAGCGAGGTTACCATATAGAATTTGCAAATGCCCTGTGACCTTGACCGGATTTTCCAGCGGATGAATCACGTCCTGGTTTGAGAAATTGAGGTCAGGCGCATCGCTCAGATTTTCCGCAATGGTTTTGCCCGTAACCGTGAGACAGTCGCGATGAAGCAACGATTGTTTCAGGAGGTATTTCATCAGGGCGGGGATTCCACCGATTTCGTGAAGGTCCTCCATCAGGTACTTTCCGCTTGGTTTAAAATCGGCAAGAACCGGCGTTTTGTTGCTAATTGCCTGGAAATCATCCTGGGTCACTCTTACGCCGACACTTTTGGCCATCGCAATGAGGTGCAATACGGCATTTGTGCTGCCCCCAAGCACCATTACCACGGTAATTGCGTTTTCAAAGGCTTTTCGCGTCATGATATCCCTGGGTTTGATATCTCTCTCAAGTAATAGTCGTATTGCTTTTCCAACAGCGGCGCATTCGTTTTGTTTTTCATGACTTAGGGCGGGATTCGAGGAGGAAAAGGGAAGGCTCATTCCCATTGCCTCAATGGCAGAGGCCATGGTGTTGGCCGTATACATGCCACCGCATGCACCTGCTCCCGGACAGGCGTTCCGTACAATAGCTTTAAAATCTTCCTCATTCAACTGGCCGGCAATCTTGTTGCCAAGCGCTTCAAATGCAGAAACGATGTTGAGATCATTTCCCTTGTAATGTCCTGGCGCAATGGTACCGCCGTAAATCATGATGGAAGGACGATTCAATCTCCCCATGGCCATAATACTTCCGGGCATGTTTTTATCACAGCCGGGTATGGTAATCAGCGCGTCATAATATTGCGCCCCCGCGTTGATTTCAATACTATCGGCAATTACATCCCGGCTCACAAGACTATATCGCATGCCGTCCGTTCCCATACTCATTCCGTCACTCACACCAATTGTATTAAACCTCAGGCCGACAAGGCCTTCTGCTACGACGCTCTGCCGAACAGCCGTTGCGAGATCGTTAAGATGCATATTGCATGGATTTCCGTCCCAACCCATACTGGCAATGCCGACCTGTGCTTTAGAAAAATCCTCATCTCTAAAACCAATGGCATAAAGCATGGCTTGCGCGCCAGGTTGCGTTTCATCTTGAGTCAACGTTTTGGAGTATTTGTTCATTTCGGACATGATCGTTTTGATTTGTGTTCCAGTTTAAAGAATATTTCTGCTTGTCAGATCGGGTGAAACGCCCTGGACTACACAGGCGCAAACCTAAATTCCCGTTCTATAACTCTTGCCTTGTAGGCTTCCTGGATTATTCGGCTGAGCGAATCTTCCCAATTTTTTTTAAACGAAACATCATCCAGGCTTTGCCATCCGATGACTTCCGCGGCTGTTCCGCAAAAAAAGGCCGCATCAGCACTTTTGACGTCATCTGTCTTAAAGAACTTCTCTTCCGTCGGTATATCTAGCTCGTGGCAAATGTCTATCACTGCCGCCCGGGTTATACCCGGTAGAATATTTCCCGGGGGCGGCGTAAAAATGATCCCGTCTTTTTCATAGAACATGTTGGCTCCCGGCGCTTCGGCGACAAACCCGTTCATGTCATTGAGAAGCGCTTCTTCATAACCTTTGGCTTTTGCGTCCTGGCTGGCAATAATTGAATTCACGTAATGACCCGTGGCCTTCGCCTCAATTTTGAATGCCTTAGGATTGGGCCGCTCAAAGGGAGACGTCATGACTTTAATGAGTTTATCCCCAAGAAACTTTGCCATCTTCCAGACTTCTATCGAAATAAATGACTCAGTATTGGGTGCAAAACTCATGTTCGCCGGTGAAAATACGAGTGGCCTGATGTAGGCATCCTGTAAATTGTTCTGCCTTAGTAATTCATAAGTTGACTCGATCAAATCTGATCCACAAAAAGGGTAGGGAATATTCAACGCCTCCGCAGATCTTTTCAACCGTTCGAAATGCGCCAGAGCTTCGAAGATTTTAGTTTCGCCGCTGTCAGTACGATATGATCGAATCCCCTCAAAAACACCATAGCCATAATGGAGGGTTTGGCTGTAGAGGTCAACTTTTGCTTGCGACGCCTTCACAAATTGTCCATTCAGGTAAAGAATGGTTTTATCATCATAGTATGCTGCCATCGTTGAAACACTTTTGACGTTTATAAAAATTCTTCCTATGTGTTCATCTGAAAATCGTGTCCTTATCTCTTGCTCCCGTTATTCCTTCGCGTCAAATAAAAAAACCCGCCTTCTTTTGGAGGCGGGTCAAATTTATTTCGGTATTTAAAATTCTTAACTGCCCCCAAAACATGCAGGTATAATAATGACCACCACAATAATCAGCGTGATTAGACTTTGTACATTATTTGACCCCTTGACAGGCATGAAAAAAAAATTATGCAACGAATATACGAACCGCCACTTATAAAACAAAGAACTTAAATTGAATTCCTTTTCTTATTTTCTTTCGTAAACTGTTAGCCCGGCGATGGATTTTCCACTGCAAGGCCAATTTTATATAATAGTCGATTTTCTCAATTCGATATTTTCCCTATTCACATCTACTGGTATCTTGTTCGATACAAATTCACTGATCAATTCACCGATCGTCGAGGTAAAATAAAAATTAACAGGATCAATGTCTTTAGTTACAAAGCCGTGTTGAAGAGTCCAATTCACCGCAGTTCTGACCAATAAGGCTTCCTTCTCCAAACCAAAGTGGTCAAGCATCATCGCTACCGACAGTATCGAACCCAGGGGATTGGCTACGTCTTTTCCTGCGGCCTGTGGATACGAGCCATGTATCGGCTCAAAAAGCGCGGAGCCAGTTCCGATCGACGCAGAAGGAAGCAATCCCAGGGAACCACTAATTACGCTCGCCTCGTCGCTAATGATGTCGCCAAACATATTTTCAGTCAAAATGACATCAAATTGTTTCGGATTTAGGATAATCTGCATAGCAGCATTATCAACAAAAAGAAAGTCAAGTGCAACGTCGGTATATTTTGACGAAATCTCTTTTACCACTTTTCTCCAAAGCCTTGATGTCTCTAAAACATTCGCTTTATCAACCAGCGTCACTTTTCTCCTGCGGCGCTGTGCCTGGCGAAATGCAAGATGTGCGATTCGCTCGATCTCTTCCTTTGAATAGATACAAGCGTCTGATGCGGTTGTTCCGTCGGCACTGGTTTCTTTCTTCCCAAAATAAATCCCTCCGGTTAACTCCCGATAAATGATGAAATCGACATCCTCGATGCTCTTTGTTTTCAGTGGGGAGAGATGGTGAAGTGAAGGATAGGTCGTTATTGGTCTAATATTGGCGAACAGCTGTAGTGACTTACGAAGCTTCAGCAGGCCCTGCTCCGGCCTCACCTTGGCCGTAGGGTCGTTATCGTATTTTGGGTGGCCAATAGCGCCAAAAAGGATGCCATCGCTGTTTAGCGCAGATTCAACCGTTTCATCCGGTAAGGGGTTACCCGTCTTATCAATCGCTATGGCCCCCATAAGGCAGTATCGGTAAGCGAACTCATGATTAAATTGCTCACCAATCGCATTAAGCACCTTTATCGCCTGTCTTGTAACCTCCGGACCAATTCCGTCGCCTTCGATTACGACAATGTTCTTGTTCATAATGTTTCCAATCTTTTAGATTCTCAAAGCCTCGAATTTTTCGATTTCCTGCGTAATACTTAACAAGTAGTCAATATCGTCATAGCCGTTAAGCATGCAGGTTTTTTTATAGTTGTCGATTTCAAATTTTTCCTCAGTCCCAATTCCTGCCAGTTGAATTAGTTGCTTATCGAGGTTTACTTCGATAAGTGTTTCAGCATCTTGCCGAATCGCATCAAAAATCAATTGCAGAAAATTCTCGCTTACGGTTACGGGTAAAAGAAAATTATTGAGCGCATTATTTTTGAAGATATCGGCAAAGAAGCTGCTAATGACGACGTCGAACCCATAGTCCTTAATCGCCCACGCGGCATGTTCGCGGCTTGATCCACATCCGAAGTTCTTTGCAGCGACAAGAATCTTACCATGATAACCCGGATCGTTTAGAATAAAGCCTTCTTTTGGACGACCATCTGAATAAAATCGCCAGTCCCTGAATAAATTTTGACCAAATCCTTCCCTGGTAGTGGCTTTCAGAAACCTGGCGGGAATTATCTGGTCCGTGTCTATATTTTCAATTTTTAGAGGTACGCCGGTTGATCGTATCGTGGTAAAACTTTTGCTCATGGTGTGCTATCTTTTGTAATACATCACTAATGTCGACTTTGCGATCAGGTTCGAAAAAAGATTAAAGCCAACAAATGCCGGAGTGGCGTTTTTATCCAATCCGAGTTTATCCGTTTTTAGTGCATAAACCGTTATTCGATATTCATGGAAGCCATGACCTTGCGGCGGACAGGGACCTCCGTAACCAGGCTGACCAAAATCAGTGTTACTCTGGATCGCACCAGCGGGTAAAAGCCCTTTTGCAGAATTTCCTGCGCCAGTCGGCAACTCGGTAACTCCAGCCGGTATATCAAACACGACCCAATGCCAGAATCCGCTGCCGGTAGGAGCATCAGGGTCGTACATCGTCACAGCAAAACTTTTTGTACCTGCGGGTACGTTTTCCCAATACAGCTGAGGCGAGAGATTCTCTCCCGAACAGCCAAATCCATTATATACCTGTTTTTCTGTAGCCTGTCCACCGATGTCCCTGCTTTTTAGCGTGAATGTTTGGGCATTAATCGTGATCATAAAAAATGAAAAGATAATGATCGAAATAAAATGTTTCATGTCGATTGCGTTGGTTACTCAAATCAGATCCCTGACATCCGTGATACGGCCGGTGATTGCCGCAGCAGCAGCTGTAAGAGGGCTTGCCAGCATCGTGCGCGCATTTGGGCCTTGTCTACCTTCAAAGTTCCTGTTCGAAGTGGAAATGCAATATTTGCCCGCCGGAATTTTATCTTCATTCATGCCCAGGCAAGCGCTACATCCGGGTTGGCGCAGATTGAATCCGGCATCTTCGAAAATTTTGCCTATCCCTTCCTCGATTGCCTGCTTTTCCACTTGCTTGCTGCCAGGAACTACCCAGACTTCGACTCCAGCAGCCTTCTTTTTCCCTTTTACGAATGAGGCAACCATGCGCAGGTCCTCAATTCTGCTGTTTGTACAACTTCCAATAAAAACATAATCTACTTTTTTGCCTCTGATATCGGTCCCGGGTTGGAGACCCATATATTGAAGAGACTTTTCGAATGAAGGCTTTTCCTGGTCACTAATCTCCTCGAGACTGGGTATATGCCCCGTAATCGCAATGCCCATTCCAGGGTTTGTTCCATAGGTGATCATGGGTTCTATTTCGGAGGCGTTAATATTAATTTCACTATCAAACAATACGTGATCTTCACTATACAATGTAGACCAGTAGGCAATCTTTTCGTCCCAGTCCTGGTTCTTGGGTGTAAAATGTCGTCCTTTCATGTAAGAAAAGGTTATTTCGTCGGGTGCGACCATGCCGCCGCGCGCTCCCATTTCTATACTCATGTTGCAAATTGTCATTCGGCCTTCCATTGAAAGACCTCGAATTGTCGATCCTGCATATTCAACAAAATAACCGGTGGCGCCACTGGCCGAAATTTTTGAGATAATGTACAGTATGATGTCTTTGGCGACTACCCCTCTGTTAAGTTCGCCATCAACATTTATGCGCATTAGTTTTGGTTTAGTCTGCAACACACACTGCGTCGCCAGAACCATTTCAACTTCGCTTGTCCCGATACCAAAGGCAATTGCGCCAAATGCGCCGTGGGTTGATGTATGGCTGTCGCCGCATACGATAGTCATACCTGGCCTGGTAATTCCTAATTCCGGCCCTATAACATGGACGATTCCCTGGTAAGGATGCCCGAGGCCATACAATTCTATGCCAAAGTCCGCGCAATTCCGTTTGAGAGCTTCGACCTGCAATCGTGATAATTCTTCCTTGATTGGCAAATTCTGTTCAATAGTCGGCACATTGTGATCGGCCGTCGCGACGACTTGTGCGGGGCGAAATACTGAAATGTTTCTTTTCTTAAGACCTGCAAAAGCTTGCGGGCTTGTGACTTCATGTATGAAATGCCTGTCAACATATATGACCGAAGGGCCGCCGTCAATCGTTTTTACAACGTGACTGTCCCAGATTTTTTCAAATAATGTTTTGTTCATCGTAATCTTTTCTGTTCTAGTTGTTTTTCCCCGATGTTTGCCTTAACTGCTTATGTTATGCCAACGCGGCATTTAATCTGTAAGAATTCGCCATGTCATGCAAATCGCTTTCGATTACCTCCTTTTTCGTATCAGCTACTTTAAGGAATTTTTCATAGAGCACGTCTATGTCATTCCTTGTGAAATCGTAGCCAATCTTTTGGAATCGAAAGGCGAGCGCGCTTCTGCCACTCCTTGCGGTAAGCACAATTTTTGAGCCGTCGGCCCCCACATCTTCTGGGCTAATGATCTCGTATGTAAGTGAATTCTTCAAAAAGCCATCCTGATGAATGCCGGAGGAATGAGAGAAGGCATTTGAACCGACGATTGCCTTGTTGGGTTGCACAGGCATTCGCATTGTATCGGAAACTTGCCTACTGATCGGGTTTAAAAGAGGTGTCCTTATTTCTGTGAAGAAACCGAGGTGTTTATGCTGCTTAAGTATCATAACGCATTCTTCCATGGAAGTGTTGCCTGCGCGTTCCCCCAAACCATTCACAGTGCACTCGATTTGCCGCGCTCCGGCGATTACGCCTGCAATGGAGTTGGCGGTAGCCAATCCAAGGTCATTGTGACAATGACAGGATATTACCGCTTTGTCAATATTTTTTACATGATTGACCAGGTATGCAATTTTTTCTCCATATTGGTGGGGGAGGCAATACCCAGTGGTATCAGGTATGTTAACGACCGTCGCGCCGGCCTCGATCACTTTTTCGATTACAGTCGCCAGGTAATCGTTTTCAGTTCTTCCGGCATCCTCGGCGTAAAACTCGACATCATCTACGAAGTTCTTAGCCCATTTTACTGCCTGAACGCCCCTGGCTAAAATCTCTTCCCTGGTCGAATTGAACTTGCTTCGAATATGATAATCGGATGTCCCAATTCCCGTATGAATACGAGGACGCGCCGCATGTTTCAAGGCCTGAGCTGCGACTTCAATATCTTTTTGGACCGCCCTGCTTAAACCGCAAATCGTTGTCTCTTTAACCATCTTTGAAATTTCTTCCACCGAATGAAAATCGCCTGGGCTCGATATCGGAAAACCTGCTTCTATGATATCCACTCCGAGTTCTTCAAGCTTCAGAGCGACCTCTATTTTCTCATTTGTGTTAAGTTTGCATCCAGGCACCTGCTCGCCGTCGCGAAGCGTCGTGTCGAAAATGAATACTTTTTTGTCAGGCATAAATTATGTTGTGGTGAGCAAAAACAAGAAAGCCCAATTTATCGTTAATTGACCTAGCAGGGAAATCAAAATTGGCCTCACTATACACTTGTTAATCCGTTAAAAAATAGCCAAAAGCCTTGCTGGTAAAGGATTTTAAAGGATATTAAATACAATGCCCAACCGCTCTTCTGATACATTATTTCAGTTAATCAAATCGCTAAAAAAGTCGGAAAAACGCAATTTTAAGCTCTATGTCAGACGTAATTCATCGACAGACGATTTGAAAATAATCCAGCTGTTCGATGCAATTGATGGAATGGATGTTTTCGACGAGTCCCAATTGCTGAAAAAGAACAAAGGACTTTCCAAGCAGCAATTGCCCAATATCAAAGGCCACCTTTACCGAGAAATTCTATCGAGCCTCCGCCTTATCAAAAACGAGGATAATATTGATATTCACTTGCACGAGCAACTGGATTTTGCCCGCATCCTGTATAATAAGGGACTATATCTACAGAGTCTCAAAACGCTGGACCGTATCAAAGAAACGGCGCGGGCCAGCAACCAGTTGAGCTTTTTATTGCAGGTTTTGTTTTTCGAAAAAAAAATTGAAGCGCTTCATATTACGCGGAGCATGCAGGATCGCGCGGAACAACTTACTCGTGAAGTCGATGAAACCAATCGTCAATTGCAGCTCGTTGGGAACCTTTCCAACTTGTCGCTGCAGTTATACAGTTGGTATATCAAAAACGGGCATGCCAGGAACATGAATGACGAAGCTTCTGTCCAGCGATTCTTCGAAGACAGGGTTACGAAGATCGACGACTGCAGCGGATTTTACGAGCGGCTATATTACTACCAGAGTTATTGCTGGTATGCGTTCATCCGGCAGGATTTCCTGCTTTATTACCGCTACGCACAAAAATGGGTTGACTTATTCGAAAAGGATCAATTCATGATCGAAATTGAAACGGCTCATTATATCAAAGGCATGCACAATTTGCTAAGTGCGCATTTTGATCTCCAGAATTACAAAAAATTCCTGGAGGACTTGGCCCGCTTCGAGGAGTTCTCATCTTCCAAGGTCGTATCACAAAATAATAATAACCAGATCCAGACTTTCATTTATATCAGCATTGCCAGGATCAACCGGCATTTTATAGAAGGCACATTTACGGAAGGAAGGGAACTCGTGCCCGGAATACTTCAAAAACTTGACGAATACCAGCTCTATATAGATCGCCACCGTGTCCTGGTATTCTACTACAAATTTGCTTCACTTTATTTTGGCAGTGCAGATTTCGAGTCCGCTATTGATTTTCTCAATAAGATAATTAACTGGAAGGTTGAACTGAGGACTGATCTCCAATGTTACGCGCGTCTGCTTCACCTTATCGCTCACTATGAGCTAGCAAATTATTCCATTCTTGAATACCTGATCAAGTCCGTGTACAGATTCATGGCAAAAATGGAGAATCTGGGGATAGTAGAGGAGGAAATTTTCAAATTTCTCAGGCGCTCATTCAGGCTTGCTCCACAGGAACTAAAGTTCGAATTTGAGTCGCTTCTAAACAAATTGAAGCAACTGGAAAAGAACCCATTTGCTACCCGCGCATTTTCTTATCTCGATATTATTTCCTGGCTTGAGAGCAAAATCAGGGATTTACCTGTTCAGGCGGTTATTCGGGAGAAATTTCTCCAGCGGGGCCGAAGCTGAGAGAGAATCAATTCTATTGAAAACTTTTTCCTTAATTTTCAATGTTTTGCAAAACTGGTCTATTTATGCAGGCTGACAATATTTTATGGTTTTTTTCTTGCAAAATCGTAACTTTGCCGTCCTTAATTTAGGCATGTTGGCATTTTTCCAAGGTATTTTTGCATTAAAACATTGATGTTCAATATATTCAGTTCCGTTATCGGGTTCGACGCGATGACCGCAAATCGTTTTGCCGGAACGGGGAACGTAAATTTTTTAAATTAATCCAGGAATATGGCTATTAAAAAAGAAAATCGTCCTAAGGCAGCTTTCTCCAGAATAACAATCGGATTGGCGTCGCCTGATTCTATCCTTGAAAGATCTTATGGTGAAGTCCTGAAACCCGAGACTATTAATTACAGAACCTATAAGCCCGAAAGGGATGGACTATTCTGTGAAAGAATTTTTGGTCCTGTCAAAGATTACGAGTGCGCTTGCGGTAAGTATAAGCGCATTCGAT
>JAJPJP010000366.1 GCA_021324175.1 Chitinophagia bacterium
ACCGACCGGGGAGAGATCAACACCCAAATGGTGGTTGCCGCCTGCGGTCTGTACACCCCCGAAATCGGTCGCATGCTCGGCGTGCGCATACCCATCATCGCGATGAGTCACCAGTATCTGGTGACAGCCCCGTTCCGGCAATTGACCCCGTCAGACCACCGTCTCCCAACGCTGCGAGACCCCGATCACCTGGTCTACTATCGCCAGGACGGCGCCGGTTTGGTGATGGGCGGTTATGAAAGACAGTCAGCTCCCTGTTTTTTAAATGGGGAATTGATCGATGAGGTACCTGAAGATTTCAATGGAAAACTGCTGGGGGAGGACTGGCCGCGACTGGAAGAAATTGCGGTGAACTCATCGATGCGGGTACCGGTGATGGCTACCGCTCCGATAAGAAAAATAATCAACGGACCGGAAGCTTTTACACCCGACAACGAATTCTGCCTCGGGCCGACTTCAGTAAAAGGGTTTTTTGTCGCCGCCGGCTTTTGCGCCCATGGCATTGCCGGCGCCGGCGGCGTCGGCAGAGAAATGGCTGCCTGGCTGCTCGATGGTCATCCGACACTCGACCTGTGGGAGATGGATACCCGCCGGTTTGGCGCGCAGTACCGTTCATTTTCCTACACCCTGGGAAGGGTGGTAGAAAATTATGAGAGCTATTACGACATTCGTTATCCCGGTGATGAGAAAAAATCAGGAAGACCGCTGAAGGTGAGTTCAGCCTATGAATGGCACAAAAAACACGCCGCGGTGTTTGGAGAAAAATCGGGATGGGAAAGGGTTAACTATTACCAGTCCAATGAAAACCCGGATTACGAATACTTAAGACCCGATGGCTGGGCAGGAAAAAACTGGAGTACGGCCATCATCACCGAAGCGCTGGCGACAAGAGAAAAATCCGGATTGTATGATGAATCCTCTTTTTCAAAAATTGAGATCTCCGGGAAGGGTGCAGCAGCGTGGCTGGAATTTTTGTGCGCCAACAAGATCAGCAAAGGGCCCGGCAGCGTAACCTATACGCAAATGCTCAATGATCGCGGGGGGATTGAAAGCGACGTGACCATCACGCAACTGGAGCCCAATCGTTTTCGCATGATATCCGGAACTGCGCTGAACAGTCATGATATGGCATGGCTCACTGATCACCTGCCGGATGACGGATCGGTTATTTTGGAGGACATGACCGCTTCGTTGACATGCTTTGGCATTTGGGGACCGGCATCCAGGGAACTGCTGTCATCACTGACCCAACAGGATTTGTCAACAACAGCGATGCCTTATTTAAGCATGCGAAAAACCAGGCTGGGTGCCGTGGCGGCAGACCTGGTGAGGGTGGGCTTCACGGGGGAATTGGGATACGAAATATATGCCGGCGTGAAAGACGGAGATGCATTGTGGGAACTGCTGTGGAAAGCGGGGCGGCCGTTCGGGATGGTAGCCTGCGGTTATAAAGCCATCGATTCACTCCGTGCGGAGAAAGGCTATTTGTATTGGGGCTCGGACATCACCGCCGGGGAAACACCGCTGGAATCAGGTCTGGCTTTTGCCGTTTCCAAACAAAAGGAATTTTTTGGGCGGGAAAAGATGTATGAACGGGAAATCAAAAAGAAACTGGTGACGATGGTCCTCGCAAATCCAAAGGCGATCGTCCTGGGCAATGAGCCGGTTCGGGTCGATGGAAAAATTGCAGGTCGTGTCACCTCGGGTTCCTACGGCGTTTCCACCGGGTCCTCCATTGCCTTTGCCTACCTGCCCCCGTCACTGGCCACGACGGGTACCCGTGCGGAGGTCCTGGTCTTTGGGAATTGGATAGCCGCCACCGTCGTCAAAGGTCCTCTGTATGATCCGGCAGGATCTGCCCTCAGAAGCTGAGCCGGCGGATGATCGGGCGCTATAACCATATGCTCTCCCGCGCCATTGTTTTTCTAAATAGCCACGGGGTGCACT
Source organism: Chitinophagia bacterium (assembly GCA_021324175.1). Classification (GTDB taxonomy): domain Bacteria; phylum Bacteroidota; class Bacteroidia; order Chitinophagales; family Chitinophagaceae; genus Puia. Next base: position 1,948 of record JAJPJP010000366.1, read on the forward strand.
TCATGGATCGCGCTGAAAAGATACAGCCTGCCCGTGCTCAGTTCCGTACACTGAAAGCGTTTGCGCAATTTCTTTCCTTTCCGGAAGACCGTTCCGTCTTCCATGGTAAACAAAGCACCCTCTGCCAGTTGTTCAACAAACAGCGAGCTGTCTTTTTTAAAATCATATTTTCTCAACACGCGCATCAGCGGTTCATCCGCGCAGCTGCTGGCAGGAAGATCGTGCAGGGATTTTTTTAATGCGGCGAGGATATCCTCCGGGAAAATATGCAGTTTCAAAAAATCTTCGAGGATTTTCCGGTACAGCAACTTCCATTCCCTTCCATGCGCCTGCACGCGATTTCCATATTGCAGGAAGGTTACCAGATGAGCCAGTTCATGAATGAGGGTAATGAGAAAAGCATATTTATTCAAACTACCGTTGATGCTTATACGATGATTTTTACCGTTGACCGCATGACGATAATCACCCAGAACCGTTTTTCGTTCACGCGTGATCGTTAGGTGTACCTTGAACTGGTGCAGGTAATCCAGTGTCAGCTGTGCGGATTCCGCGGGTATAAATTTTTGGAGGTATGTAAGCGGAGCTTCTTTCTTAGCCATTTTTCTGTCGCCTGCTCAGGCGCATTAATATTTTTATTTCAGTAAAAGTATAAATACAATACAATCCAAGCCAGCCGAAAATTGCCATTTTATTAACTTCATTGCGCATCACGAGCACATAAGCGAGCATGGCCACCACGCACACAAACATTTTCAGCGCGAGCCCGGAGTATATCATCCGCAACACGACATGCGGATTGTTATTTTGTAAAGCTTTTTGAAAAAGAAGGAATGAACCAGCGGTAGCCAGGAATAAAATGAAATTACCGACGCTCAGCACGAAGATATTGAAACCGGTTTTTGTCAGCGCCTCTTTAAACACCAGGCCAATGGCTATGCTGATAATAAAAATCCACAGGACCGGCAGCAGGGTTTGAAAAGAATTTTTGCTTTGCATGGCGGCAAAGATAAAACCAAAACAATTAATCGGTCATCACTGTGACCGGTCCTTTGCGCTGCTTTTTCTTTGTTGTCGGCAATTTATGAAGTCGCGAGCTCAAAAGAGGGCTCTTTCTTTTTTTCCGCACTTAGCTTTGTGCTTCCAGAAGCAGTGCTGACCATGTGACACTCCCCGTTAAAGGTTGCATCAGGTTCAATCTGCAATTTGGCCGCCGACAGGTTACCATTCACCTCGCAGCCGCCTTTGAGCTGCAGCAGATCTTTTACTTTAATGGTTCCGGTAACTTTTCCTAAGATATCGGCCTGCTGACCGCTGATATCACCCTGCACCGCGCCGTTTGCACCGATGATCACTTTGGCCGTGCAATTGATGTTGCCGACTAAAGTACCGTCAATGCGCATGTCGCCGTTGCTCGTGATATCGCCTTTCATGGAAGTACCTGCGCCTATAAGGCTTGCGCTGGAGCCGGAAGATGACTCGCTGGAGAAATCGTTTTTGGATTTTGCATTAAACATTGGAATTGGATTTAATCGTTTATTTTTTCGGGTTTCGGAATAGCCAGACTGGTAGTATCCTTTTTCACCGATGTCGTTCCCTGCAAAACATTTTTCAGGTTTTGCAGATATTCATCTTTATACTTCATCTGCTCCTCTAACGAATCAGTTTGTATTTTTAGTTCACGCAGCTCCTTAGTATTATTCACATCTCCATAACCCGGTATATACACTTTCAGCGGCGTGAACACAATCAATGCCACGGTCAAGCCGGTTAATAAAACAAAAATCGTGCTCAAAAAAATATAAACGCTCAACCGGGAAAGTTTAAACGTAACCACTTCCTCATAGGTATCGTCATTCATGACCACCAGCCGGTACCTGTTTTGCAGTCTTTTAAGTGTTGAGTTGGCGTCAAATTTTGCCATAAAAAGCAGATTGTATTTAAAGGTAGCAACTTATCTAAAACCCGGCTGAAAAAACAATCTCATTTTATAATAAATTTCTTGAAAATCAGTTATTAAGGCATTAGTTTGCGACGCGAATGAAACGGATATCGTGAATAAGATCACCAATTTATTAATAATTCTCCTTTCCTTTTTTTTCCTGGACGTTTCCGGGCAGCCCACCTATTCCTCGCTGGATGTCACCAAACCGGCAAAATACGAGACCCGGACATTGGGGTCGGAAAAAACAGATATAAAAAAATTCAAGACGCCGCGGCATTTTATTCAGAACACCATCACCCACTATAACGCCTATTTCAATGCTACCGTCAAGCTGAACGAAATTCTCGACAGGGCAAAAGCGCAGCACCGGGACGATTATGCCAAATTATTTTCTTTTTACAATTACGATCTGCAAACGACGGCAAAAGATAAGAGGGAATTGGATTCCATCATCTTTAAAGCCAACGCAGCCATCCTCAATCATGACCTGCGCAACGACTGGATCGACAACATGTACACGCTGATGGGCAAAGCCTTTTATTTCAGCAATAAGCTGGATTCGGCACACATCACCTTTCAATACATCAATTATGTTTTTGCGCCAAAGGAAGAAGGCGGTTATGACAAACCGATCGGAAGTAATTTTGACCTGGAAACCGGAAACAACGCATTGACGATTTCTACCCAGGAGAAGAAAAATGCCCTCAAAAAAGTTTTTTCATTGCCCCCGAGCAGGAATGAATCATTTATCTGGCAGGTAAAAACCTATATCGCACAAAATTCAATGGGTCAGGCGAGCAGCCTCATCCAAATCTTAAAACACGACCCGCAATTCCCCGAGAGATTGAAATTTGATTTATTCGAAGTCCAGGCCTGGTGGTTTTATCAGCAGGCAATCTATGACAGCGCAGTTATCTACCTGGAAAAAACATTGCCGAGTGCCATCAGCAGGCAGGAACAGGCGAGGTGGGAATACCTGATCGCGCAAATGTATGAACGCCTGAGGCAGCCCCTGAAAGCGCAGGAGTTCTATGGAAGGGTCATCAAACACACTTATGACCCGGTGATGGAAGTCTATGCCAGGTTGAATTATATCAGGCAAAACCAGGGCGATGATGAAAAACTGGTTGCGCAGAATATCGCCGCAATGGAAAGCATGGCAAGGAAAGAACGTTACGCAGATTACCGGGATATCATTTATTATACCGCTGCTCAAATTGAATTGGAGCATAACCACAAAGCCGCCGGAATAAACTTTCTCTTAAAATGCGTGAGAAATAGTTTGCCAAACAGCGACATGCGCAATAAAGCATTCATGCAACTGGCAGGAATGGCCTTCTTTGATAAGAAATACAGAAATGCCAAGAATTACTATGACAGCGTGAGTGTGGCAAATCCCGGCTCGATTGACAGCTTTGAGGTATATAAAGAAAGAAAAAAAGCACTTGATAAAATAGTCGCCGATTTAAACATCATTCATCTCCAGGACAGTCTTCAGCGCGTGGCGAACATGACCAAAGAAGACCGGGATGCTTACCTGAAAAAATTGGTGAAAGCACTCAGAAAAAAACAAGGGTTAAAAGAAGACGAAGACAGTTATACCGCCGGTGTCGGGCTGAATCCCTTTAGCAGCGGCGGCGGAAACAATCCTTTTGGAAACGGTGCCGATAACACGGACTGGTATTTTAACAACAGCGCACTGAAGGCAAGAGGCTTCAATGATTTCAAAGCCAAATGGGGCAATCGCCCCAATGCGGACAATTGGTTTTTGTCTTCGATGATCGCCCAATCGCAGAAAAGAATGTCTGCCGACAAAGAGACCGACCAGGCAAACGGACCCAATGGGAAAAATGGTGCGCCGGCAGAAATATCGTTTAAATCGTTAGAAGATAATTTGCCGCTGACGCCTGAAAAATTAAAAAAATCAAATGATTCCGTTGAGCATGCCATGTTCAGGCTGGCAAAATCCTACCAGGAAGGCATCCCGGATTACTATTTTGCCATCGACGGGTACGATACGCTGCTGAACCGGTTTTTGGGTACCCATTACCGTGAGGAAGCACTCTTCAACCTGTATTATTGCTACCTGAAGATTGGTGATGATGCCGGTGCGAACCGTATCCTGCAATGGATGAAGCGGGATTACGCCAACGGGAAATATACGAGGATGATCATCAATCCTGATGAAGCGATGAACCCCGACAAACTCACCAAAATACAGGCAACAAAAAGATACGAGGATATCTATACGGCATTTATCGAAGGAAGATTTGAAGAAGCCATCGCAAAAAAGAAATCGGCCGACAGCTTATACGGAGACAAATACTGGACACCCCAATTGCTTTTTATCGAATCGGTTTATTACATTCACGATGAGCAGGACAGTGCGGCAAGGGTCGTGCTGAATCATATCATCAACAGGTATACCGGGACGCCGATGGCAGAGAAAGCAAAAACCTTCCTGGATGTGCTCGGCCGCCGCAGGCAGATTGAAAATTATCTTACCAACCTGAAGATTGAAAGGGCCAAAGAAGATTCCGTTGTCACCACTGATGACAGGACGGTGACCCGGACAATGGATACTTCCCGGATGAAAAAGCAAATTAATGAGGATACCCTGGGCATCGTAAAAGCAAAAAGAAATATCGGCGCACTGCAGCCGGGCAAACAAAACCAGGCGGACACCTCGCAATCCGGCGCGCCTAAAATAAAAATAACCAATACCCAGCTCACGCAGATAAAAACGAATGCCACGCACCTCGCCGACCTGCAGCATCAAATGGATTCAATAGAGAACGCAGGCAGGAAAATACACGCAGACTCTGTCCAGACTGCCCTTGCCAAAGTAAAAATGGACTCGATCAGGAATGTTTTGCAGAAATTGAAATCGGATTCAGAGCGGATGGTCAGGAATCTGCAATCGCAGCAATCTGTTTTTGCATTTGCTCCGGACAAACCGCAAAATGTTGCCCTGGTGATTACAAAAGTGGACCCGGTATATGTAACAGAAACAAGAAATGCATTCAACCGGTATAACAAGGAAAACTATTACAACCGGACCTTACCCATCAACAATGTTTCTTTGGATGATTCGGTGAAACTGGTTGTCATCAGCGGCTTTGACAGCGCGAACGATGCATTGAATTATTTGGAGCAGGCAAGAAAGCTTGCGCCAAGAGAAATCATCTCCTGGCTTCCGGCGACAAAATATTCTTTCATCATCATCAGTGATGAAAACCTGGATCGGTTGAAGGTCAATAAGGACCTTACGGAATATCGAAAATTCCTTTCTGCATTCTTTCCGGGGAAATTCTAAGGGTCCGTGTCACAAGCAAAAACATTAATGAAACTTTAATGAAAATAATCTGCACGGCATTTTTCTTTTATTACTTTCGGGTAAGGTTTTTGAGGTACACCGGGCTGGGAATACTGAATTATGTAATGCTCACTGATCATACCGGGGTGACAGCGCCTGGCGATATCCTGTCTGACGGGGCGATCGGTGAAACCCGTGGGATAAACTTCTTATCAAAACATCATCTCTGACTATGACAAAAGCCGTGCGTATCTTCTGGAGAATTTTCTTCATCGGAATATTTGGACTCGTCCTGTTGATTGTGCTGATCAATTTTGGCGTTTTCGACAAACTCCCTTCCTTAAAGGAATTGGAAAACCCTTCCATCATGCTGGCGACAGAAGTCTATGCCGATGACGGAACGCCGATGGGAAAATATTACAGGGACAAGAGCAACCGGAGCAATGTTGAATACAAGGATATCTCACCCAATGTGGTCAGCGCCCTGCTTGCCACAGAAGACCACCGTTTTTATGAACATTCCGGTATCGACGGCTGGGGGGTAATGCGCGCTTTTGTGAAATTGGGCCGGGATGGCGGCGGCAGCACGATCACCCAGCAGCTCGCAAAAAACATGCTCGGACAGGGTTCGAAAAATTTTGCCCGGCGCATGATCGAAAAACTGAAAGAATGGATCATCGCGGTCAAACTCGAGCGGAATTTCACCAAGCAGGAAATACTTGCCCTCTACCTCAACACGGTTCCCTTTGGCGATAACGTATACGGAATCCGGAATGCTTCGCGCACTTTTTTTCAGAAAGAGCCCGATCGCCTAACGGTTGATGAAGCCGCTATATTAATCGGCATGCTCAAAGGAAATACACTCTACAACCCAAGAAGAAATCCGAAAGCATCGATTGAAAGAAGAAATACCGTGATCAACAATATGGTGGAAAATAAATATCTTTCTGCCGATGAAGCTGCCAAATACAAGGCAAAACCCATTGACCTGAGCAACTACAGAAAACTGGATGAGAACAACGGTCTGGCTCCCTATTTCCGCGATTTTATCAGGGAGGAATTAAAAAAATGGTGCAAGGACCACATCAACCCCGCGACGCGCGAACCATATAATTTATACGAGGACGGATTGAGGATTTATACCACCATCAACCCCAGGATGCAGGTCTATGCAGAAGAAGCGGTTGCCAAGCATCTGCCCATCCTGCAAAAAATGCTCGACGCACAAAGCAATGTGAGAAAAGGAACCGTTTGGAAAGAACATCAGAACCTGCTGGAAGGATACATGCGCGACAGTGAACGCTGGCAGAATATGGAAGATGATGGCATCAGCGAAGCGGACATCAAAAAGAGTTTCAAAAAACCGGTGCAGATGAAGGTGTTTGCCTGGAATGCAAAACGAGAAAAAGACACCGTGATGTCACCCATGGACTCGATAAGATACTCCCGCGAAATGCTGCAGACGGCTTTTATGGCCATGGACCCCATGACGGGTGCCGTGAAATCATGGGTTGGCGGAATCGACTTTAAGAATTACAAGTATGATCATGCCAACATCAACACAAAAAGACAGGTAGGCTCGGCGATCAAGCCTTTCTTATACAGTCTTGCTATTGAAGAAGCCGGCTTTACGCCGGAAACGCCCGTGCAGAATATGGCACAGTACTTCCCCGGCTCCGGCATGGTTCCGGCCCGTGGTTTATGCAAAGGCGATGGCGACACGGTTTCCATGGCCACGGCGCTCGCCTATTCACTGAACTGTGCCTCGGCTTACATCATCAAACAGGTGGGACCGCAGCGTTTTGCGGATTTCATCCACCAGATCAATATACCCACCAAGATTATACCCTATCCCTCCATCGCCCTGGGGACCTGTGACCTGTCCCTGTATGAAATGTTGTGGGGATACAGCATGTTCCCTTCGAGCGGCTTCAGCACCAAGCCCTATTATATTGCTCGCATTGAAGACAAGAACGGAAATGTGCTGGATCGTTTTGATACAGAAAGAAAAGAAGTGATCAGCCAGGCAACAGCCTTTACCATGTGCCGCATGATGCAGGGCACCGTCGACATCGGAACGGCAAGGGGATTGCGCGAAAGGCTGGGCATAACCGAAATGGGCGGAAAAACAGGCACCACCAACACGAACTCCGACGCCTGGTTTATGGGATATACGCCGCAGTTATTAGCCGGTGTCTGGATCGGTTGCGATGACCGGTTTATCAGCCTTGACGGTAGACTGGGCGAGGGCGGTCACGCCGCAGCGCCCATATGGGAATATTTTTTCGCCAAAGTGCTCGCAGACAAGACCCTTGGTCTGGATAAGAAAACAAAATTCGTGCAGCCGGAGAATATGCAGATCCAGGGAACCTACGATTACGGAAACCTGATCAGCAAAACGCCGCCTCCGGGAGCAGAAGGGGCAGACCAGGGCAACGGCAATGCCAGCGAATACATGGACACCAGCACGCAGCGGATCCCTGTAGATTCCAAACTATCCACCGATGAAGAAAAAGTCTTAAAAGAAGCTTCAGGTAAAAAAAAAGATGATCTGACAACGCCATCTAAACAGCCTGCCAATAATCAAACAACAAAAAAGAAAAAGAATTTTCTCCAGCGCCTGTTTGGTTCCAAGAACAAATAAGCTCTCGCTCAGCATGTACCCTTCCTTTGACGGGATGCCATATTTGAATATCCGGTAGACCAAATACTTGGCGGTTGTCCGGGGCAAACAATGTCCAATTCCCGGAAAATCTGATGATTACATGAAAATCATTCCCCCCCCAAACCATGGCTTATCCTCATTGGATTCCGGTAGAGCAGGTCTTCAATAAAAACTTCCGTTAACCACCGGAAAAAGCGGGAAAAAAAGGAAAATTGACCGACAGAATTATTTTTTTTCAGTGATAAGACGTACTTTAGAATATGGTTAAGGCATGTCACTAAAAACTCCATTCAGACTGATCAAAAGAATTGTGGGAAATCTTTATTTCCTCACATTCCTGAACGGCTTTATAATAGCCTCCATCTTCTATTTGAAGATGGAAGCAAATTATGAGACCGAATTATTTCAAACCATCCAGCACAGCATCAACAAATCAATCGACAATGACGATACGCAGGATTCCATCGTCGTTAAGGCAATGCATGTCTGCAATAACCTCTTAAGCAACAGGTATTCGGTCTTTGAAGGTGATGAAGAACTCGATGGTTTCAAGGTGAATTATTTTCATCCCGCAACGATCGACCTGATGACCGCCAAGGGAGCCTGCGGAAGCTACTCCATGGTGCTGGCCAGAGTCCTGCAGGATTATCAATTCCCCGTGCGCATATCCCAAATGAAAGCCAATGGTGTTTTTGCCGCACATAATATAATCGAGGCAGAAGTGAACAACCGCTGGGTGGTGCTTGATCCTACGTATAATCTTTATTTTACCACTCCGGAAAAAAAACTGGCGCAATTTGATGACATCAAGAATAACTGGAGTTATTATAAGACCCAGCTGCCTCCCAATTACAACCCCAGCTACAGGTATGAAGATGTCCGCTATACAAACTGGGGAAAGGTTCCTGTCTTATCCTCGGCAATCAAAGGGATCCTCAGGTTGTTCCTGGGCCAAAGAGGGCTGGATACGTTTTGCATGAGAGTCCATTTCCTGAAGATCTACGACATCTATTTTTATTGTTTCCTCGTTTTATATGTGCCGGTATTCATTTTAACCCTGAACCGGATCATCAAAACAAAACTTTTCCCCGCCAAAGATATTCCGCTCACCTTTCGCAACCTGGCAAAATACACCAGGCTCCGCTTATCCAATGCGCCGTTAAAAAGAAGCATTGACTCCTGAGGAGGTTTCCCACATACTCTGGATATCCCTGCCGTGTTTGTTTTTTGCTAATGGGTATATTTGATTCATAAATCTTTACTGATGCTGAAAGTAGGTGTTTTGGGCGCCGGCAGCCTGGGTGCAATACATTTGAACACCTGGAAGGAAGTTGATCAGACGCAGATCGCCGGGTTCTATGAATCCAGTGATTCGATAGCCGCCTACACAACAGACAGGCTTGCGATAAATCGTTTCCCCAACGTAGATCACCTCATTGAAGCCTGCGACATGGTGGATATCACCACCCCGGATCATGATTGTTTTGAATGGTGCGAAAAGGCGATCCGTAAAGGCAAACACGTATTCATTGAAAAAACACTGGCCGGTTCGGTTGACCAGGCCAAGCAACTGGTCAAACTGATAAAAGAATCGAATGTAAAATTCCAGGTTGGCTATGCTGAACGGTTTAACCCGGCTTACGCCGTGCTGCAGCGTCTTTCGCCAAAACCGGTTTTTATCGAAGCCAAAAACATCATGCCGGTCAACCGGGAAATACAAAACCAACATTTGCTTTTTGAGCTGATGGCTTCTGATATTGACATCATATTAAGCATTGTCAAAAGCGAAGTAAAAAATATCAATGCAATCAGTGCCACCGTCATCTCCGACACCGATGATATGATCAACGCCAGAATTGAATTCAATAATGGTTGCGTCGCCAATATTACCTGGGGACGTTTATCGGTATCACCCGTCCATCACATGCTTTTTTATGAATCCGGGAAGTTTATCAGCATGGATTTTATCAGTAAAAAAACGCTTCTCATCGATCAGCACCATGCGCATGACATCAGCAACGATCCGGCTGTGGACATAAACCCGGGAGAAAATAACGCATATAAAAAAACCAATACGGTCAAACTACAACTGGAAGAATTCAGAAATGCCGTTTTAAACAACACCCCCCCGCTGGTTTCGGCAATCGACGGTCTGCGTGCCATGGAAATTGCTTATAAAATTCTGCAAAAAACAAAGTATACTTGTTAATAATTTATTGCAAGATCGCATGCTAGCCATAAAGAAGATTCATATTGTCTGGTACATTCTGATCGATTACCTGGCGGCGATCATCACCTGGATCATTTTATATTTTACCCGTCGCGCCCTGCTTGGGGAAGCGATTTTGATCGACCACCAGCTTTACCTGAACAACAGGTTTTGGATGGGCATTTCCATTATTCCCGTTGGCTGGCTCATGCTCTTCACGCTCGTTGGTTCCTACCGGTCCTTGTATAAGAAATCAAGGATCAAAGAGATCACGGTCACTTTTGTATGCAGCCTCGTGGGATGTACCCTGCTTTTCTTTTTGATTTTCATCAACGACCCGCAAACAGACTACCGCTATTATTATCAAAGCTACCTGACCTTTGTATTTGCCCAATTCATTCTTACCGCCTCGGGAAGACTGTTGTTGCTGAACAGGGTAAAATCACAACTCGAAAAAGGGAAAATAAAATTCAACACCTTATTGGTGGGCAGCAACAACACCGCCTCCACCATTTTCCAGGATACCAATGAAGGACTCCAGTCGGTAGGTTATCATTATATCGGATATGTCAGCGACGATGCCCGCCACGACAACGGAATAAATAAATTTTTAACCAGGCTCGGCAGCATCAACCAAATTGAGCATGCCATCGACGCCACCCATGCCGAACTGGTGGTGATCGCCATGGAGAAAAAAGACAAACAGCAGGTTGAAAAAATAATTGAACTGCTCAGCCAGAAAGATGTAGAAATAAAAATCGTTCCTGACATACTGGACATCTTATCCGGATCGGTAAAAACAAACGACGTTTTTGGTGCCGTGCTTTCCGATATCCAGACAACCCTGATCCCCGACTGGCAGCAAAATATCAAAAGACTGATTGATATCGTGGTGTCCGTCCTGGGAACCATCCTTTTTTCGCCGCTGATGGTATACACGATCATAAAAGTGAAATTGTCTTCTCCCGGTCCCATCATCTATTCACAGGAACGCATTGGTTACCGCGGTCGAAAATTTTTCATTTATAAATTCAGGTCAATGTATGAAGACGCCGAAAAAGACGGACCTGCGTTGTCCTCCCTGAATGACGAGCGCATAACGAATTGGGGAAGGACGATGCGCAAATGGAGGTTTGATGAACTTCCGCAGTTCTGGAACATCATCAAAGGAGAGATGAGCCTGGTAGGACCAAGACCCGAGCGCCAGTTTTATATTGACATCATCCTCAAACAAACCCCCTATTTCCGGTACCTGTTAAAAGTAAAACCCGGGCTGACATCATGGGGAATGATCCAGTTTGGATATGCAGAAAATGTTGAAGAGATGGTTGAACGCATGAAGTATGACCTGATATACATAGAGAATATTTCCATCGCGCTTGACCTGAAGATCATGATGCATACACTCCGTATAATTTTTACCGGGAAAGGCCGTTAATGACAGGATGCCGGGTTTACCAGGAGTTTACCTTACCCTGCATACCACCGGCACCCGCGCACCCGTTGCAGTCCCTGGCAAAAAACTAATCACTATTTTTGATAAAATATCACAGTTGAAGAAAATTGTACTATTTATCGCTTACTGCTTACCGTTAGTGTCTCACGCTCAACAACATTACTGGCAGCAGCAGGTGAATTACACCATAGACGTTTCGCTGAACGATATTGAACATACCCTGGACGGCTTTGAAAAGATCCGGTACCTGAACAATTCCCCCGACACCCTTGGGTTCATCTGGTTTCATGTTTGGCCAAA
>JAJPJP010000431.1 GCA_021324175.1 Chitinophagia bacterium
GAGCAGGTCCGATTTAAATTACTTGGCTGAATTTCTGCGACTCAGGTCTGAGCTGAGTGAATATATCAAAGACAAAACATAATCTTATGCCAGATTACAGTTCCATTATCAAGGAGCACGCCAAACTTTTTCATTTTGCCGGAGATCCTGGGAACAAAAATGAAAAGGATGACGAGGAGAAAAGGACATCGTTGGTCAATGCCTTGGACATCCGGAAAAACGAGTGTATTTTCCGGTCCCGTGTGGCAATGAGCATTTTATTGCTTGCATTGCTGACCCTGATCTACTGTGTCTTGGTCAAGCCAGACGAACTGCAGGTATTTAAAGAACTTTCAAGTGTTTTAGGCGGAGGTACGATCATCGGGTTGTTAATATATATTCTCTCCGTCCGAGATGAGATAACGAAAATAAAACAAACTCTGGTGATTGTTCCGGCAATTGATTCTGCAACGCTGGCAACCATGCTGCTTACACTGTCGTCCAAATGATTCGGAGCAAGTTGACCCGACCCTGATGGTTCGATGTTTTCTTCTTTTCAGCCAGGCTCTCTGCCGGGGATTAATTAATACTGATTCCAATTAGGGACGAAGGCAATTCGGTTGAATCCCTGAACTTCGATACTGTTACAATTTGCGTGTCTAATATGTAGCTTTTACATGAACAAGTTTTCCCATTGTTTACCAAGTGTTCTTGCCAACACCATTGGCGCCGCCCAATCAGTGGTGGGGGAGATAGTTCCAGGGCGTGGAGATTGAAATACATGCCCGTATGGTGCTTCCACCGGCAGTCGGATGCGACCGTACCTCTATCGGGCGATCTGCGCATGATGGAGGCGCTCAAGAAATACAATCCAAATAATCGCTTTACGATCTACCCCGGCAGCTATCACTGCAGTGGTCACGATGCATGGACCGAAGCTTATAATACTGACAGTTTATACTCCTGGCTGCTTGCTCAAAAAAAATTTGTTTTTCGTGAAATCAAAATCCGGCCAGAAGGACTTCAAAAATTTGCCGGAGTCTATGTAAATTCCGAGGACACGGCTGATACCGTTTTGATCACGGTGCAGGGAGAATTGAGCAAAATTACCAGTCCCCAAGGAAGCACCTTACTCAGGCCAAGCGCAGCGAATGTATTTTTCGTCAGACCGGACTTGCTGCTGACAGTTGAGTTTTCGGCGGACGAAAACGGAAAAACTTCCCGGCTTACCATTATTGACATTTTGAATGATAAACGGATGTGTTATGAGAGGAAGGAGTAGTGCGAATCCGACACGGCGTTTTGAGGGATTTGTTTATCGACTTCGTGTGCAGGTGTAGGTAGGCTTTCCGGGACGACGTTGGTAAACTACAATCTGGCCGACTTTGGTGGATTTACAAAAGTTTTGTAATGCAGGCCCTTCCTTCCTCTAAATTGTGCAGATGCTTTCGTGGCTGAAAACGACCTTTCGACCCTCTTCCTGAACTGTATTCAACGCTCCGGCTAATCCAAAAATTCTGGAAAGCACTTGTTGTATTTGCTGAGGTTATTCTATATGTTTTTTTTGCTATATTCATATGTAGTTTGAATATAGAATTCTTAAATCATGAAAGACGACGAGAATATTTGTGAAATCAGAGCGGAAACTAAGCTGAGGAATGGAAATCCAAACTGGTGGTGTTATACACATCACGCCTCAGCACGCGGGAAAGCCGGTTTGCGACTAGAAAAGTGTTCTAAGGCTGATTTGCCTAAAACAAGTGAAAGTGAAAAAATCCATATTGACTTTGACGACTATGCAGGTGGGGTAGGGATATGGGGTTCGCTGGAGGCCGTATTTGATTCAAAGCGCGAAATTTCGGAAAAAGGGGTGCACGTTCATCTTAGAAAGAATCTCGGTGGCAAAAAAATCGTCGACAAAACTTTCAAGGAAGTGTATGTAAAGGTCCCATCAAACGAGCTATTTGAGTCATCAGAATGGATTATGATCGATGAGTACACTGCCTGCGCATACACAGCATCGATCGTATTTGACATGGAATTGAAAATTGTTAAATGCACGAATTGCGGTCGAGATCACATTGATGCGGAATATTTTGCCGTTCACGCCCACAAAAAACATTTTTGTACGTTTTGCGGGAGAGATTTTGTCGATAACGAATATGGAATTTCAAATCCCATTTCCAGAATTCAAGCGATCTTTCAACAACAGCTAAAAAACCGCAAGTTGACGAAAGTTAGCAGGAGGCTAGTGGTTCGTCAGAATGATTATCCGGGTGGCATTCAAATTTGGGGATCCAATCCTGCAATAATTTGGACCGCTCAGAGAAGCGAAGAAAGTGGCATTCATATCCATTTATTTGCGTCAGCAAATGAGCCCCTTGTAATCGACGAAACGTTTGGATACGTGGAAATTGATGGCATTGAGCTCGATGACGAAATGATTCGTCTTTATATGGTTCAAAAGTCGTTGCCCTATTTGAGAAAATTCATCGTTTCATTGGAATGCCCTAATTGCAAAAGGGAACATTTTGACCGCGGTGAAAAGGGTTTGAATCCGCATAAAATTCACGAATGCGACCACTGTCAGTATAAGTTTAGGGATTTTACGAGATTTAAAGGAACTGTTAGCAATCCAATTGTTGGCAGGTTGAATCGTTTAACCGCCGCTTATCCATTCGTAAAGTAGTAAATAGTTTTGCTAAATATATTAGTTTTTTTCTAACTTTGTGTTTCAATCAAAGACAACAGAAGAATGATAAAGGGATACATTTATACCATGTTTGCTGGAGCAGATCCGGGTCTCGGCTGGCAAATGACTGACCCAATCTATGGCAAAGTACCTACGTTAGGAGCTTGTATGCCGAATATTCGACGGGCTGTGGTAAAAGACGATTATATTTTTTCAATTAGTGGAAGAGTTCAAAATGTTAAACAATATGTCGTTGGGGGATTTAGTGTCGATGAGAAAATCAATGCGCTGGCAGCCTACAACCGCTTGCCCGCAAATCGAATGCGAGTCACCCCTCAAGGTCTCTTTGGTAACATTATAGTGGATAAGAATGGTAACCATTTGGACTTCGACTATCACAAAAATTACGAAAAGAGAATCGAGAACTACATTGTTGGGAAAACCCCAATTGTTATTGATCGTCCGGAACATGTCGAAAAAGCGAGAGAGGAGACTCTGGAGGTTTTGAATCAATTATTTTGCAGAAAAGAAACTTCAATTCATCAAATTATTGGTCGGTGGAGGAAGCTCGACGAAGTACAGATCAGGGATTTATTGGCTTGGATGACGAACATTGGAAAAGGATAAGAATGCAATTTCTCATTGAAAATATCAAAAACTCGGGGTTATCTTCTCAGATACTGGCAAAGAGATCAGGTCTTGACACTGATCGGATCAACTCTATTCGGAGAGGTGAAAGCGAGCCGACTATGACCGAAGTCAGAAAGCTCTCGAAAGCTTTAAAAGCGCCCATTGAATTCTTATTGTCGAAGGGGGGACGGTTCCCTGAGCTGAGTATTTTGTTTAGAAAATCGTACCAAAAAAAAAGTTTTCAATACAAGGTTGACAAGATTGCCTATCTCATAGGCAATGCCTTCCTTATACTTGAAGGAGAATCTTTCGAAGCCGTTCTACCCGAACAGCTTCCGCGAGTTGAAAATACGTACAGCAATGCGCGTTTGTTAGCCGGTAAGTTCAGAGAATTCTATTGCGATGGCGACTTTATAGAGCCATTGTTACATCTCCCAAGAATCATTGCCGAAGATTTCAAATGGATGCTTTTCGTAACTGATTTGGGCAATGACACCGATGGCGCCTCGGCAGTGGTAAATAAAATCCCATTTATCTTTGTCGCGTCACGATTTGAACCCCGGATGCTTTTCACTCTTGCTCATGAACTTGCCCATATAATTGCTCACCATGGTAGCCAAGAGGATTTTATAACGATCGATTCTGAAATTGAAGTGGGACGAAATAGGACAAAAGACGAGGCGTTTGCAAATGCTTTTGCGTCCGAGCTCTTAATGCCCGAAGAGGGCGTCGGATTTACCTTGAAAAGCATTAGGAAAAGTTTAAATAGGAGTGGTGACTTGAGCGACATGGATTTAATTTATTTAAGCAGGATTTACGGAGTAAGTTTTGACGTGGCCGCCAAACGCTGCGAGGATCTCCGCCTTCTGCCGTCCGGAGGAGCGATTTCATTATCTGAAGAAATAAGGAAAGACTTCGGCAATGCTGAAAAACGCGCCAAGGGACTAAATATTAAGGAGCGCCCCAAACCATATTTCCCAAAGGTATCGCCCATCTTGCTAGACGCCGCAATTCGAAAAATCCATGTAGGTAAAATGTCAATTGGGAAGGTATCAGAGGTGCTATCAATTCCAATGGCTGAGATTCTAAAATACAAATCTAACGAGTAAATGGACATTGCCTTGGATGCTTGTACACTGATTAACCTTATCAACGGCAAAGTGCTCCAGAAAATTATGCAAGTTCCTTCGGTTCGCATTTATATTGGAAAGAATTTGTTAGATCAAGAAATACTAGATGAAATTCAGTCCAATTTCGTAACTACTCTTATTTACTGCGGCCAAATACAGATTGTGGATTCAGCTGTCACAATCGATGAATATTTTAGGCTGAAGGAGGAATACGACCTGGGCGATGGAGAGACAGAAACTATTGCATTATCCAAGCAGTTTGATTGCTATTTTGCTTCGGACGACAAAAAAGCCAGAAAATGTGCAGCTATAGAACTTGGAGAAGGTAAGGTTATAGGGTCACTTCAGTTGTTAAAAATTTCAGTAAATGAGAAAGTCTTATCGATAAATGAGGCATGGGATGCATTCGAACTGATGAAGAAAAAAGGGGCCTTTTTGCCTGATATAAACACCGACTACCTTAGGGGAGGTGTTTAAATTGATTATTTTGGGTTACCAAGTTGTAGCCACTAACGACGGTAATACACTGCCATTTATATTACTGACTAATGTCAAAATAGGATCGATGCTATCGATATTCGATAAACAGCCATTAAACTGGAAAGACTTACAAAATAAGGTGGCACAAATTTATTTAGACATGGGATTTGATGTCGAAGTTGAAAAGAGTATAGAAACGGTAAGAGGGCTGGTCAATGTTGATGTTTATGCGGAAATTGGAAAAAAGGCACCAAAGGATATAAAGATTGTTGAGTGCAAATATTGGAATTCTCGAGTTCCGAAAACAATTGTTCATGCATTTAGGACTGTTATTGCCGATTTTGGAGCCAACGCTGGTTATATAGTTTCAAAAAAAGGTTTTCAAAAGGGAGCATATGCTGCTGCGTACAAATCCAATGTCTACCTCATGACGTTCAATGAATTCCAAGACCACTATCGAGAAAATTGGCTGAAATCAATAATCCCAAAATTGAAAGAGATAGGTCGTCCTCTAAGAAAATATGCTGATCCAATATCGTCACTTCTCGACGGGGAATTAGAATTGTTAAGTAAGGAGAAGCGAGATCAGTATCGACAACTGTCGTACAAATACAATGAAATTTCACTTTATGGAATTGTCGCGGGATACTTTGATTTGACGACAGGCCAATTAGACATAGAATACATTGACGAAATTATAGAGAGGGTCGTAGGATCTGCCTTCCCCCAAAGCATTCATGTAAATTGCCTTAGCGACTATTTTTATTATTTAATGAGGACATTTCAAGCGGGGTTGGAAGAATTTGATAATTTATTCGGTAAGAAGATTAGGCCATCATAAAGTCGCTGAAACGACGCTTGAGAATCCACGAGGAATTCAAATTTCGTGTCGATCTGTGCCCTTAAAAATTCTTCAAAATAAATACCTAAATTCTTAACCACTTTGTAGGAAAATGCCCAACGGTCTGAGCCGTTCTAGTTCAATAGATTTTTCGTGTCTGTTTACTGAAACAATTATGGGGCAATCCTCAAATTCCTGATTATCGACCAGACCTGAGTGTGTTTCATTAACGCACCCGTCTACTTTTTTTGGATTTTGCTTGCAGGATGCAATGGGAAATAAAAACAACACGACAATAAAAGATTTCCTACAAAAATGGATTTGATTTAATCATTCAATAGCTGGCCACTTGATTGAATATGCCCCCAGCGCATCAACTGGAGTCACCCCTTCAAAATTAGATGCTGGTCAGCTCTTCCTATTGAGGAAATGCAAATCTATCCAACTCAATTTCAAAAGAAGAAGATTTGTATTTCATGGAAAAGTTATGCCAGTTGGGCGGGTAAGCAGGATTGTGAGCAACTGGGAAGAGCGAATCGCCCCGAATAAGGTATTTAATATTTGCGTTTAAAAGGACGATATTCTTAACTGTCATCGTATCTCCGTAATAGCCCCGCAACAGTACCCGGGCCAGTGGTGTCATCGATTTGTCTCTTCCTAAAATAAACCCAGCTCAGAACTAGGGTGTCTGCCTGCACAGTCCATCTTCCCAAACTCATATTCCAAGGTTTCGCATATATGTGGTGGGCTGGACAGCCAATTAAATAAACAAGAGCCAACTTTATGAGCGCGCCACAGCCCAACATAAAGTTACGGAGTGGAGCTTTTTGACACTTTCCGTAAATAAATTCGCTCAGGATCTACTCGTTACAGCTATTGTATGAGCAGCTTATCGCAGAGCCTTCTGTCATTGAAGATTTTAGATGATAATCTGGAACCACATTCAACAAAATAAAAATCCTTCATAGAGCAAACCAAATAATGGATCGATTCGGAATTATTGTCAGGCATCAATTTTGAAATCATTGCGACGACAAATAATCGCTTGATCCTCTGGCTAGGACTTGTCGCAGTTGGAGAAAGCGCCGCCGCACGAGTGGCTATTCCTAGTGAAATATCTGGATGATGCATGGCGTTTCCCTCAATGCAAGATTGTGGTGACCCACTAGAGGGATTGGCGCGATGGCTACCGCGATTCGGGCAAAAACGGCACTTGTCATCGTTTCAAATATTCGGCGACCAGCCGCTCCGGGCCAAGGTTTGAAGCCTTTTATGTAGTTCTGTCAGGACAAAATTGGACATATATTTTTATGTTTTAATTTGTTTTCGCTCTGACAAGCCCCGAAAGGGTTTGAGACGTCAAATCACGCTTGCAGCTTTAATAATTGTCGTGGCCCAGGTTTTGATGTTCAGATGGTTCATAAAATCAGACAATTATGTTTAGAGATTTCAAAAAATGGTTCCAATGGATTGAACCTGAAAGTCCAGAAGAAATTGAGCAAATGTTTGAGGCGCTATACCAACTTAAGCAGGTTGGGGTAATTAATTGTGTTCCTGGCAGGGGCTCAGGGTCGTTTATACTCTCTAGGGACGGTAATCCAGAAGTGCTATTGCTTGTTTCATCAAGCCAGCGTAAGGCCTTTTTGGATTTCCTTGAATTTGAACTTCGCAGAAGTTAATTGTATTACAGGAGGCTTTGAGATGAATTATATCCGAAAGAACGGCATTATTTGAGGTAATAGTTGCTATATGTCTTGGCGACTCTATTATCTGGAGATTACGGTCAAAGTTTACCAGTGTTTCAGCGCATAGTTTACCACGCGTAGCGAGTTGTTGTAGTTGATATAAATCTAGTTGTTTTTTTTCTTTCGCAATGAC
>JAJPJP010000365.1 GCA_021324175.1 Chitinophagia bacterium
AACAACGCGAACCAGCAAAATCAGGTCAACCCGCTGACTCACCAAAGCGAAAACAACCCACCGGCCAACCGATCGAACAATAACCAAAATCAGCCTGCAAATAACCCGCCGGCAAATAACAATTTCAACAGGCCTTCGCAGCCGGCAAACCCAGCATCTAGCCAGCCTGCAAGTAATACCCAGCCGGCAAATAACTCCAATCGTTCCAGGAATAATTCAGGACAGCAGCCCGCGGGAAACAACCCGAATAATGCCCAGAATGCGGCCCCGAATAACCGCGGAAATGCGCAGCAACAGGGCAATAATGGACAAGGCGCCAACCCTAACGCCAACCAGATTCAGAAACAGCAGCAGATGAAGAACCGGCAGCAGCAGAACAATAATCAACAGCAGCCTAAGCAACGTCCAAAGCCGCCAAAAGATAAACAACCCAAGGACCAGGATAAGAATGGGAATCACCCGTAGTATCAATTAAATCGAAAATAGCAGCGCCCGCCTCCAATGGCGGGTTTTTTTGTCATAAAAATCGACTTCATGTGCAAACGACACGGTTGGTTTTATATTCACCTGGCAAAATTTTCGACGATTTTATTTATGCACAATTATGTGTTTATTTTATTCGCATTGTTGGGCAAAACTTTTTTAAATTGTGGATAGGTTAATTGTTGCGGTGAATAAGCACTGCTGACGTATGGATAACTATGTAGATTCTTTAGGCAGAAATATAAAATCAAAAAAAATTGGCCGAACGAACAATCGAGTTTTATATTCGCCCTCTTGACTCAAGGGTAACATTTCGTTCATAGTGCCGTAACATTTTCTTAATCTAGAGCTGAACACTAACCCCAACGAGCCTGGTTAAAATTGATGACGAATTAACCAAGTCGGAAAGTCGTCTTCAGAAGCGATGGAACAGATTTTGGCTAAAAAATGTTAAAAAAATGAAAAGAGGGGATAAAAACAGCGAAGATTCGGACCGACGGGAGACCCGGAAGCCCTGGCTTGAGCACCAGGAGCCGGACGGGCCACCGAATTAAAACAGCATTGTTAACTTCTTTGACGGACATACATAGATGCAAATTACTAACCTTTCGGACCGGAAACAGCGTCTTCGCCAGACTGTTGACCTCAATACCATGGTTTATGGAAAACTTCCTCCCCAGGCCAAAGAACTGGAGGAAGCGGTGCTCGGGGCAATCATGCTTGAGCAAAGTGCATTTGATAACGTTGCCGAAATCCTTAAACCGGAACATTTTTACGTCGAAAGCCACCAGCTGATTTTCAGGGCCATGCAGGCCCTGACGCAAAAAAGCCAGCCAATCGATATCCTGACCGTTACAGAAGAACTTCGGTTCTCGGGTTCCCTTGAAAAAATCGGCGGCGCCTATTTTGTAACCCGGCTGACCAACGCGGTCGTGTCAGCAGCCAATATCGAAGCGCATTCCAGAATTGTACTCCAGAAATTTATTCAGCGCGAGCTCATACGGATTAGTGGGGAAATTATTGGTGATGCTTACGAGGACAGTACAGACGTATTCGACCTCCTGGACGATGCTGAAAGCAAATTATTTGAGATAACCAATAACCACCTTCGCAAAAACTTCGACAGCATCGACACGGTCCTGGTCAAAACCGTTCAGCGTATCGAGGACCTGCGCAACAAAAATGAAGATGTAACGGGTGTGCCTACGGGCTTCGCGTCGCTTGACCATGTCACTTACGGGTGGCAGCCAACAGACCTGATCATTCTTGCGGCAAGACCTTCGGTTGGTAAAACCGCTTTTGCCCTCAACCTGGCCCGACACGCGGCTCTTCATAAACAAAAGGCAACCCCGGTCGGATTTTTCAGTCTTGAAATGAGCGCAGGCCAACTGGTCCAGCGTATACTCTCAGCCGAAAGCGAAATATGGCTTGAAAAAATTGCACGTGGCCGCTTGCAGGAGCATGAAATGAAGCAACTTTATGCCAAGGGTATCCAAAAGCTCGCCACGGCGCCGATTTTCATCGATGATACGGCGGCACTGAACATCTTCGAACTGCGCGCCAAATGCCGTCGCCTCAAGAATAAGCATAATGTCGGTTTGATCATTATTGATTATCTCCAGCTGATGAGTGGAACGGGGGAGAACCGGAACACCAATCGCGAGCAGGAAATCAGCCGAATTTCCAGGGACCTCAAAGGATTGGCCAAGGAACTTCAGGTTCCGATCATCGCGCTTTCCCAATTGAGCCGCGAAGTAGAAAAAAGAAAGGAAGGCAGCAAGATGCCCCAGCTCAGCGACTTAAGGGAATGCGTAACCGGGGATACCCGGGTCTGGCTCGCCGATGGAAGACGGGAACCCATCCAGAACCTCGTCGGTCAATCGATGGATCTGTGGAGCCTGGACCATAACTATAAACTCACGGTTTCTACCAGCGAACTCATTTGGCCTGTAGGCGTCAAAACGGTTTTTGAATTAACCCTCGCCAGTGGCAGGAAGTTAAAGGCGTCGGGAGAGCATAGGGTTCTTGGATTTGAAGGCTGGACTTCGTTCAATAAAATAAAACCTGGCGATCAAATTGCATCAGCCCTACCCGTTTCGGAGTCCTTAAATCCGAAGGGAGAGAACCTATTAGAACTGGAACCCTTTGAGTACTCAGCCAACGATCAGGCTATTCTTAAGAATCAGCGAACATTTTATTCGGCTGTTTCTTACGCTGGTGAGACTCCCGAAAATGACGAATTAAAAAAGATCACACGCTGCGACATTTTTTGGGACAAAGTCATTTCCATGGTTAAATGCGGTGAAGAGCAGGTCTTTGACTTAACCGTCAATCATACCCACAACTGGATCGCCAATGAAGGAATCGTGACGCATAATTCGGGAGCAATCGAACAGGATGCGGACATGGTGATGTTCTTATATCGCCCCGAATATTATGACATCACGACGAACGAATTGGGTGAAAACAATCGCGGGGAAACTCATGTTCGCATTGCCAAGCACCGTAATGGATCACTGGAAACCATCAAGCTTAAAGCGTTGTTGCATATCCAAAAATTTATTGAAGAGGACGGAGGAATTAATACCGGGCTTCCACAGGGCAACTGGAAGCCAGTACAGGATGATGAAGGGGGCGAAGGAGGAGCAAAGCTTTATATCCAGGCTGGCAGCAAAATGAATGACTTGCCTGCAGGTGGCGACGATGAAGAATACCCATTCTAGTTCCGGCTCATGGATCTTCCCTTTTTTTATACCACCGAACCAATCGCGTCAAAGGAGTCAGCCATTCTTGATGAGGCAAATTCCCGGCATGCTATCCAGGTTTTGCGTTTGAGGGACGGCGATCAAATTGTTCTCGCGGACGGAAGGGGAAACCTTTCGAACGGCGTCATATCGGCGTCGGACAAAAAAAGATGCACGGTCACCAAACTCGTTACCAATCATTGTCAAAAACGTTTACCCGAGACCGTGATAGCCATGTCGTTGCTAAAAAACGTCAACCGTTTTGAGTGGTTTCTTGAAAAAGCAACGGAGTTTGGGATGACAAAGCTGCAGCCCCTGGTATGTTACCGGACCGAGAAAACTGCTTTCCGACGCGAACGCCTCAATCAAATCCTTGTAAGCGCAATGCTCCAGTCACAACAGGCATGGCTACCCGAACTTGCCGATCCAGTCAAATTTGATGATTTTGTCCTTGCCACTAACATTGGCAATCGATTTATCGCCCACTGCGCGCCCGGCGAAAAAGATAAATTTTCCGACGCACTCCAAAATGGGAATGGTCCGCGGTTAATTTTGATCGGCCCGGAGGGGGATTTTTCCGTTGACGAAATTCGGAATGCACGCGCACATCTATTTACTCCCGTCTCATTGGGCAATACGAGGCTCCGCTCGGAAACTGCGGGGGTAGCTGCTGCCTGCCTGATGGCCCTTCAAACTGCGGGGGAATAAGTGAGGGAGAAAAACATTATCCATGTGGCAATTTTTCCGATAGTTTGGTGTTAATAGGGAAATAAACCGCTCGCCCTATCGAATTGAACTATACGCTGAACATCATTTTCTGACCTCTGAAAACGCACGACATGAAACGGCTCACCGTATGGATTCTTTTTCTCGCCGTCACCAAATTACAGGCACAGTCAATTGAAAGCAGACCTTCTTTACGGGCCGGCCTGGGTTATACCCATGATTTTCCCGGCATGAACGGCTATACGGCTCTGGCCGAGTATGGGTTTCCCATATTCGCAGGCTTTGAGGGCGCTATCGGGGCAAAGAGGGCTGACATCACTGGGTTCCCACGGACCAGCCAGGTGCAGGAATACACAAAAGCAACATCCCTGGATTTCAATTTATACTGGCTCCCGCTCCGCACTGAAACTTCCACTTTCAAAATCGGGCTGGGATATTCCTTTTCATTCTATAACATCAAGCGGGCCTACCCGCTCATCGTTGAAACGGGCGGTTCGAAGTCAACCACCTGGCCAGCCCAGGAATCGACGGGCCACACCAGAGGGATAAACCTGATTGGGGAATACCAGTATATGATTCCATCTACAGGACTCTTGCTGGGTATTCGCGGAGCCCTCTATAAAGCCTATACCTGCACTTACTTTATCGGGCCGACGCTCGGGTTCCAACTGTGAGCAGGAGGACTAGCGGCCGGATAATCCGCCCAGGATTCGTTTGACAATCGCGGGACCTTCATAAATGAAACCCGTCCAAACCTGGATCAGGTAAGCGCCCGCAGCAAACTTTTTTTGCGCATCCTCGCATGTAAATATTCCGCCGGAAGCCACAAGCGGGATTTTGTTTTGTGTCCTTCCTGCGACGTATCTCAAAACTTCAGTAGATTTTTCCATCAGCGGTTTCCCGCTAAGGCCGCCGTTTCCTGCGTCCTCGATTCTTTCCCGGCTCGTCGTTAGACCTTCACGACTGATGGTCGTATTGGCGATAATCAGGCCGTCGAGGCCAATTTCAAGAGCGAGATCGATGACATCATCTAATTGCTCCCGGCTAAGGTCCGGTGCAATCTTGAGTAGTATCGGCCTGGGATGAACTCTGTTCGAATTGATGGTTTGCAAATTGCCCAAAATTTTTGCCAGCGAATCTTTCTCCTGGAGTTCGCGGAGGCCCGGTGTATTCGGGGAGCTGACGTTAACCACAAAATAGTCCACCACGTCAAACAGTCGCAGAAAGGAGGTTTCATAGTCGCGCCATGCATCTTCATTCGCCGTGATCTTATTCTTCCCGATATTGCCTCCGATGATCAGCTTCGATTTGCTCCTGGTTCTCCACCTCCTCAGTCTTTCGGCAATCACCTCCGCCCCGTCGTTGTTGAATCCCATCCGGTTGATCAGTGCCTGGTCTTTTGGAAGGCGAAAAAGCCGGGGTTTTTCATTGCCGCTTTGGGCCACCGGAGTGACGGTGCCGATTTCCACAAATCCAAAACCAAGCGCTTCAAGTACTGTCAAGTACTGCGCGTTTTTATCAAAGCCTGCGCCAAGCCCGACAGGATTGCTGAAATCGAGCCCGAATAAATTCCGGTGCATGGAAACGCCTCCAGGCCGGAAAGCTGATGCCAAAATGCTCCTTGCAGCGCTGAATCGACAGGCAAGCCGCAGGGATGACATAGAGAAATGATGAGTAAACTCAGGAGGAAATAGAAACAAGATATGGCGTATCAGCTTGTACATCAATCGCGCGAAGTTAGGAGAGCCTGTTTTAACCCGGTGAACTTCCGGAAACAAACTTAAAATTTTACCTTTGGATACAAAGTTGCATTGACAACCAAATGAGCAATCAGCCCGGCAGGTTCAGCGGGCTGAAAACAGCCAACTTTCACATTCAATTAGTCTATTTATGCAGGAGGCTTATATCGTCGCCGGTTATCGCACGGCAGTTGGAAAGTCAAAAAGAGGCGGTTTTCGATTTTATCGCCCTGATGACCTGGCAGTCACTGTCATCAAAGCACTATTAGGCAATTTGCCCGAACTGGACGTTAAGCGCGTCGACGACGTCATCGTTGGTAACGCAGTGCCAGAGGCTGAGCAGGGGTTGCAGGTGGGACGTATTATCGCTGCCCGCGCAGTCGGTATTCATGCGCCAGGCGTCACCGTAAATCGTTACTGCGCCAGTGGCCTCGAAACAATTGCAATCGCAACGGCAAAAATCCGATCGGGGCTGGCAGATTGCATTGTAGCCGGAGGTACGGAAAGCATGACGATGGTGCCCACTGCCGGGTGGAAGACGGTGCCCGCCTATTCGATTGCGTCGGAGGAACCCGATTATTACCTGAGTATGGGTCTTACCGCCGAAGCAGTCGCCAAAGAATTTAACGTAAGCCGGGAAGACCAGGATAACTTTTCTTACCAGTCTCACCAGAAAGCCCTTAACGCGATAAAGAACGGCTATTTCAAAAAAGGCATACTGCCCGTTGACGTGGCCGAAGTATATGTCGGTCCCGATGGAAAGAGAGGTTCGCGGAATTTTGTCGTCGATACCGATGAGGGCCCACGCGCAGATACTTCGACTGCTGCCCTGGCAAAATTAAAACCGGTTTTTGCTGCCGGGGGATCGGTTACAGCCGGAAATTCATCGCAAACCAGCGACGGAGCCGCCTTTGTCGTCGTGATGGGCGAAAAGATGATGAACGAGCTCAAGCTTAAACCACTTGCCAGGCTGGTCGCCTGTGCCAGCGCAGGAGTGCATCCGCGCATCATGGGCATCGGCCCGGTGGAAGCTGTTCCCAAAGTTCTGAAGCAGGCGGGCATGAGTCTTTCTCAAATTGACCTGATCGAGCTCAACGAGGCATT
>JAJPJP010000101.1 GCA_021324175.1 Chitinophagia bacterium
AATATTTCAGAAAATTTCGCAATTGCTAGTCTAATATGAACATTTGCACCAACGCAATTTATTGTGCATGATTGCCTTTTTTATGGGCCTCGCTTATTTTAGCTGTTCATAAAGGCTTGAATCTTGATAACCACCAAGATACTGTTTCTTTTATTCTTCAAACAGTTTAACCGCCTGCCTCTGCAATCCATCGGTGATGGTTATTTTATTGTCGGTCTTTAGCTACCACCCCAAGGTATGCTGATTTGTTCAGGACTGTTATTCAGCCTGGGAAATTGATCAATCTGTAAAAACTTTCGCGAAAATTGTCGCCGATCGGGATGGATCTCGACCCGATAAATATCCGGCTTCGTTCGACTGAACTGATATGACGAAGGGCAACGATGTAGGATTTACTTGCTCTTACAAACTCATTTGCGGGCAATTGACTAATCATTTTTTTCATCGATTGCAATGTCATAATTTTTTCTGAAGCAGTGTGAATAGCAACATAATTTTGGAGGCCTTCAATAAATTCAATATCGGTCAGCATGATCTTTTTAACACGATGTTCCGTTTTCACAAAAAGATATTCTGGCGACCTCTCTTTAAACGCCGGTAAGCGCTGGAGATGCTGCAAAACCGATTTCGCTTTTTCTGCCGCGCGGCAGAATCGATCAAATGAGACCGGCTTGAGGAGATAATCCACCACATCATGTTCGTATCCATCCAGGGCAAATTCTGCATAGGCCGTGGTCAATATGAATTTGCATTGTTGTCCAGTGATCTTCATGAATTGCAGACCCGATAATTCCGGCATTTGGATATCCAGGAATATCAGGTCGATCTTTTGTTCCCGGATGATGGACAATCCTTCAACTGGGTTCCCGGTTGTCGCGGCAAGTTCAAAAAAGGGGATCTTTTGCACGTAATCCGACAGGATATCAATAGCTAACGGTTTATCATCAATGATTAAGCAGCAAATTTTCATGACAATTCTAAAGTTAAATCAACATGATAAGACAAAGGATCATCCTGAATATTCAGCTTGTGCTTTCCTGGGTAAATGAGATCTAGCCTTCTCTTCACATTGCTTAGACCTATTCCGCCTGTTTTATCTTTCTGGTAATTATTTTTTTTATTTCTTGATGAAAAACTGAGCTTTTCCGGCCAACTTCTGATTTGAATGCTGGCCGGGTTCGCTGGCTCGTTGAGAACCCCGTGCTTAAAAACGTTTTCTACAAAAGAAACCAGCACCAGGGAAGCAATCATTTGCTGACCGACCAGGCCTTCTACGTCGAAGTCCACATAGATCTGACCTTTGGCGCTGATTTGTTGCAATTCCACGAGATTCTCGAGGTAGTTTATTTCCTGGTTAAGCGGCATCATCTCCTGGCGACTCTCACGAAGCATATACCTCAGCATTGCGGAGATCTTTAACAGCGCGCCCGGAGCCAAGTCTGATTTTTGGTAGGATAATGAGTATATATCATTGATCGTGTTAAACAGGAAATGCGGATTGAGCTGGGATCTTAAGAACGCAAGTTCGGCAGCGGTCTTTTCTTTTTCGAGTTGTTGTTGAAGGTGCCTGGTCCTGTACCAGTTTTCGGCAAAAAAATACATGATCCCATAGATGAAATATTTTGGGAAGTAGAAGAAGAAAACATTCCTGATAAAATCATACATGGGCCAGGGATGGCCGCCATAATTGTCAAAGCCAAAAAACGGTTTGAAAAAATAGTATTCCATCGAGTAGCGGAGGATAACTGCTCCTGCAACGGAGGCCAGGAAATAAATAAACGCTTTGATAAATGCAATGACATTTCTCCTGGACACAAAAAGCTGCGGGGCAACCAAGGCATATGCACTGTAAAAACAAAAAATAGGGATCAACAGGTAGCATGCATGGATGATGATAAATGAAAAAAAAGTGTATCCGCCCTGGCTAACTGATTTTGGAGGTGGGTGGTAGCTAAACAGATCACTGGCCAGTAGCAGAGACCACGCACCAATATGCAGGAGGATGACCGTTTTTCTTTTCATGACCTAAAATTCGAATTTGCTTGCTGTTAATCACCTAAAAATACATCAACAGGCTGATTTTGGTGACGAAAAGGATTTTTGGATTAAATAGTTTCGAGGCGTTTTTGTCCACAGTATTCGCCGGTTCGTCAATTCAAAAAGAATGGTTTCGGTTCCGAGCCAGATATTTGGTCAAAACTATGGTTATGAAAAAGAAGTTCTTCATTCTTTTTTTGTTGCCTCTGGTCGTGAAAGCACAAGATTATTTTGCCGAGGCCGACTCCTGCCTGAAGGTCAAAAATTACGCCTGCGCCGCGACGGCATATGATCTCTATCTAAAGCAGGACAGCGAGTCTAACGGCGTTGCATATCTCTCTCTCGTCAATTGGACCAAATCCGGGAATCTCGAAAAGGCATTTTCGTCCCTTAAAATTTATATCAGGAATAACCGGCTCAACAACCTGGTTTTTTTCAGTAAAGGGATGCTCAACGACTCGAATTTAATTCAGTTGAGGGCCGATCCGCGTTGGCCCCCAATTCTCGCCAGAGTCACAAGAATAGAGGATTCCGTCCGCGCCATTGATGACAAAAAGTATGACAGCGCGATGTTGGTCCAAACAGCAATTGAGAATTGGCGACCGAGCGATTCGATACAAAAACATCGGAATGATGAGGGAAGGACTCTCTATGCTGAAATAAAAGCATGGAATCTTTTCCCGGAGGTAAAAGCGAAATGGCTTTCACTCCAGTTTAAGATTAATGACAGTCTTACCATGGCCTCCCTGGTCGTTCTGCCAGAGAACTACGACTCGCGTAAATCCTATCCCCTTTTGTTTTTCTTGCATGGTGCCGTTTCAGTAAATACCGGTTTTTTGAGATGGGTTCATGACAATAAGGAGACAGCTGGCTGGAATCGCTACTATACGAAATATGGGCATGATGTCATTATGGTATATGCGCATGGCAACAGGGAATATAACTGGATGTACCCCGATAAGGGTTTTTATATGGTGCCGGCCATTCTCAGGCAAATCAAAAAGATTGTCAACGTCGATGATAACCGGGTGTTTGTTTCGGGGCATTCAAACGGTGCGACGGGTTCATTTTCATATCTTATGAAGCAACCTTCCGCATTTGCCGGTTTCTACGGTTTTAACACTAGACCTGTCGTACAGACAGGCGGCACTTTTTTGAAGAATGCCCTGAACAGGTCGTTTTTTAACGTTTCAACGGACCAGGATTACTATTTCCCGCCCGGAGCGAATGATTCATTGGATTTAATCATGAAATCGATTAATGCAGACTACCAGGATCATCGTTACAACGGCTTTCCACACTGGTTTCCGCAATTTGATGAATCAGAACCGGCATACGTCTTATTGTTTAAAGACCTGAACCATCGAATTCGAAATCCATTTCACTCTGACATCTACTGGGAATGCGATAATCTGAAATATGGGACCTGCGATTGGATACAGATTACTGGGCTTGATACAGCAGCTGAAAAGGTTTCGTGGCACAAGGATATCAATTTCGGAGTCCACAAATGGATTATTCTTGGAGACAAGATTAAGAGGATCGAGCGCGATACCTTGCTGAGTGCATTTAAATTCCCGCGGCGTTCCGCTGCAATCAAAGCGCATTATTCTAATAATGAGTTTTTTATTGAGACCTCACGGGTCGGTTCTTTCGAACTGTTTATTTCCCCAGAAATGGTTGACTTGAGTAGGAAGATTAAGATCATCCTAAATGGTAAGCTCGTTGACGAGGAGAAGGTAGGGATCGATAAGGAATATATGCTCGCCCACTACGAAAAAGATCTCGACAGGCGGTCAGTTTGGGTTAACCGGATTGAAGTTAAAATAAAGTAGGATGGCGACCGTGATCAAGGAATGGAACACATTACGCAGCAATCATAATTCTAGCGTTTTCTCAGACAGCGCACCTATAATCCTAAAGTTCTCTGGCAATGCTTGGTGCAATCATTGGCCCTATACGTTTAAAATGTGAAATGAAGGCTTTCACACGCTGGATATGTATGTTGCTGCTCTCGCTTTCTCCGTTTGGCTTGGTTTGGATTGGTATTTTTGATATGAATATGCAAATGCAGCACATGATAGGCGTTCAGTTGGCCTTTGTCACTCCAATAATTGCGTTCCTGATAGCAGGAATCATATTGAGTCCTGTCCCTGGCTGGAAAGGTTTAGGCACATCGATGGTAATATTCAGTGCTCCTTTTACTATAGCCTTACTTGCCGGGTTCATAAAGCGTGTACCATATACTGAGTTTGCTACAGGGGGGTGCATACCTTGGTCTATGGCAACGAGCTTTGTCTAATGAGGTCTTTATCTAGTACGTTGCAATTGGTTGGAAGGCTTTCCGCTTATGAATAAAAAGTACGAACTCGTGACTATAGAAAAATCTATCAGTTTAACGTCTTAACATTTGCAGGCATTGATTCCGCTTGGTATCATGATGCTAAAGAGTTCGCCAAATTGACTGAGGGCAGAGAGATGATTGAAAAAGATATGGATATTCAAATATGATTCCCCCCAAATTTAGGACAGGTAGTTAAGATAGAATTTTTCATCTTAAATTACTTGTATATGGCAAGGAGATCACGTCGCAAATTCAGTGCAGAATTCAAAGCAAAAGTTGTTATTGAAGCTTTAAAGGAGCGTAGCACGATTGAACAGTTGGCTCGTAAGTACGAGCTGCATCCCACCCAGATCAATACCTGGAAGAAGGAAGCGGTGTCAAATATGTCGGCCGTCTTCCAAACTAATAAAACCGATGAACGAATTAACGATGAGAAGCAGACTGAGAAGCTGTACGCGCAGATCGGTCAATTGAAAGTGGAAAACGACTGGTTAAAAAAAAAGCTGCTTTAAAATCTTTAGCTGAAACGCGGGCTATGGTGGAAAAGAAGAGTTCATTAAGTTTAAGCAGGCAGTGTCAGCTGCTGGGCCTTCATCGAAGTGGATTATATTATCAACCGCGACAGGAGAGCCAAGAGAATCTTGCCATTTTGAAGCTGTTGGATGAGCAGTATATGAAGACGCCTTTTTATGGCGTTCCCAAAGTGACTGCGTGGCTAAAAAAGAAAGAATATCAGATCAATCACAAACGCGTCGACCGGCTAATGAAACTGATGGGGTGGCAAACGATATACCGAAGAAAATCGAGCAGCAAGCCCAACAAGGAAAATCCAATCTATCCGTACCTGTTGAAAGGATTAACCATTGACCGGTTCCGTCAAGTGTGGGCGATGGATATAACCTACGTTCCAATGCGCAGGGGTTTTATGTATCTGTGCGCCCTGATTGACTTGTATACCCGGGTAGTCCTGAACTGGAGCACAAGCAACACTATGGTTGCTGCGTGGTGCAGGCAGGTTGTGGAGGAAGCGATAGATTTTTATGGGGCACCGGAAATTTTCAACACGGATCAGGCTGGGCAGTTTACTAGCGAGATTTTCACAAGCCTACTGCTTAAAAATCACATAGCGATCAGCATGGACGGCGTAGGAAGAGCGGCGGACAATATTTTCATCGAGCGCCTCTGGCGAACGGTCAAATATGAGCACATTTATTTGCACGTGGCTGAAGATGGCGAGATGCTCTATGAAGGACT
>JAJPJP010000072.1 GCA_021324175.1 Chitinophagia bacterium
ACTGCTAATATGTTTAGTCAAACATTAGCTAAATTCATTAGCTATATTTATCCACAATTTTACCTGACAAAGCAGCCAATGAAAGGATTATTCTCACGGGTGGAATTGAATGATTCGGAAAATGTCAAGCAGTCGCAAGCAGGGTAGTCAGCCGTTCCAACGCGTGTAAATGGGTAGATTTGCCATTATTATTTACCCGTTGCCTTTCATAATTTAGGAATTTCTGCCTCATAGCGAGCGAATATCCCTCACTCGTGAACCGATCAGCGTACAAGGCTCTCAAAAAATGTAACAAGGATTCTTTGTATGCCCTATTTCTGTTGAGATTCCATTGCTTAATAACGTTCTTCTTGTCCGTTTGCATTTCCTCAAAAAACGGATACCCCAGATAAACGACCATGCGCAGGGAAAAATCGTATGTAAAATCTTCGAGCTTATAGTGAATGATATAACCGAGGGCCTCATTTTCTATTTGAAGCGGCCCATCGGCCCTGACCGTAAGAACTCTTTTCTTCTTCGAATACCAAAAATGAATGGCATCCTCATTTTTTATCGAGCAATACTTTGCGTTTTCATTCGTTCCGATGAAATTTTCAATGAATAACTTGCCCCACTGGCTCCATCCATCTTTTATTTGTGGTTCAATGGTTACTGCTGTCATCTCCTTTGGGCTAAGCGCCATCCTGGCAATAATTTCAATTGGAATTGCCTTCATTTCAAAGGAAACAACATTTGTCACATAACCCACATATGAAATAACCAGCTCATATTTTCCCGGGGAGATATCCTTTAAAATAAAACCGCCTTTGGAATCGGTCATGGTTCCCTTCGAACTTCCGTTGATAAATACGCTGCAATTGGCAAGCGGCTTGTTATCAACAGAATCAGTGACTGTGCCAAAAATATAAGCAGCGTTTTGTGAAAAGAGAAGCGGTGAGTATAATATGACGATTAAGAATGAAAGGATTTTTTTCATCTGCTGACATTTATCTGGGCAGACACAAATCTAAATAAAAGGGTAGATTGGCGATCAGCAAATGATTTCGCTTGTTTACAAGATCAAGCTGTGCCATTGGTTCGGCCTCAATAGCATCTAATGTTTTCATTGCAACGAATTCTCGGCTCGTCGCTTGTTGGTGAAATAAGCGAAGCTTAATGTCGAGCCCAATTCCCATGCTTCCGGATTCAAGGAACTGGTAAGGAGCTAATATCTTTCCAGACCAGCCAATGTTCACTAAGAGTCACAGCGCCATTTCGTCTATAAAAATGTTGAGCAGGAAGATTATCAGAAGCGCAATTTACGCAAACATGGAGGGCTGAATGTTCGACAAACCAGGCTGCCAGATAATGCAGGAGCTGCGTTGAGATTCCTTTGCCACGCCAATCAAGGTCAACGTCGATCCATTCCAATTCAGCCTGGCAGCCAAAACGGCTGGTGAGGTGGCCCGCAATTAAACCGACGACTTTTCCCTCACCAGTTGCTATATAGGCTATGCGTTGTGGCAATGCAAGTTGAGGATTCAATTCGCCACGCATGTAGCTAATAATTCTATTTTCCCAATAGCATACTGTGCCCCATCGCTGCGACCGCAGCAGCGCCATGCCGGGTGCGTCGATAATTTCAGCTCTTCGATATGTTATTGAGTTTGCATGCATCAATCTGCCCCTGGCGGGTATTTCCAACGGTCAAGGTCTCTCGCTTTTCATGTTTTCAACAAACTTCAGGCCCTCTTCAGTCAAACCGATTATTTCCGTGATGACACCAATTGCGTGGTACGTATCAAAAAAGGCGATTTTAGCAACGGGCATGTTTACGGTGGTTATTACCGGAAACTCTTTTCCAATCAGTTGAGCAGATGCCTCCTCAAAATCTATAATTGGCAGGCTATATGCAATGTGTTGGATTCCACCCCCCGGGTTCTTGTCGAGATAATCCATAAATATGCTTTGGCCGGAAAGCGGTTGGATAAGTTCAATGAATGTTCCACCAGCATATGCAATGGAAACGAGCCATTCCGCATCGGACGGTTCACCGTAATAAGTTCCCTCAACTTCTCTTGAACGAATTGTCACTGTTTCACCGAACCTGTCTATCCCCATTGCATGACGAAAATGATATTCGGTGGTTCTTAAATCACCAACCACCCACGCAATTTGCGCGAGATTTGAGCCAATCGGGGCCAGCATCATGACCTGCTTTTGGTTGTATGTTTATAATACAGTACCCCCGCCTTTTCTATCGTCATTAAGCCACCACAATTTGCATTCTCCAGCATCTTATCAACGACTTCTGCAAATGCATTTATTTTTTCTTCCTGGTCGACAATTTCGACAATGATGGGAAGGTCCTGGGATATCTCAATCAGCTTTGCAGTATGGACCATTGATGAAGCACCAAATGACATAATGCCTCTCAATATCGTGCAACCGGCAAGCCCTTGCTTTTTTGCTTCGAATAAAATGGACTCATACAGAGGCCGGTGCCCGACTTTATCAAGTTCGCCAACGAAAATTCTTAGGAGTTTCGAATCGAATTTCAGTTCCATAATTTAGAAAATTAGCTTGATCAATATGATTCCGGCATGAACCGCGCCAAAACCGGTGACCACACTAAGGAAGGTATAAAAAATTGCGTTATTTAAATTTCCATCGAGAACCATGAGGACTTTTTCGGAAGCAAATGCGGAGAATGTCGTAAAGCCTCCGCACAAGCCTGTGGCCAGAAAAAGTCTCATTTCTATCGAAACAACGTTTCCTCGAGCTGCGAGCTGGTAGATTATCCCTATGAAAAAACAACCAATCAGATTGACGGTGAGAGTGCCCAGTGGTATGGTCGCCGGATAATGTTTTTGCGCAAACTGTTGCAGCAGGAAGCGGCAGATGCCACCTATGAAACTGCCTATGCCTATTAATGTCAAACTCCTGAACATATACAATGATTTTAGTGAAATGAACAGGAGTCATCAGCTTTGCGGCGGTTAACGACGAACTCCATCGCCGTTAGTATGAACATAAGCTAGGTTTTCCAGATTTCGAAAAAACAAGTTCGGATTCAGCGTCATTTCTTCTTGATCATGGCCTCTTCGGTGCTACATAGAAACACTTATATGGTCATGACGAAAATTTTGGTTAAATTGATTCCAATTCTATAACCAACCTCGAACCACCTATGCATCACCTAAACCTTGCCTGGACATTTCTTTGTGCCTCTACACTTTCTATTGGCCTGACAGCGGCGCAAGACAAATCACCCGTTAAATTTGGAAAAGTGACCCCGGCAGATTTCGACCTGTCCAAGTTTAGCTACGATACCTCAGCAGCGGCGGTCGTCATTGCCGACGTGGGGAATTCATATTTCGAGGGAAATAATAGGGGCTGGTTTTCGCTTGTATTTAAACGTTCCACGCGAATAAAGATTTTGAGCAAGAAAGGCCTCGACGCGGGCACCATTCAGGTTCCGGTATTTATTGTCGGATCTGTGGAGGAAAAAGTCGAAAATCTAAAAGCGGCCACCTATAACCTCGAAAATGGCAAAGTCACAGAGACCAAACTCGATGATAATTCCGTCTATACAGACAAGTTCAGCAGACAGATAATGTTGAAGAAATTCAGTTTACCCAATATGAAGGAGGGCTCTATTATCGAATTCAGCTATGTTATTCACTCTGATTTTCTTTCCAACCTGCAACCCTGGACTTTTCAGGGAATATATCCCTGCCTTTGGAGCGAATACGAAACCACCATTCCCGAATATTTTACTTACGTGGTCTTGGGCCAAGGGTTCCAGCCTTTTCATATCAACTCTACGACCACGACTACGGGAAGCTTCAGTATTACGACCTCCGGCGGGACCGGAATGATACCGCTTACGCCTTCAGAAAATGTCCATCGGTGGGTAATGAAGGACGTGCCAGCACTAAATGCTGAAAAATTCACGACGACGATCAACAATTATGTTGCGAAGGTTGAATTCCAGGAGTCAATGATCAGCTTACCGAATGGATACTCTCAGAATATTATGCAAAATTGGTCCAAGGTGAGTGAAGATCTATTGAAAAATGACTATTTCGGAGCCGACCTCAGTTCAAACAACGGATGGCTCGACGATGATTTGCACACAGCAATCAAAGGGACGAGCACAGAATTGGAGAAAGCAGAAAAAATTTATGAATGGATCAGGCACACCTTCAGATGTACAAATCATGGATCACTTTATATGGACAATACGCTGAAAAACGTGTTCAAAAATAGAAGCGGGGACGAGGCGTCGATAAACCTGCTTCTTACCTCGATGTTAAACCACGCCGACATTCAGGCCGATCCGGTCATTTTGAGCACACGCGGACATGGCTATCCTAATGAGGTCTATCCGATCATGAGCAAGTTCAATTATGTCATCTGTTCGGCAAAAATCGACGATAGGGTGTATTACCTGGATGCCAGTCAGCCCAAGCTGACATTCGGCTTTATAACGAACGAGTGCTACAACGGTCAGGCCCGTGTGATTAATAAGGACAATCCGACCGCGGTTTATTTTTTGGCTGATTCCCTCCAGGAAAAAAAGATTACGACCGTATTTATTACCAACGATGACAAAGGGGGATCAATGTCGGGCAATTATAGCTCGCAATTCGGTTACATGCAATCTTATGAATTGCGAGAAATTGTATCCCGCAATTCGGAGCAGGATTATTTCAAAAATATCATAACATCCCGTCCCGATATGACGATCACCAATACGGGTATCGACTCGCTGAACGAGCTGGAAATGCCGGCTACGGTGCATTATGACTTCAGATTTCCGGCTGAAGATGAAATCATTTATTTCGAGCCTATGCTTGCCGAAGGTTACAAAGAAAATCCTTTTAAATCGTCAGACAGAAAATATCCGGTCGAAATCCCTTATGCTATGGATGAAACCTACGTCTTCACCATGGAAATCCCCAAAGGTTACGTAGTGGACGAGCTACCGAAATCCGCAAAGGTTTCGCTTAATAGTGATGAGGGATTTTTTGAATATATGATTGATAAGGACGAAGCCAGTATCCAGATGCATACGAGGATCAGGCTTAATAAAGCGAATTTCGAACCCGCCGACTATAGTACTCTTCGCGATTTTTTTGCATTTGTCGTCCAAAAGGAGGGGGAGCAAATTGTGTTTAAAAAGAAAAAGTAGTCATTTCTCGCTTGAGAGAATTTGAGGTAAGACGATATTCATAATCAGGCGCCATGTTCAAAATAGTTTAGAAGTCTTTTTGGAAACTGGTAACAATTGCCTAATTGCACTCTTTCGACGATCTTTAGCAAAATAGACCGATTGTGGAAGTACATCATCACCCCGATTTGCATAACAATACCAAGAGATTTAAAGAATATTTTCTCGAGTTCCTGATGATTTTCCTGGCGGTGACGCTCGGATTTATTGCAGAGAATGTTCGGGAACGCCTGACCGAGCTGTCGAAGGAAAAGCAATATATCGGTGCATTTATCCGAAACGTGAAGGATGATGCCGATTATCTCCGTCATGTCATCAAGTTTGACAGTTCCCAGGTCAAAGGATTAGACAGTTTGCTGATGCTTTCGCATGCCAACTTTGCCGATGATTCGAACCGAAAATCATTTTATTATTATGTTTTTAGGTATTGCTTTAATTCGGCTGTTTTTAAAAGCAACGATGCAACCCTGCAGCAGCTGAAAAGCTCGGGCGATTACAGGCTGATCGAAAAGGATCATGCGGCTGACAGCCTCTCAAAATATGACGCGGGTGTAAAAGGCATTTATGCACAGGGCGATTATTACCAAATTTATTTTAGGGAAATTCTTTCGAGAATTGATGATTTGGCTGATATGACCATCATGCTGGATTCTTCATATATGAAAGGTTGGAGGTTGACTGGCAAGACGCTGCCGCCACTACGAGTAGGCGGGGACAAGCTGCCCACGTTTTTTAATAAAGTGCTTGACTTTAGGATTATTACAAGCTCATATTCACAAAACGATTTAAAGCCGCAACTTGAATATGCGACCACGCTTATAAGTTTTCTGGAAAAGGAATATGGCATTGAGGACAACTCGGGCGGCGATTAAGGCCTTGGACCTTGAATCCATACGATCTTGGACTGCCAATAAACGACAAGTCGTTAGGATCAGCTACTGCGGTGGCTATTTGTCGAAGCATCAAACACCCGGCAATAATTTCCTCCACATATCTTGGCAATTTCATCCTCGGTAAAGTTGACTTTTAGGAGCGCATCGACTACAATATAGTAAAAGCCCAGGGTCTGCCCCTCCCAAACCAAGTTTGTCCGTTCGCCGATGCGTGGACGATTCTGATCATTGTCTTGAGAATGACTTGCGCCCGGAAAAGACCTGTTTGAAGGCGTCATTTTGGTGTCCGTACCAATGCAAACGTGATCAATTCCCATCACGTCTACCATTGCCTTTATGTTTTGAGCATATTCTAAGGGCGTATCTGAGAGATGTGTCCATACGCCAATGATGCCACCGGCATCCGCGACTATTCTAGCCTGTTCCTTGCTGATGAGTCTTGGTCGCATCATTTTGGCAAGTTGGGGATTCTGACCCAATTGAGTATCTAACCCTGTATGGGAGATGACCACCGGACGTGAGGCAATTTTGAGCGCCGCATTCAACGTCTCGTTGCTGGCATGCGCAAGGTCGACCAAAATACCAAGGCGGTTACATTCTCTGATCACACTGGCTCCGAATTCCGTCAGTCCGCCATATTTTGGCGGGTTCGTGTAGACGTCCCCGAGGGGCACGGATGCGTCGCTGTCGTGGAGCAAACCAAGATGCCGGAGTCCACGGTTATATGCTTCTTCGACCCGATCCAACTTTCCTTCAAGAAAATGACAGCCTTCCACTGATTGGATGACTGTTGGATCCTCCTTTTCGAAAGCATCGCGAATCTCTTCGAGGTTCAAAGAACGCTTCATGTTATTGCTTTGAAGAACCCCGTCCATCGCATGGAGCCCGTTTGTGAAGCGATCATAAGCTTCGCCGGGATTATGAATCTGCTGGTAATCCACGGCAAAAGTCATGCAGATAGCCGTCAAGCCCGACTTCTTTATTTCGCCTCCCAGATCGAGTTTTGAGCCCGGTAGCTCCGATGAAACAAGAGGAACATCAACATGATTGTGCGTGTCAACGCTGATCGATTTTGCCACAATTCTTGCAACTCGTGGATCAAGATTATAAGATGCCCACGCAGAAATTGGATTTAAGGCAACCGATGCACCGGCACCGAATGCGGTAGTCACAAAATGCCGCCGTGACCATGTTTGCCGAAATTTTTTCATTCTGTTGCGCATTTATTCACAGATACTATCTACCTGCCGGATAATGGCCAAATCTCCCGCCGACATCAACCCTTTGACCTGAAAATAATTCATTGCTTGGCTAGTAAGAATCAAAGAAGCATTGTCGTCATTTGTAGAATCGTATATTAACGGTACGTCTCTATCATGTAAAACTTTCTGCAGCGATTCTATTTTACGAGCACTGCATTTCAGGACGAACTTGCGCGCCATTGAATGACCATTAAAATTGTACTGGTAATCCAATCTGATTCCGCCTTCTCTGAAATGATCACTGATGTCAAATATTTTCCCATGTGTATAGGTCAAATGTGCCGAAAGACTGTGATTTCTTAAGCCGGCTCCAAATATGACAAGCGCGACGACCAAAATTAATATGCCCAATGCCAGGTATTTTTCTTGCTTAGGTTGCAACATAAAATTCAAATGCAGTAGCCTGAGTTTTGTCTGCCCCTGCGGTTTTATTCCGTGCGGAAGTCTTAAATAACGTCATCATCTTTCACAAAGAAAGCGGTTTATTAGTACGCTGCCTCATATTGTGGATGATTTTCTACTTTTTCTTGAATGATTGTTGTGCTGGAAGGCGAATCCTGTCACTTTTTCTCTGCCATGCCAAGTAGGTACGTGTTTTTTGGTTGCGGTACGATCTTGGCACTTCCTTATAATTATTTTTATAAGCCATCTTTATGAGGCCATTATTAAGAGCAGTTTTTCTTCTTTCATCACTCTCCGTGTTGCAAGGTTGTGCGATCATTGGAGGCATTTTCAAAGCCGGCGTGGCAGTCGGGATATTTATGGCTGTTATCGTCGTTATCGTTGTTGTGATTCTAATTGTCAGGGGAACAAGGATGTAAAATCTATTTTATAATGCGGTAAAATAGCTAGTGTCATGTCAACTTTATAATTTCGGGTAAAGGTATTAACTTTATGGCTAAAAAGCGCCATGAAGAAATATAAAATCACTTTAACTAAGGAGGAGATCGCTGAATTAAAAGAGATCACCCAAAAAGGAAAAAAGAATGCGCGGGTTATTAAGAATGCCTTGATACTTCTGAATGCGGATGAAGGCAAATACGGGAAGAGAAAGAAAGATGACGAGATTGCCGAGTTTTTGGATGTGACAGTAAGGACCATAGAAAACATCCGTAAGCGATTTATAGAAGATGGTTTTGAACAAGCATTGAGTGGGAAGCCAAGGGAGCGGGAATATAAATATAAGGTCGATGGTGATGCAGAAGCTCATTTGATAGCCTTGAGTTGCAGTAAAGCACCAAAAGGATTTGCTCGCTGGAGCCTTCGGTTGTTAGCTGATAAGATGGTAGAGCTTAAGTATATAGATGAAATTTCACATGAAACGGTGAGAAGGGTGCTAAAAAAAACGAATTAAAGCCGTGGAAAGAAATTGGTTGGGTAATTCCTCCCCATCAAAATAGCCAGTTTGTGGCCTGCATGGAACAGGTTCTTGACGTGTATAAAAGACCATATAATAAATCGTTCCCGGTTGTCTGTATGGATGAATCTCCTAAACAACTCATCAGGGAAACAAGGGCTGCAATGAAAATACGACCGGGGCAGCAAGCAAGAGTGGACTTTGAATACGAGCGTTGCGGAGTAGCCAACATTTTTCTTGTATCCGAACCATTAAAGGGGAAGCGACACGTAGAAGTAATGGATAAAAAGACCAAAGTGGATTGGGCGAAATTTATTAAACAAATTGCCGACAAATGGTACAAAGACGCAAAAAAGATAACGCTGGTAATGGATAATCTTGCCACACATAAAGCAGGAGCGTTTATATGAAGTATACAAGCCAAAGGAGGCCAAAAGAATATGGGATAGATTTGAGTTTGTTTATACCCCAAAACACGGAAGCTGGCTGAATATGGCCGAGATAGAATTAAACGTGCTTACCAGGCAATGCTTAAGCAGAAGAATTGATAAGATTGAAAATATGCAACAGGAAGTGACCGCATGGGAAAACCATAGAAACAATAAGCAGGCAATTATAAAATGGCAGTTTAATAATCAAGATGCAAGAATAAAACTAAAACATC
>JAJPJP010000086.1 GCA_021324175.1 Chitinophagia bacterium
ATTCGAACATTTTTTTAGAATCAATAATCCCATTCTTAAAAACGATCTCTGTATTCCGCACGTCGGAAATGTGGCTCTTGGGGTCTCCGCCGATTAAAACAAGATCAGCCTTTTTATGAATAGCAATGGAACCTTTTTCATTTTCGATTCCAAGGTAATTCGCAGCATTCAGCGAACAAATTTTGACAGCTTCGGAGAAACTAATACCGGGTTCGGTTAACAGTTCGAATGTGTACCGGTCTGCATAACCGGGAATGATTGTTCCGTCGCCGGTCGGGTCTACCCCCGCCACCAGGGTGCCTCCCATCATTACAAACTTTTTTTCCCAGGCCATTTCCTTTGTAAAAAGGCTGATGACATTACCCTCCTGATTCAACTCGCCCTTATAGCGCTTCTCGACATCAGTTCTTATCCTGGGGGTGAAGGCATCTTCTCCGCGTCCAAGGATAACCTCTCTGCCGGTTCAAGGTTCAAATACAGCCAATGTAGAAGTTAGCACCACTTTTTTATCGATCAAAAACCGCATGAGTTGCTCCATTGCCCCGCTGTCAACATTTAATGCCGCAGGGAACAGGGTATGTAATCTGAACAGATATACTCTTTCTTTTGGTCTTAAGACCGGAGTGAATTTCAATATCAGTCAAATGTCATGTTTCTGAAATCGAAATTTAAAAAGAAAAGGGGCAAGCGAAAAAAATCGACTAAAAATATTTCTGGAGATAAGAAGAAATAAGGCTGTATTCCTACCTTTATGGCCCCATCTGACATTTTTTTTATTCTCCTTTGGATGAATTGACCACTTGTTTGTATTTCTAAGTATATGGTAAGCAGGATTTCCTTTTTGATCGCAAAACATAACCGCGCGGAACTGTCCGGCGAGGAGCGATTGGAATTAAACGAATGGATAAACCTGTCGCCAGAAAATGCGGGACTTTTTGCAGAAGTGACCGATCCGGCAGCCACCCGGGCCTTTGTTCAGCAAATGGATGGTTATGATGAGGCTGCGATCCGGGCAAAAATTGAATCGCATTACCCGTATGCGTTTGTTCAGGAACCGAAACTCAGGAGAATCTGGTATCGTGTAGCAGCGGCAGCAGCGGTCCTCGTGCTCCTTGGTTCGGGCGTATATTATTATTTTAATAATTCCGGCAAGCCCAACACAGTGACCAGAACGAAAAACGAGCTGGCTGCCCGGGACATCGCGGCACCCAAAAATAACCGCGCGACCATCACACTCTCCGGGGGGCAAAAAGTTTTTCTGGACAGCGCGGCCAAAGGAACCCTGGCGGTACAGGGAAGTGTAAAAGTAGAAAAACTCGCTGACGGTAAAATAACGTATAACGGCACCGCTCAACCGAAAACAGCCATTGAATACAATACCCTGACCAATCCGCGCGGAAGCAGGGTGATCGATATTACTTTAAGTGATGGCTCACGGGTATGGTTAAACGCAGAATCCTCTTTAAAATATCCCGTTGCTTTTGCCGGGATCGAACGTAAAGTGGAAATAACGGGTGAAGCGTATTTTGAAGTGGCGCATGACCGGGCAAAACCTTTCACGGTATCAAAGGGAAATGTGCAGGTGCAGGTGTTGGGAACACATTTTAATGTGAATGCATACGATGACGAACAAATGATTAAAGTGACTTTGCTGGAAGGTTCTGTAAAGGTAACAACTGCTGCTCCCGGAACCACGGCTGTGAGCCAACAGCGTTTATCGCCGGGCGAGGCGGCGCTCGTGCAGGCGGGTGAGGTCATGCTCGTACGAAAAACAGATCTCGAA
The DNA here is from genome assembly GCA_021324175.1 of Chitinophagia bacterium. Classification (GTDB taxonomy): domain Bacteria; phylum Bacteroidota; class Bacteroidia; order Chitinophagales; family Chitinophagaceae; genus Puia. Next base: position 1,784 of record JAJPJP010000086.1, read on the forward strand.
GAAGTGATGGCATGGAAAAACGGAATATTTCAATTTGACAATGCGGGTATCGGAACGATCATGCGCGAAGTAGGGAGGTGGTATGATGTGCAGGTGGAATACAAGGGAACGATCCCCGAAGGTCATTATCGCGGGCGGACGTCAAGAGACTTAAGTGCGTCGCAGATGCTGAAGATCCTTCAGTTCAGCGGCATCCATTTTACCATAGAAGGAAATAAAATAATCGTATCTCCCTGATGAAAACCAGGTTTGGTCCAGCAAAAAGCCGGAAGCGATGGAAGCGCATCCGGCCGATAGGTCCGGGCTAAACCATAGAACAATATTACTCGGACTGCTTATTAGTTAACCCAAACAAAGCAAAGGTATGAACTTAAGGGCTCTTTATGACCTCTCGCCGCACAGGCGAAAGCAAATAACCAAAACACTTTTGATTGTGAAATTTACGGCAATCATTCTCCTTTCTACCTGTCTGCAGGTAAGCGCCTCAGGATATGCGCAAAGCATCAGCCTGTCGGAGAAAAATGCGCCTCTGGAAACCGTGATGAAAAAGATCGAGCAGCAGACAGGATATACATTCTTTTATAAGATCGAGACGATCGAGAAGGCGAAAAAAGTGACCGTCGAAGTCTCGAACGCCACGCTGGAGCAAGTGCTAAAAATTTGTTTTAAGAATCAGGAGCTGAGTTATAATATCGTCGATAAAACGATCGTGGTTGAGGAAAAAAAACAAGAATCTAAATCAACAAATTTAATACCGCTAGGCGACATTCATGGCCATGTAACAGATTCAACCGGTGCTCTACTCGAAGGCGCCTCTGTTACCGTCAAAGGTGCAAAAGGGAAAGGGACAACAACAAATGCAAAAGGTGAATTCGATTTGAAAAATGTCGACGATCAGGCGACCCTAATCATTTCTTACACTGGGTATGTTAATAAAGAAATCAGGTTAGATGGAAGTACGGATATTTTAGTAGTGCTTATTCATGGGACCAGCCAGCTTGACCAAGTACAGGTTATTGCTTACGGCACCACGACTCAGCGGCTTAGAACTGGCGATGTGACTACTGTAACGAGTAAAGAAATAGAAGAACAGCCTGTCTCAAATCCTTTGGAAGCGTTGGAAGGAAGAGTTCCAGGTTTAGTTATCACTCAGTCTACTGGTTTGCCAGGCGGAGCAATTTCAGTCCAGCTTCGGGGACTAAATAGCATTGCTAATGGAAATATTCCGTTTTTTGTAATTGATGGTGTCCCCTATAATTCACAGGCTTCTACACCACCACTTAATGCATATTTATACGGAGGCAGCCCACTCAATTTTATCAACCCCTATGATATAGAAAGCATCGAAGTATTGAAGGATGCCGACGCTACAGCAATTTATGGTAGTAGAGCCGCGAATGGGGCTATCCTCATTACAACAAAAAAAGGGAAAGCTGGAAATATGAAATTTGACCTAAATCTTTTTTCTGGATTAACCAGCCCTGCGAGTACCATACCAGTTTTGAATACGGCGCAATACTTGGCGATGCGGCGAGAGGCGTTCGCGAATGACGATCAGATGCCTGGACCTGGCGATCATGATGTGAATGGGGATTGGGATTCAACCAGGAATGATAACTGGCTTAATGTGTTAGCAAACAAACCGGCCCAATTTACAAATGGGCAAGCATCAGTCTCAGGAGGGAATACCACTACCCAATATTCAATTGGGGCTGGATATAGCATTCAACGGACCGGTTTTCCAAGGATACTCCCTGGTGATGGCGGGGATAAAAAGAGCTCAGTTCATTTAAATATCAATTCTTTTTCTCCCGATGAGAGATTTAAGTTGAGAATTACAGGAAGCTATCTTGTTGATAAAAATACAGTCCAGTCCCAGGATTTAACGAACACAGCATTAGGTTTGCCTCCTGATGCGCCTGGTATTTTCAACTCAGATGGCAGCTTGAATTGGGCTCCGCTAGTACAAGGTCAGACCGGGACATGGACGAATCCCTATGCCTATTTGTATAATAAATATGTGAGTAACAGCTCAAATCTGGTGGGGAATGCAGTTATTAGTTACGAATTCATTAAGGGACTTAATTTAAAGACAAGCCTCGGCTATACGAATACGCAGACAGATGAAGTTCAATTCGCGCCGTCAACCAGTTATGATCCAGGACGTCATATTACTTCAGGGTCATCAAGTTTCCTCACATCCAATACGCATTCCTGGATCCTAGAACCTGATCTTGATTATATCTTGCATATAGGAAAAGGTACAATTACGGCGTTAACCGGCGCGAGTTTTCTTGATAATAGCACAAGTGCCACGACGACTGACGCCACCGGCTTTATCAGTGATGCGCTCTTAGCTAATCCCATCACTGCTAGCAGTGTTTATGTTAATGCCAATAGCTCTCAATATAAATATGAAGCAATTTTTGGAAAATTGAACTACAACTGGACTGACAAGTATCTTCTTAATATTACTGGGAGGCGGGATGGCACCAGCCGTTTTGGACCGGGCAGACAATTTGGCAATTTTGGGGCTGTCGGAGCAGCGTGGATATTTACAAACGAAGCGATTGTGCAAAAGAATCTTTCTTTCCTCAGTTTCGGAAAGTTAAGAGGAAGTTATGGTACGACTGGAAGTGATCAAATTGCAAATTATCAGTACTTAGATCTATATAGCGGTACCCAATATGCCTATCAAAATTCTGCTGGACTTGCACCGCAAAATTTATCAAACTCCCTACTTGCATGGGAGACGACTAAAAAGATCGAAGGAGGTCTAGAATTAGGATTATTTAAGGACAGAGTGGTCGCACAAGTCAGCATCTATATGAATCGATCTGGAAATGAATTGGTAGAAACTCCTGTATCGGTAGTGACTGGCTTTTCGATGGTTCTTTCTAACCTTCCAGCCTTAGTTCAAAACACTGGTAAGGAGTTTGTGCTCAATACCATCAATATAAGATCAAAAAATTTCGGTTGGTCTACTTCATTTAATCTAACAATTTCACAAAATAAACTTGTCTCATATCCCAACTTATCTTCTTCACCTTATGCCAATACGCTTGTAGTCGGGCAACCTATTAATGTTCGAATATTATTTCATTGCATGGGAGTTAATGACACAACAGGCCTTTACGAATTTGCATCTTCTAAGGGCGGACCAACTTATTCCCCCAATAGTTTAACGGATTTGAATAGCTATGTAAACCCAAACCCAAAATTTTATGGAGCAATCAGCAATACTTTTTCTTACAGGGGATTGAGCGTGGATATTTTTTTTCAGTTTGTTAACCAGATTGGCATGAGGGCATGGGATGCTTATGGCTTATTACCTGGCACGATGTTCAATCAACCTACCTATGTTTTAAACAGGTGGCAGAAACCAGGAGATAAAAAACCCTATGAACAGTTCACTCAAAATTATGGCAGTAACGCTGCAAATGCATTTAATACCGCACAACAAAGTGATCTCGCTTATGGCAATGCTTCCTTTATTCGTCTAAAGAACTTGGCTATTTCGTATCAGATGCCTCAAAACTGGGTAAAAAAAATGAGGCTTGCCAATTTCCGTATTTATGTCCAAAGCCAGAATCTTCTGACGATTACAAAATATGAAGCTTTTGATCCGGAGAGCCAATCCCCCAATACGGGACCGAGGCGCACAGCCACAGCGGGCATTCAAATAGGATGGTAGAACTAAGTTTCAAAAAAATATAAAACAATTCGATGTATGCATACTCATTTTTTTAGACCCGGATATATTCGAATAATATACGTTTTTACAATATTTTCTTTTTCCGCCTGTAAGAAATTTGTACAGATTCAGCCTCCTGCAACCGAAATTACTGGTTCCGCGGTATATTCCGGTAGTACAAGTGCAGCGGCAGTCATTACTGGCCTGTATGACAACATGATTTCTTCCCCAAATCTCTCAAGTGGTTTTTCTAGTATTGGCTACTTAACAGGCCTTGGGGCCGACGAACTTACAAATTACGATCCTACCAATCACAAGCAAGTGCAATTTTATGAGAACGTATTAACGAGTTTTAGTAACGGATTTTCTAACTACTATTTCTGGATAGAATTATATAATGGCATATATGTGTCGAATGCAGTATTGGAGGGGCTATCAAATTCATCAAGTGTCACTGCGCCATTAAAGCAGCAATTGGTTGGTGAAGCCAAATTTATGCGTGCTTTTTTTCTTTTTTATGCTACTAATTTGTATGGCGACATTCCTTTAGTCACAACTACTAACTATTTAGTAAATGACAGTATCTCTCGCACGCCGCAGGCTGAAGTTTACAAACAGATTGTCGCAGACCTTGCTGATGCGCAGGCAAAATTGCCTTCTGGATTCGTGGATGCAAACGGGAATTCTTCAACTCAGAGAGTTCGACCCAATCAGGGTGCTGCTACATCCTTGCTGGCAAGAGTTTATCTATATACTGGAAAGTGGGACAGCGCTGAGTCAGAAGCGACAATGGTGATAAGCAATTCCGACCTTTATAATCTGGATTCGCTAAACTCTGTATTTCTGGCTAATAGCACGGAAACCATTTGGCAATTGCAACCTACTAATCCGGGATTTAATACGTGGGACGCTTTTTTTTATGTTCTTGAAGGACCCCCGGGACCTGGAGGAAATAGCGTTGCAATTAACCCGCATTTGATTAGTACGTTCGAAAATGGCGATGCTCGCTTAGTTGATTGGGTAGGCGCATTTCCGAATGGAGATGCCGCTTATTATTACCCTTTTAAATACAAGGTTTATCAATATGGATCAGCGGTAACGGAATACACAATGGTTCTTAGGCTAGCGGAACAATACCTTATCCGTGCTGAAGCCAGAGCTGCACAAATGAACATAACGGGGCCGAACGGGGCTTTGGCTGATCTTAATGTGATCAGAAATCGAGCAGGGCTTTCTTCATATTCCGGTCTAACAGATCAGCAATCAGTCTTGGCAGCCATTCTCCACGAACGTCAGGTTGAATTATTTACTGAATGGGGACACCGCTGGTTTGATCTAAAAAGAACAAATAATCTTAATACAGTGATGGGCGCTCCGGGAAATGTTTGCCAAACCAAAGGGGGAACATGGAATTCCGACTGGGCCCTCCTTCCAATTGCCCTGCAAGAATTAAAGATCAATCCAAATCTAATCCAAAATCCAGGATATTAGGTTTTAAGACGCAAATTTATGTTACTCAATTAAAAAATAGTCATGCACTTAATCAAATTCTATTTTTTATTCTTTTCTTGTTTCGTTCTGTCAACCTTACTTAAGGGACAGGAAGCAGTAGTCAAATTTGAATCAGGACTTTCTTGGTCCGAAATCAAGGCGAAAGCAAAAAAAGAAAATAAGCCCATATTTATGGATTGTTATGCTACTTGGTGTCAACCATGTAAGTTCATGGATCTTAATGTCTATAATAGGCTGGATGTGGGCGACTATTTTAACTCTCATTTTATTAATATAAAGATTCAGATGGACAGAACACTGAAAGATAGCCAAGCGATTAGGAATTGGTATGGGAATGCGGACAGCATTTCGAAAAATTATCTCGTTGATGTATATCCTACTTTTTTGTTCTTTTCGAAGGATGGTCAGCCTTTGAATAAACTGGTGGGGGAATTCACTGCCACGGATTTGATTACATATGCTGACAATTCGATGAAAGTCGAAAATCAATACTTTGTTCTAATCGCAGGTTGGGAAAAACGCCGCGAGGATTCTGCTTACCTGAGAAATACGGTAACTGCGTCAATGAGAGCTGGGGATGGTACTAAAGGGGAATTAGTCTTTTATCAGTATTTGCAATTCCTAAGAGACCCCATCGCAACGGAAAATATTGGCATAATGCGGCAATTCACAAGAACGGAGTCTGATAGAGGATTTCGGTGGTTTCTGAACAATGCAAGGAAAATCAATCAAGTTACCGGGCGAAAAGATTTCGCGGAGGCCACTTTGAGTCCAATCATTTTCAAAGAGGAAATCCTGTCTTTTTTTATTAGGCAAGATACTGTGCTTGATTTGCTCAGAATCTGTGAGAATGTGCAAAATAAATATCCAAGTTTAGACAAGGATTTGTTGGCGAATCAGCTTCTGCAGCAGTGTTCCATTGCCATTGAGGGGGATATAAGTCAAGCAATAAAGGGGAAGCCATTTCGCCCCTCCGATTGGAGGGACTTATCTCGGAAACTGGCAAAAAGGTTCCCTGGATTTGATCTCGGCAAAGTTTTGCTTGATGAAGAAGCCCGATACTATTTTTTTAATGCATCATGGGATGAATTTGGTAAAGTAGCCATTGAAATGCTTGATCGTTATGAAAATCAAATGGATCCTAAAAGTATTAACAATGCCCTCATGAGAGTGTTTTCACATTCGGAAGATAGAACGGTACTTAAAAAGGCAATTGGGCATATGAAGAAAGTGATATCGAATTATCCCAATGACACTGACTACCTGGATACATATGCAAATTTATTATATAAGGCTGGGCTTAAACAAGAGGCGATGGATTGGGAAAAAAAAGCAATCGTTAATTGCAAAGACAGCGGCGATCTAAAAGAACTTAATAGCATTTTGAAAAAAATGGAGTCGGGTGAAATTACTTGGGGAGAAGCAGCGGTAGGCCGTTGAACACTTAACAAATTGTTTGCTCTGAAAAGCCGAATTGTACACTAAGTAATTTTTTAATCGCTGTCTAAAAGGAGTACTTCCTCCTAAATAGATGACCAGGGGAGACAAGTCAAGCCAGTCAATTGACGGATTGGGGCTAGACATGAGCGCGAAACAACCACGGAAACTCGAATACTAATTGAGTCAAAATATACTATAAAAATAAAAAAAATAAAAGTGGATAAACTTAATACCAGTAAATCATTAAAAAAGAAATTTCTGATCTTGACCATAGCTTTTGGTTTTGTAACAATCGGATTAAAAGCGCAACGGGCGGACTTTAGCGGCATTTGGATTAGGAATACTGATAAATGTGTTACTGATGCCCACCTTTCTATAAATTCCATTCCAATTGAATTTCTTATAAAACAAGATAATGCCCACATCGAAATAGGTAGCATTTCGAAGAACTATATGGGAGATACGACAAAATACGTCGAAAAATTAAAATTTGATGGCTCACCTTCGACCTTTATTATAAAATCGAATTTGAAAAAAAAGGCAAGCATGCAATGGGCGCTGGATCAAAAAGGATTTATGGAGACAGCAACCTATGCTAATGATCAGGGAGATACATTACAATCTGCAAAAGCGCTATGGACTTTTGCACCAGATTTGAAAACGTTGAAGATTCAATGGATCGTCACGGTAAATGGACAAAACTACGAGGCAATAGAGGTCTTCGATAAAAAGTAAGATACAAATCTCCAAATAAATTTAATTTAAGTCCATGAGTGAATTTCTGTCCTTGATCTTTTTCATGCATTTCGGCCCGAGCTGCGGATTCTCACAAGCTCAAAATCGAGATCTTACCTTGAATAAGATCGTTGTGCAGCCTTTTGATGATGCGCTTAAAAGTCAGCACACCTGGATCCACATCAATGTCAATATTGTTTACAATTTGACACTCAGCAAAGAGATTCCTAATATCGATAACAAATGTCATTCATTGAGAATTCACAAACCACTCTGTTTTGCCTATCCTGGTTATATCACCGATTCCACAAAACTAGAGCCCATGAAACAGTTAAATTATTTGACTGCACGAACGGGAGGCAGTCGACCCTACGTGCCGGGGGAGATAATCCTTTACTTATCCCGAGCTTCAAGCCTGGCGATAACTCTGGAAGTGCTTTTAATGCTTTCAACCAATCAAATTCCAGTATCATGGTTGTATCAACAATTGATGGCGTGCCTGACAATACGCATATTGGGTAAGCACTTATGCATTAAGGTTTGAAGCTAATCCAAAATATATGAAGGACAACCATTATACGGTTTTATCTATGCGTGACCTTTTGAAAATACTAGATTTGAAAAAGTGGGCAAATTGATAGAATAATGCCATGGCGAGGTTATATTTTTTTAGCAATTCAACATCGCAAGAAATGATGGTAATGATGATGCGTATTATTTAATTAAATCTTTATTTATATGTGTTCTCCGTATCGGTTTTACGTGCTTTGGCTTTGTTTACTGACATTTCAGGCTTTAAATGGACAACGGAACTTGGTTGAAAATTCGACAATCGATAGATGGCCCATTATTAACGATTCAAGATTGTCAAATGATGGCAATTTCTTTATTTACGAAATAGATAATGGCAATGGCGATTTTCGTGATATTGTTGTGGGATCGACCGGTTCAACATGGAAATTTGAATTTAAAAGGAGAATTCGAGGTAATTTTTCGTTTGATAGCCAAAAACTGATATTCTTAAACGAGGGGGACAGTTTAGGCATTTTAGAATTGGGAACTGACCGTCTACGCTATATCCCAGATGTTAAGAATTATAGCATTCCCGAATACAATGTAGGTTTTTTTGAATATCAAGAAAAAGGAAAGATTGATGGAATATGTCTTTTCAATTTTACTGATTCGACAATAAAAAGATACCCGCGCATAATTGAAGCAAAATTCTTTGATGATGGGCATCATTTATTACTCACCAAGACAGTTGGTGAAGATAGTTTGAGGAAAATGGAAATTCAAATCCTTGATTTATACTCAAACAAAATTTGGACCATCTCTCATTGCTGGGATCCAAGTAATTTTACATTCGATGATGCAAAAAAAGTATTCTTCTTTCAAAAAAGGGAAAAGGCTTCTGGATACAATCAGTTTGCTCTCTGTTTCTATAAATTTGGAATGGATAGCGCTAAAACAATCGTTGATAGTAACTCATATGGTTTGAAAGGAATGATGTTGCTGACAGATAATGTTCATTTTGACAAAAATGCGGATAGAATATTTTTCACTTTGCAAACGATCATTTCTATAAATGACTCCCCAACGCAAGATCCTAACTTGAACATCATGGGGCCACGAAAGGCTTACATCGGTCGGGAAGATGATCCGGCCGAAATTTGGGCGACTTTAGATTTAATCGGGCCAAGTTCAAGAATTGTTAAGCTAACTCAGTCTGGTGATAGGTTTCAAAGCATTAATGACGCTTCGGGCGATTGGATAATGACAGAAAGTAACATCATTTTAAAGAATCCGCTAACCTCGAATCCGAGGTGGGACATTTTGGCGCGCCCCAATATTGAGCTTATTTCAGCTGTTAACGGTGAAAGAAGACTGTTGGCAAAGAGGGTCGTATATTATAGTGGTTATTTTTCTCCCGAAGGAAGATATTTTGTGTGGTTCGATTGCGTAAATGGTAAATGGTATAGTCATAATATTCTCTCTAGAAAAACCATCGTGATTAGCGATGGAATTAGTGGAAGTTTGAGACCGGAGCCGGAGGGCAACAATTTCCCTGATTTCCGTGGCCCGTATGATATTGCAGGTTGGCTTAATGATGATAAGGGACTGTTGATCTATAGTCAATACGATATTTGGAAAGTTGATCTTGACGGGAAGAGTCCACCAGTGAATATTACGAAAGGTTTTGGCGCAAAGAACAAATTCAAATTGAGAATCATTTCGTTCAACGATTTCAGGAATTGTCCCATCGGAAATGGCGATACTCTTTTGCTTTCTTCCTTTGACGCAAAATTGAAGAAAGATGGATTTTGCAGAATTACGGTTTCCAATCTAAATCTGGAAACACTAATGATGTCACCCGATATTTATACTGAGATTCCAGGCGACTTTGATGATGCTGTTTACTCACGAATAACTAAGGCTAAAGCTGCCAACGTTTTTCTTTTTTCACGTATGAATGGTCAGGAGTATCCTAATCTTCACGTCACTACAGACTTTAAGCACGTAAGTCAATTAACATTTTTAAAGCCTCAAAAGGAATTTAATTGGTATACAACGAGCCTATTACACTATTTTCTTTCAAGTGGGAAGAAGAACGAAGCAATATTATTCAAACCTGAGAATTTTGACTTAAAAAAGAAATATCCGGTCATATTTTATTATTATGAAGGCAATTCTTCGGGTTTGAATAGTTTTCTTACCCCTTTTTTGAGCGCAGGCCGATTAAATATTCCGTGGTATACGAGTCATGGGTACTTAGTATGCGTACCTGACATAGTGTATTTTGAAACCGGCTTTCCTGGCAGAAGCGCACTTGATGCTGTAGTTTCGGCTGCAAAATACCTTATAAAGAAGCCTTGGGTTGATTCAAAGAATATCGGATTACAAGGTCATAGTTACGGTGGATTTGAAACTAATTACATCGTAAGTCATTCGCATTTATTTAAAGCAGCTGTTCCAGCGTCTGGGCAGTCAGATGTAGTAAATGGTTATCTTGAAGTTGGTGTCCCTTTTTTTTATGAAAATGGACATGGCAGGATGGGTGTTCCACTCTGGCATAGTCCTAATTTATATATTGAGAATTCTTCAATTTTTAACGCTGATAAAGTTTCAGCTGCTGTTTTGATCATGCATACGGGATTTGACTTCTGGGGCCCTCACCAAGGATTGGAGTGGTATTATGCTTTGCACCGCCTGAGAAAAAAAGTATGGCTATTGAACTATAAAAACGAAAATCATTCTTTATATGAAACTGGAAACAAACTTGATTTTACTATTCGAATGGAGCAATTCTTTGACTACTATCTTAAAGGAATGCTGCCGCCGAAATGGATGACGGACGACAGGACTAC
>JAJPJP010000189.1 GCA_021324175.1 Chitinophagia bacterium
GCTGGTGATGAAACAAAACAAAGTTCTCCTTCGCAAGGGTTACGGGTTGGCAGACAGGGAATGGAACGTAGCCAACACCGCGGAAGCTAAATTCAGAATCGGTTCCATCACCAAGCAATTCACGGCTACCTGTATCATGCAATTAACAGAAACGGGGAAACTTTCCGTCAACGATAAACTCAGTAAATTCTTTCCCGATTACCCTAAGGGCGACAGCATAACCATTGAAATGTTGCTGAACCATACATCCGGCATCTTCAATTATACTGCGATACCGGAATTTCAAAACGTAAACCGGCTGTCGCTTTCTAAAGATTCAATGATCGCTTTCTTTAAAAACAAGCCATTGAATTTTTCTCCCGGAACGAAATATTCGTACTCCAACTCCAACTATTTTCTCCTTGGTAATATTATTGAAAAGGTGAGCGGCTTGTCCTATGAAGAATTCCTGAGGAAAAACATACTTGACAAATTGGAAATGAGCAATACAGGAGTAGACCACCTGGACAGCGTTTTGCCGTTCCGGGCAAAGGGGTATTCAAAAGCAGGAAAAAAAATCATCAATGCCATGTTCATTAGCATGGAATGGCCGTTTAGTGCGGGAGAATTGTATTCCACCCTCGACGACATGTATAAATGGGATCGGGCTTTGTATTCGTCCAAAGTTTTGACCGATGCGTCAAAACAAAAAATGTTTACACCCGGCAAAGGCAATTATGGCTATGGGTTGGTGATTGACACGCTTGAAAAGCACTTTCGGATCTGGCACAACGGAGGTATCCCTGGATTCTCCGCCAACTTCAGTCATTTTGTAAATGATGATATCTGTACCGTCGTTTTTTCGAATAATGAGAGCAATGCAGATTTCGTCGCCATCGCTCTCGCAGATATTTTGTTTGACGTGCCGGTTCAAATGCCCTACATACACAAGGAGGTAAAAATTAATCCCGACCTTTTGGACAGGTATGTAGGCAAGTATACTGGCGGGATACCACTTGAGCTGATCAAAAAGGACGGAAAACTCTACCGGCATCGCGATGGAATTCCGGACGTGGAGCTGAAACCGGAAGCGGAAACCAAATTCTTCTATGCTGACGAAAGCGACCGGCAGCTGGAGTTTGAAGTAAATGCAGAGGGGAAAGTTGTAAAGACCTGGTTTTACAACAGCGGTCAGAAAGGTGAAATCAAAAAAGTTCAATAGCAGATTTTACCGGCTGATCCGGAATTGCAAGACAATTGGCGTATTAACTCGCCTAGGCCATACGCTTCTTTAGATCAACGGCCCTTTTTAGAATTGCATTTGTTTATCAATGAATGAGACGCTCAGCATCCAGCTCATGGCAATAATGCCGAGGAAAAAAACAATGATTGACGCTAATCTTTGATTGGACACTTTCCCCACACGCATGAGCAAATAGCCGATTGCCAAATTCAGAAGACCCCATAAAACATTAATGGTTGGCGATGAGGGGCCTTTCCCGGCAGGAGTGGAAAACGGAGTAGGAAAAACATCCCCCGAAACACCATGAACAAAATGCGGGACCGTATTCGCGATGAATAATCCCGCGAAAAAGCAGGCGATGTAATGATACCATTTCATAAATATGTATTGAAATTATTAAGAGTGAATAGATGAGGCAAATATCCTGAAAGGCAATGACAAACCGGACAAGCCTCCTAATGTAAATCTATTTCCTGTGCATTCTCCCATCCGGTTGGGTCCATGTCATCATTCAGTGAGTTGGGATAAAGAAGATGGCAGTCCCCTACAACGGCAACCTCCCTCGTTTCATCTGGTATATACTGCCCCGCCACACTTTCAAGCCAGTATTCCTGCAGAAAGAAAGGCACGGCGACAATTTTCTTGGTAACGACTGCCGATGCTTCAAAATAACCAAGCGCATAATCATTACTATCTGTTGCATTATGGATATTTCCTACGAGCGATGAAGGCAGCGGGTCGAGAATACTTCCTGTTCGGTTGGTTTGCTGGAGATATTGCTCCCAAAACAGGTAGATATCCCGGTTCATTGAATATTGTTTTACTTCAATAAAGTGTTTACCGAACCAATAGATCGGGGAATAGAAAACAGGTTGAATAATCTCGTTTCCATTAACCAATTGATCAGAAAGGACGTTGACCTGATTGGTGGTAATATATTGTTCGCAAAGTGCGAAACAAGAACAGGAATAAGGATTGCCACACATGGAATAAGGGGGTGTGCAAGTCTTTCCCCAAGATTTGCGCGGCGTATATCCCAAGGCAGTCCATCGATAATAATTTTGCACATTTGCCGGATCATGAAGATTCGCCGAGATAATCAACTGGGTTGGTCTGATGTCTGTGATGAATGTACTATCGTACACTACAGAAAGGCTGTCAATGGGAGGAACAGAATTGATTTTTTCAGGGGTAGAAACATACGTTTTCCCATTTGATAAATAAATTTCCAGGGTGTATGTGTGCCCGACAATTCCGACAAAACCGGAATCAATACTTTGGTAAGTCCCGGAAGAAATTAAATTGCAAATTGAAGAATCGCCTGCATCATCTTTAATGACAACCCTGGCGTCATTTATAAAATTTTGATTTGTATCTATTCTTGCATCGGCATTCGTAAAATTGCCCGTATAACTGAGTTTTACAGCATATGGAATCGAATCAGTCGTGACTAATCCTTCTACAACCAGAATCGGCACGGCGTTCCGAATGGGCGGACTAATTTGTCTTACACAGGTAACGCACAAAATAACGGGAATAAGTAAGTAAAATCTAATCAATTTCTTATTCACGGGTTCTTGCGTTTTGGCATCTTTGTAAATTCATAAAAATATGTAAAGTAGTCATTGTGGGCAATACTCACAACATACTAAATTCAATTAGAGCCTCCAATGAATATTTTATTTGAAAATATTCAGCCGTTGTGGTGCAAATAACATGGTTAACCAAATCCCAGGTAATTTTATCAAAGCTGCGAGATTTCGCAACCAATCATCACTCCGTGCGAAGGCTTTTCACCGGATTCATGAACGCAGCCCTTAACGACTGGTAACTCACGGTTAGCAATGCGACTAGAACGATACCCGCGCCTGGCAAAGCGAATATCCACCAGGATAGTGGGGTGTGGTAAGAATATTTATCCACCCAGTTTTGCATGAACCAATAGGCAAAAGGGACGGCGATGAGAATAGAAAGAGCCGTGAGCTTCAGGAACTCCTTGCTCAACAAGCTCCAGAGCGCAATAATACTAGCCCCAAGCACCTTCCGAACCCCGATCTCCTTTGTCCTTTGTTCCGCCACGAACGCAGCAAGACCAAAAAGCCCCAGGCATGAAATGAAGATCGCAAGACCCGTAAATACAGCCGCCAAATTACCAATGCGCTGCTCCGATTCAAATTTGGCCTCATAAACATCATCAACGAATTTATAGATGAAAGGGCTTGAAGGATTGTATTTTCTAAAAATCGGCTCCATGCGCGACAGTGCGCCGTGCACGGCTAAGCCCGGCTTTACTCTTATAATTATTTCTGTAGTGTAACGGCCCCCGACATAAACAGCAGGATACACAGTGTCGTAAGGTGAGTTAACGACCATGTCGGCGCAAACGCCAACGACATGGTAAGGCTGGCCAAAGAGTTTCACTACCTGGCCGATCGGCTCCTTAAAGCCGATAGCTTTGACTGCCTTTTCATTGAGAATCGCTGAACTGCTGTCAGATGCAAAATCGCGGGACATATCGCGCCCTCTGATGATTTTCCAGCCAATCGTTGCACCATAATCCGGGGTGATATTAACATTGTTGAACCCAACGGTATTCTGATCCGGTCGTTTACCCGACCATTCCAGCGGGTTTCCGTCGTAAAAATCTGTGGGCGTCATATCGGAAGCAGCGACATTGGCGGCAAGCCCACTGTTGATGAGTTCTGTCCGGAGCGCCTCATAATGGGTACCAATATCCGGCGTGTTCATATCGACCGTGAAAAGGCCTCCGCGGTCATAGCCAACCGGGCGATCTTTCGTGTACATGATTTGTCGATATACGATCGAAGTTCCTATGATGAGCGCTAAAGAGACAGTGAACTGGAGTACGACTAAGATTTGTCTTGGGAGTGAACCGCCCCTTCCCATCCTGGTCAGTCCCTTCAATACTTTGATGGGGCGGAATGCCGAAAGATAGAATGCCGGGTATGATCCGGCGAGAAGTCCCGTGAATAGTGTGAACGCGACGATTGCCAGAAGGAATATGGGATTTGTCCAAGGGATCGACATATCTTTTGCGGCCAGGCCATTAAAGAATCCAAGGCTTGTGTAAGCAAGGAATAGTGCAAAAATCAGGGAGACGACGGCGAGAATGATTGATTCGCTTAAAAACTGCGTAACAAGTTGGCCGCGCAGTGAACCGATGGTTTTGCGTATACCGACTTCCTTGGCTCTTTTCTCGCTACGCGCAGTGCTAAGATTCATAAAATTGATGCAAGCAAGAAAGAGGACGAAGGCCCCGATGATTCCAAAGAGCCACACCATGCGAATGCGGCCGCCGACGCCTTTGTTAAATGCAAATTCGTCGTATAGATGTGCCTTATCGACCGGATAAACCAGCGCCTCCTCATGATAAAACTTCGTAAATGGCGTTGGCAGATTCTTTACACGTGAGGTGGCTTGTTCGGCGGTGATGCGGGGAACCAGTTCCACAAAGAGCTGTCCGCAATGATCCGCCCAATCGTTATTATCCCTGCGGTAACCATTGGTATTGTTGCTCCAGGGAAGAACGGCCTGGAGGCCGTAAAAAGTCGTATTCCGCGGCAAGTTGGCATAAACGCCCCCCACCTGGTAGTTAACGTAATTGTCAATTCTCACCGTTTTTCCCATCGGATCAGTCTTTCCGAATAGGGCGGTTGCCAGGGACTGGTCAATGATGATGGTAGACGGTTCCCTGGTAGCTTCGGCAGAGCCTTCGATCATCCGGAAGCCGAACATGCCGGGAAGATCGGGCTGCGCGGTCGCTGAGTTGACGACGATAGCCGTTTCGCCGGATTTAAAAAGGCGTTTGTTGCCGGATTTGTTATCAATCAGGGCTACGCGGGTAAAAAGATCTTTGTACCGGTTTTGCAGCGCATAACCGAGCGGCATTTGGATGGTGCCGCCAGTATAAAACTGGTCTTTGGTCTTGGCGTCATTAAGTCGGGCATTCTGCATGACGACAGACAGCCGGCGATGGTTGGGCGCATAATGATCAAACGAAAGTTCGTCAGTGATCCAAAGTGCGATAACGATGGCGATGGCCATGCCGATGGCAAGACCTGAAATATTGATAGCCGAGTAACCCCTGTTTTTCAACAGGTGACGCCAGGCGATTTTGAGATAGTTGATGAGCATAATAAATGTTTGCTCCATTCAAGAAGCTAGAAGGATGCCAAGTCCATAAATAATTTATAACCAAAAAGTTATATCCAGACCTCCGTTAAAGACTGTTCGTTTTCGATACTCAAATGTTTGATTATGAGTCAGCAGACAAAACTAAAGATTTTACTATTTACTGTAAACCGTCTAATATTATATGTCTGATCACCTAAATTGACAAAACCTGGAATCAGCAGACCGAAAATGGAAGTCCATCACCACCCGCACGTCGAAAAAAAAAGTTTCAAAGAATATTTTTTGGAGTTTGTGATGATATTTCTAGCAGTGGCCCTTGGCTTCTTTGCCGAAAACGTCAGAGAGAATATTACAGACCATTCCAAGGAAAAGGAATACATGGCTTCAATGATTGAAGATTTGAAAAAGGACACCGCGAACATTAACACGGAAGTGAGGGGAAATCGTCTCTTGCTCGCAGGACTCGACTCACTGCTTGATCTGCTTTCGCGACCAAAAAATGATACGATCTATCAGCGCAAACTGTTCATCAGCTCCCTGGTGAATACCTACTGGAATATGCCAGTGGAGTTCTCAGATCTTACCATATCTCAATTAAAATATAGTGGCAATTTCAGGTTGATAGAAAATCATGAAGTGGCGATGAGCATCTTGCAGTATGAGCAGGGGGTTGATGCCTGCAAGAATAATTACGAGCTCCTGCTTACCTACACGCATGTTTATGAAGCAACCAATAAAGAGCTTTTTAACATGGTTCTCGCTCGAACAGCATTTAGGGCCATCGAAAAGAATTTCGCAACGGTTTTCCTCCCATTTGATCAAATATCCAAATTGGTGCCCTACGGAAACTATATGGACAAAAATGAACCACAACTTTTCTTAAAATACCGAAACGACATCTTATACTATCAAACGACGCTCAGTAATGTTGTTGTAATCACCGAAAAACAAAAGGAATTTGCTGATACGTTAATTCAACTGATACGGAAAGAATATCATCTTGAACAATAAACAAAAGATGCTCGGTCGCCCGAAATGCGCGTAGATGAATCGACCAGACGGACTTCAGCTAAAAGGCTGATCATTACCGACAAATACCGTAAGCACCGTAACATAAAACTCCTTCATTGGCGTTATTGATCTGCAGCAACAGATTCAGGCAATTTTTTCCACCAATATCCAATGAAGTCCAAATCCAATCTGAAAAAACCATTTAGGGGGTTATCATACCTTTTATACCTGGCTACCGCAGTCGTCCTTCTGCTCGAAATTGGACTGCGCATCTACAACCCCTTCCCACAGAAAATGCGAGGCTACAAATGGGAGTTGAGTACAAATACAACCTACAAGCTGGAAAACATCTCCAGGGCGGGACTCGATAAAACGATCGTTAACAAGCGAAACTCTATCGGCTTCCGCGGCGTCGACCCCTCTTCCGACATCAAAAATGACCTCACTGCTGTTACAATTGGAGGGAGTACAACCGCTTGCACTTATTTGACTGAGGGCAAGACCTGGACAGACGAGCTGGGCGAGCACCTGGGAAAGAAATTTAATCGCATTTGGATAAACAATGCAGGAATTGATGGCCACTCAAGCTTTGGGAA
>JAJPJP010000202.1 GCA_021324175.1 Chitinophagia bacterium
TCATTTTTTCAGAAGTAAGCATTTCCGATGAATTCTGGAAGCCCCGCATTGACAAAATATCCACAGCGACCTTGCCGGCCTGTATCTACCAAACAGAAGTCGCGACGCCACGAATTCAAAATTTCATCAATGCTGCCAAAAGAAGAACTGGCACATTTAAAGGGCTTGTCTATGATGACAGTGATGTATTTAAGGCACTGGAAGCAATCTCTTACAGTTTGAAAGATAATCCCGACTCTGTCCTAGAGAAAAAGGCGGACGAATGGGTAGATATTATTGCGGCCGCTCAATTACCAGACGGGTACTTAAATACCTATTACACACTCACCGATATTAATAAAAGATGGACTCAAATTCCCAATCACGAAGACTATAACGCCGGTCATTTGATTGAGGCAGCCGTCGCCTATTACAACGCGACCGGTAAGAAAAAACTCCTGGAAGTTGCAGAAAGGTACGCCAACCATATCGATTCCGTTTTTCGCTTGCAGAATCGTCATTGGATTAGCGGCCATGAGGAGATTGAACTGGCTTTGGTAAAATTGTATCATGCAACAAAGAACGAACGTTATCTCAAGCTGGCCGATTGGTACCTGCAGCAGAGGGGTCAAAAAACAACGATGGGTTGGTTTACTCCCGGCTATTGGCAGGATTTGAAACCTGTGAAAGAACAAACAAAAATCACGGGGCATGCCGTTCGCGCAATGTATTTGTATACAGGAGCGGCTGACGTCGCTGCTGCGACCGGCGACACAGGGTATATGAAAGCGATGAAAGCGGTCTGGGAGGATGTCGTTGACAAAAACATGTATCTAACTGGCGGAATTGGGTCCAGTGGAGATAACGAAGGCTTTTCAAAGGATTTCGACCTTCCTAACGCCGACGCTTATTGCGAGACCTGTGCCAGTGTGGGTATGGTTCTTTGGAATCAGAGAATGAATATTCTGACGGGCGAATCCAAATATATTGACGTCCTGGAGCGAAGTCTATATAATGCCGCACTCGATGGCCTATCGCTTACAGGCGACCGGTTCTTTTATGGGAATCCCTTAGCTTCAGTGGGACGAGACAATCGGAATGAATGGTTCGGGACGGCGTGCTGCCCGGCAAACATTGCCAGGCTAGTCGCATCATTGGGAAACTACATTTATGCCAGGTCAACGGATGGAATCTGGATCAATCTGTTTATCGGAAGCAAGACAACAATCAACTTGGAAGGTTCGTCCTGCTCAATTGAACAGCAGACAAATTATCCATGGGATGGCGCAGTAAAAATTCTCGTATCGCCGAGCCATGCACGTAAAGTATCTTTGCATATCCGGATTCCTGGATGGGCCATTGGAGAAGCTGTGCCGGGAGGATTGTACCGGTTTGCCGATAATAAAGTTGTAAAATTTGCACTTTCAGTGAACGGCAAAGCTACCCAATTTAGAATGGATAAAGGATACGCGGTAATTGAACGACTTTGGAAGAAGGGTGATGAGGTGCAGTTGAATCTACCTATGGAAGTCAGGGAAGTCGTGGCAAATGATTCTGTGCAAGCGGATGCCGGACGAGCAGCCCTTCAAAGAGGACCCCTTGTTTATTGTATTGAAGGCGCTGACAATAACAGCAAAGCCTGGAATGTCTTGCTGCCGGATCACACGTCATTTCAAACAGATTTTGAAAGAAATATCCTTAATGGAGTTATCGTAATAACTGCAGAGCTTCCAGTTCTTATGGTAGGTCCCGATAAGCAGTCCATTAATACCCAAACGAGAATTGTAAAAGCCATCCCTTATTATTCATGGTGTAACCGGGGACCTGACGATATGCAGGTCTGGATACCCAGGAATATCAGTGACGTCAAAATAAACTTTTGATGAATCTAACAACAGTAATTATTTGCCATGAGAATATTAATCTTCATGATTGCCGCAACCTATGCCAGTCTCAGCTTTGCACAAATGACAAAAGCGCCGGCATACCCACTGATTGTGCACGATCCGTATTTCAGCATTTGGTCATTCTCCGATGACCTTAATCAAAGCCAGACCAAGCATTGGACTGGAAAAGAGCAACCGTTATATGGATTGCTGGCCGTCGATGGCAAATTCTATGACTTTCTTGGACAAGCCTATGATTTGGGCAAAGATGTTCTGCCGGCCGTTCAAACGGGAGTTACATTGACCGCTACTCAGACTACCTACGAATTTTTATGCGGGCCTGTAAAATTGGATTTTAATTTTGTCTCACCATTGCTCATGTCCAATCTTGATCTTTTGTCGTCGCCCGTGTCCTATATCAATTTCAAAATTACGCCGACGGACGAAGGTGACCACACAGTAAGAGTCTTCTTTGGAGCTTCCGCACAGATTGCCACTGACGATGATAAACAATTGGTTGCTGGCGGAGTCGTGAAAAACGACATCCTGTCAATCGCCAAAGTGGGCACTGAATCTCAGAAAATAATGCAGAAAAAAGGGGATGACGTTCGAATCGACTGGGGATATTTTTACCTGGCGGCGTCCAAAGATGATGGTTTTGACGTGCACATTGGTCGAACGCTTAATGCGATTCAATCGTTCGTATCCGGAATAACGGCCTCTCAGTCCAATGTAAAAAATGATTCGGCCAAAAAAATTTGTCTGGCAGCGACGATTTCGTTTAAGGTCAGCGCCAGGCCACAGGAAAAGAGACTATTGGTAGGTTACGACGATCTTTATGCCATTCAATATTTTCATACAAATTTGCAAGCATGGTGGAAAAAGGATGGCGGTAGCATCGAAAACATTCTGGGTCGCGCGTCAGCAGACTATCAAATGGTTAAGAAGAAATGTGATGATTTTGACAACCAATTTTACAATGATGCCGGAAAAGCGGGTGGTGAAGAATATGCCAAGCTTTGCGTATTGGCATATCGCCAGTCATTAGCTGCACACAAACTGGTTAGGGGACCTAACAATGAAATTCTTTTTCCGCAAAAAGAAAATTTCAGTAACGGGTCGATTTGGACTGTAGACGTCACCTATCCTTCAGCGCCGCTAACGCTGATTTATAATCCTGATCTTTTAAAAGGGATGTTGAACGGGATATTCTATTATTCGGAAAGTGGCAACTGGAAAAAGCCATTTCCTGCGCACGATTTGGGAACCTATCCAATCGCCAATGGGCAAACATACGGCGAAGATATGCCCGTCGAGGAGGCGGGCAACGTGATCATCCTGATGGCCGCTATTGCCCGGGCAGAAGGTAAACCAGAATATGCGCATCAACATTGGAAGGAACTGACTACCTGGGTTGATTTCCTTGTCGCCGATGGGATTGACCCCGCCAACCAGCTTTGCACAGACGACTTCGCTGGCCACCTTGCAAGAAACGCCAATTTGTCCATCAAGGCAATCGTTGGGATAGGTGCCTACGCCATGCTTAGTGAAATGATTGGTTTGAATGCCCAGGCAGAAAAATATCGCCAGATTGCAAAGAGCGCTGCTGCCAAGTGGATGGATTTGGATGCATCGGGCGATCATTATGCGCTGACCTTTGACAATAAAGATACATGGAGCCAAAAATACAACCTGGTGTGGGACAAATTACTGGGTCTCCAACTTTTCCCCCAATCTGTTTATCAAAAGGAAATCAAATATTATCTAACCAAGCAAAATAAATTCGGATTGCCTCTG
Source organism: Chitinophagia bacterium (assembly GCA_021324175.1). GTDB lineage: Bacteria > Bacteroidota > Bacteroidia > Chitinophagales > Chitinophagaceae > Puia. The sequence continues at coordinate 3,663 of JAJPJP010000202.1, forward strand.
GATAGCCGCAAAAGTTATACAAAGTCCGATTGGATATTGTGGACGGCGACCCTGGCTGATAACCAAAAAGATTTCGAATCTCTCGTCGCCCCAATTTACAAGTATGCCGCCGAAACTCCGACCAGGGTTCCGCTAAGTGATTGGCATGAGACAATGGATGGCAAGCAGGTTGGTTTCCAGGCGCGAAGCGTTGTAGGAGGATATTTCATAAAAATGCTTGAAAAAAAATGGGCAGCTGCTCGTTGACGGCCGCATTCACTGATAAAATGAAAAAATACTCTTCAATTTTCTTGTTGTTTTTGGCGTCAACATTTCAGGCTCAAGTTCGACACGTTTGGTCCAAAAATGAAGCTGCCACTTGGTATAAAGAACAAGGTTGGATAGTTGGATGTAATTTTATTCCCAGTACTGCCATCAACGAGATCGAAATGTGGCAGCCAGATACTTTCGATCCTATAACCATCAATCGCGAATTAGGGTGGGCGCATTCGATTGGGATGAATACGGTCAGGGTCTTTCTGCACTACATACCATGGCGTTCTGATTCGATTGGGTATACCCGTCGTCTCGAAGAATTTCTAACAATAGGAGAAAGAAATGCCATCAGAACCATATTTGTCTTTTTCGATGACTGTTGGAATAATGATCCCCACCCAGGCAAACAGCCCGACCCCCGACCGGGCATACATAACAGCGGATGGGTTCAGTGCCCGGGCAAGACGATGCATGACAAGCGGGAAACCTGGAATGATTTGAAGAAATACGAACAAGGTATATTGAAAAGGTTTAAGACCGACAAACGAATTTTAATGTGGGACCTCTTTAACGAGCCGGGTAATAGTAATTACGGCAGTTCCAGCATGGCCTTATTAAAATCAAGTTTTGCCTGGGCCTGGGAAATAAGGCCCCTGCAACCAATTACTGCAGGCATATGGTATGAAAACAGGGAATTAAACCAGTGGCAACTCGATAATTCCGATGTCATAACATTCCATAGCTACGACAGCGCTGCTGAAGTTGAAAGCGAAATTATCGAACTTAAGCAAACCGGCAGGCCCGTCATATGCACCGAATACATGGCTCGGACTCGTGGCAGCAAATTCCAGACGCATCTGCCAATTTTCAAGAAATATCTCGTCGGAGCTATCAATTGGGGACTCGTCGCAGGCAAAACAAATACCATCTATCAATGGGGCGTACCAGTTGCAGATGGCTCCGAACCAAAGATATGGTTTCATGACATTTTCCGAAAAGACGGCGAACCCTTTGATCGGGAAGAAGTGCGTTTCATCTCAGAAATCACAGGTGCAAAATGATTTATTATTAAGGCCCTAATACGAGGCAAAATATTTCAGTAAATTAATTTATGGATAGAGAAATAATTGTTATCGGCGGTGGGGTCATAGGGCTTAGCTGCGCCTATTACTTAAACAAAGTGGGATTGCCTGTGACCGTCATTGAACGGGGCGATATTACTTCAGGCACTTCATTTGGTAATGCCGGATATATTTCTCCAAGTCATTTTGTTCCACTGGCATCACCAGGAATTATCGCGAAAGGTCTTCGGTGGATGCTAAGCTCATCAAGCCCATTCTACATTAAACCCAGGATCGATCCGGCCTTGGTACGTTGGGGAATTGCGTTTTGGAGGAGCGCAAATGAAAAGAAAATGCAAAGAAATATTCCCCATTTGAATAATATTCTTCATTTAAGCAGGGAATTAATGACGGATATCAAAAACGATCTGGGCAACCAATTTCGAATGGCCGAAAAGGGATGCTTCATGCTATATAAAAGCGCCGGCACGCAATCACATGAGTTGGATCTTGCCAGGGAAGCCGAGAAGCTGGGCATAAAGACCCGAATTTTATCCCGAAATGAAATTCAACAAATGGAACCTGAGGTTGAAGTTGATGTGCTTGGCGGAGTCCTATATTCAGATGATTGCCATTTACACCCCGGCGATTTCATGGCCACATTAAAGGACCACCTTCGAATCAACGGAGTTCGGTTCCTGCTTAATACAGAGGTTAAAGGATTTGAATGTGCGGCTTCGTCGATCCGGGCGATTCTAACGGATGGAGGAAGGTTTAAATGCAGCGACGTAGTTGCAGCAGCCGGATCATGGTTACCAAACGTGTTACGATTATTGGGAATTTCAATTTTGATGCAACCCGGGAAGGGCTACAGCATAACCTACGAAAATGTCGATCGAAACCTCCAATATCCAGCAATTCTTGTCGACGACAGGGTGGCGATGACGCCAATGTTGAACGACTTGCGTATGGGTGGCACAATGGAAATTAGCGGGATTAATGACAAAGTACTTATAAAAAGGGTGCAAGCCATTTTTAATGCGGCGAAACGATATTATCCCAATCTTAATTTACAATTCCCCGAAACTCGCAGAATATGGAGTGGTCTTCGGCCACTTTCTCCAGATGGATTGCCGTATATTGGTAAACACAGGAAATTTACAAATTTGGCGATCGCTGGCGGTCACGCAATGCTGGGCCTATCATTGGCGGCCGCAACCGGGAAGCTGATTGCGGAAACGCTAAGCAATCAAATTACATCGATAGATTGCTCGGCATTTGCAGTCGAACGTTATTGATGAATTTTGTGAACGGTCGACCGGAATGGAAGAGACTGTTTATTTTTGCCAGCCAATGGACTTTACAGCTAACGATATATCATACGAAGAAACAGGTTATTTTTCGAAACTTATTTTGGATTATTTGCACGAAGCACCTTCGATCCGCTCCTTCTATAAATATCCAGTGTCCATCGAAGGCATCCGTTTAGCGGCCGCTGCAAGAATGAAATTCAAAACCGATCGGATCAAACTGGTAAATGATTTTGCTACCCGGTATGAGAGCGCGGAAACATCGACCGAGGTTAAAAAGAACATTGACTTACTTCGTCTACAGAATACATTTACAATAACAACTGCCCACCAACCTGCAATTTTTACAGGTAATTTGTACTTTATTTATAAGATAGCTCATGTATTAAAGCTTGCCAAAAGCTTGTCCGAACAATTACCAGAGTTCCAATTTGTGCCTGTTTATTATATGGGGAACGAAGACGCTGACCTTGCCGAACTGGGCAGTTTCTTTTTGGGAAAGGAGAAGGTTTCCTGGGATACCGATCAAAAAGGCGCTATCGGGAGGATGAAAACCGATGGTCTCGGCAAGATCATAAATAGGATCGCCTCCGAATTCCTGGTTCAACCTTTTGGAGATGAGCTGATAGAAATGCTCAAAACGTCCTACCTGAAAAGCCACAACATTCAAGAGGCCACTTTCGTTTTAATCAACAAAATCTTCGGGTCGCAGGGACTCCTGGTGATGATTCCTGACTCCGCAGATTTAAAGCGTGGAATGCAGACAATCTTCGAGAATGATTTACTCAACCAAATATCTTCAAAAATTGTTGGCCGCACCGTAGAATCTTTTCCTACTTCGTACAAGGTCCAGGCACAACCACGCGCAATTAATTTGTTCTACTTAAGAGATCACGTTCGCGAATTAATTGAACTGAACAATGATGGATTTGAAGTGCGGAATACATCTTTGAAGTTCTCAAAAGAGGAGATTTTGTCAGAACTGGAAAGCAATCCTGAACGATTCAGCCCCAATGTCATTCTTAGGGGAATATATCAGTCACTTATCTTGCCGGATGTTATTTTTGTGGGTGGTGGCGGGGAAACAGGATATTGGCTCGAGCTTAAAGAATTGTTTGAGCATTATGAAATCCCATTTCCAGTGCTCGTGCTTCGGAACTCTTTTTTAATCATTGAAAAGAAATGGAAAGAAAAAATCGTAAAAGCCGGAATTGAACTGTTCGACCTATTCAAAACTGAAGATGAACTACTTAATGAGACCGTCAAGAAAGAAACCCTAAACCAGCTCAGCCTGAAAAATGAACTTGACGCTGCTGAAACGTTTTACGCCGGCCTAAATTCAATTGCCTCAAAGGTCGATCCAACCCTCGTCCAACATGTCGAATCGATGAGGATAAAATCGCTCAATGAAATTAAGGAATTTGAGAAAAAGCTATTGCGGAATGAGAAGCGAAAATACAGCGATATCCGGCGTCAAATCCATGATATAAAGGATGCTCTGTTTCCTTTTAACAACCTGCAGGAGCGGGTCGACAATTTCATCCCATATTACGCCAAATGGGGAAGAGATTTTATTAATCAAATAATTGAAAAATCTCCTCTGATTGAACCAAAATTTACGATACTCGAAGAGACATAGTTACGCGGATTTGTGAAATTTCCACTCGACTTATTGAATAATAACTGATCAGGCGAATGCTTCCATTAATGATTAATTTGAGAGGTAAAAATGAAAGTCAAATTGCACTGACCACACCCGAGTTCCTCGTTATCGGTCAAAATTATTTTGCCATCCCTCTTTTTTGAGTTTTTCAATTTTCCCCAGGACCTCCCCTTCAAGATTCTTTTTATAAGCTTCGACTTCGGCACCTATTACGTCATCAAACGCACCGATAATTTCCGCAGCCAGAATTCCTGCATTCTTGGCTGCGTTTAGGGCGACGGTTGCAACGGGCACGCCGTTTGGCATTTGAAGGATCGATAAAACTGAATCCCAGCCATCTATAGAATTCGATGATTTAATAGGCACTCCTATAACCGGCAGCGATGTAATTGCGGCAATCATGCCTGGCAGGTGAGCTGCACCCCCGGCTCCTGCAATGATCACCTTTAGCCCCCGCGGTTTCGCTTCGGCGGCATATTGCACCATCCGTAGCGGCGTTCGATGTGCCGAAACGACCGTTAGTTCAAACTCAATAGCAAATTCTTTTAAAATATCAGCCGCCGCCTGCATAACCACAAGATCGCTATCGCTTCCCATAATAATACCAACCTTGACCATCATAAAATTTTTATTTAATTGCAAGTCTCCGTTCATTGAATGACATGAACTCCCACTTATTATTATTAAGGTTCGCTAATAACCCTGATCGCATGTTTAACCCTTTGGGCCGCGTGAATTAAATCAGCCTTATCCTTATTCAAAATAGTGACATGGCCCATCTTTCTACCCGGTCTTGTTTGCCTCTTTCCGTAAATATGCACGAATACGTTTTCCATTTTCAAAATATCTCGAATTCCCTCGTATAATGGGCTGCCTGAATAATTATTTGCACCAAGTAAATTGACAATTGCAGCAGGCAAAATATGGGATGGGTTACCAAGCGGATACCCAAGTATAATTCGCCATAACATATCAAATTGGGAGCTAAAATTGGCTTCAATTGTATGATGGCCGCTATTGTGCACACGCGGCGCAGTTTCGTTGACAAGTACATCTCCGGATTTGTCGACAAAAAGTTCAACTGCAAAAATGCCCGGACTTTTTAGCTCTCGCGCAATTTTCAGCGAAATTGCTTCAATCTTCCATATTATTTCTTTATTTAAATCTGAAGGGCTTATTTGATAGTCAAGCAGATTAAGATCCTTATTGAATACCATTTCCACAGGAGGAAAGAGCGCTGTCTCGCCTCGCTCATTAATCGCAACAATTTGCGATACTTCCTTGGCAATGTCAATCATTTTTTCCAAAACTGAAGGTGCATCAAACCCGTTTTTCATGTCTTCCGTCGTCCTGACTACCTGGACGCCACGACCATCATAACCTCCCAGGCCAACCTTGTGTACGGCTGGCAGGAATTCCTCAAACTTCAAGAGATCTTCCCGATTCGTCGTCACAATGAAATTCGCTGTCGGAATCTCCGAATCCTTGTAGAATTGTTTCTGGCTAATTTTATTTCTTATTATGCGAAGGGCTGCAGGTCTCGGATAAACTTGTACTCCTTCATTCTCAAGCTTTTCAAGGGCTTCAACGCTTACTGACTCAATCTCGATCGTTAAGGCGTCAAGATTCTTGCCGAACTTGTAGACATCATCAAAGTTCCGGATGTCACCTTGGACAAAATGGTGACACAAATGCGCCGATGGGCAATCCGGCTCGTTTTCAAGAACGGACGTTTCCACGGGGTAGTTGGCGGCCGACTGGAGTAACATTCTGCCCAACTGACCTCCGCCCAATATTCCCACTTCGAGCATAAGGGTTAATTTACTTTGTAATCGTGAAGGTAAGAAACAGTAGACAAATGAGACTTGAACTAGATTTGCATATTCGCTTCTTAACACCATGTGTATTAGTTAAAATTACTTTCTTTGAAAGAAGAATTTTAACTTTATGCAGTAAAATGACCCCGGATTATCCACATAAATTTTTCAGTGATAGGCGCAACTGCTACTGTCTGCTGATGAAAAGCCTGGCGATGTATGATTTCGATTTAAGATCGGTCATATAAAAGACCAGTTGTCAAGAATGCGAGCTAAATCATATTGAACTGACCACTCCAAAACAGATTTAATGTCTACTCTAACAGCATCCGAAAATAAAACAACATCTCAGAAGGACTTTTTGCCTTTGCAGGGCACGGACTATGTTGAATTCTACGTGGGTAACGCAAAGCAGGCAGCACACTTTTACAAGGCGGCCTTTGGCTTCCAGTCCCTGGCATATGCGGGCCCGGAAACTGGAGTCAAAAATAAAGTCAGCTATGCTGTGCGGCAGGATAAATTGACATTTGTATTTACGACTTCTCTCCGTACTGGAAGTCCGATTGCGGACCATGTTTATTTACACGGTGATGGCGTAAAAATGCTTGCTTTAAGTGTAGAGGATGCTGTTAGTGCCTGGCACGAAACGACGAATAGGGGCGGGAGAAGCTTCATGGAACCGGTCCGGCTTAAAGACGAGTTCGGCGAAATCGTGTTGAGTGGCATATACACGTACGGTGAGACTGTGCATCTTTTTATAGAAAGAAAGAATTATAACGGAGCATTTATGCCGGGATACAGGGAATGGAAGAGCGTTTTTTGCCCTCCACCCACCGGATTAAAATATGTTGACCATTGCGTAGGAAATGTGGGATGGAACCAGATGGACCATTGGGTGAGATTTTATGAGGAGGTAATGGGATTCAGGAATATTTTATCGTTTGACGATAACGATATTTCAACCGAATATTCAGCCCTGATGAGCAAGGTGATGAGTAATGGCAACGGATATGTGAAGTTTCCAATCAACGAACCCGCCGAAGGAAAAAAGAAATCCCAGGTAGAAGAATACCTTGAATTCTACAATGGCGAAGGCGTTCAGCATGTCGCGTTGGCTACGGACGATATTATAGGCAGCGTCACTCAGCTTCAAGATAGGGGAGTGGAATTCCTGAAGGTTCCATCAACTTATTATGACGACCTGGTCAGCCGCGTAGGAAAAATCGACGAAGACTTGGAACCTTTGAAGGAATTGGGTATTTTGGTGGATAGAGATGAAGAAGGGTACCTTCTGCAAATCTTTACAAAGCCTGTAGAAGACAGGCCGACATTATTCTTCGAAATTATTCAGCGGAAGGGTGCCAAAAGTTTTGGAAAAGGGAATTTCAAGGCTTTGTTTGAAGCCATAGAAAGGGAACAGGCCGCAAGAGGAAATTTTTGAGTCACCTTTTGCTCTTAAATGAAGTTTATTAACAGTCTGTTTATATATCGAATGGCAGGATTTTTGCTAATTGGTATTATCTTTAAACCTTTTGAAAACAGGTAAATCTCCTTACAGTATGGGTGGATTTCATATGCGCAAATCGTGGAAATTAGGACTCTTCGCACTTTCTCCTTTTTTTCTTGGCACCATTTTACCTGCAACGGCGCAAACGTCTGTTTCGACCCTGAATTTTCTTAGCTATCAGCGTTCTTTTCCAAGAATCAGCGATATGATGAAAAGAAAAGAAGACACTTTGATGAAGCAATTTCAACAAAAAGGCCTGACGTGGCCCGCGAAATATGTCTATCTCCGCTCTTTCAAATACGACAGCGATATGGAGCTTTGGGTCAAAGGTCGGAAAGAGGAGAAGTATAAACTTTTCAAAACATATAAGATCTGTGCCTTAGCTGGTACGCTGGGTCCGAAAAGAATGGCTGGCGATTACCAGGTGCCTGAAGGGTTCTATTATATTAATGAATTCAATCCAAGGAGCCTGTACCATTTGTCGCTGGGCCTCAATTATCCAAATGCTTCGGATAGACTTTTGAGTGACTTAAGTCAGCCTGGAGGCGATATATATATCCATGGAAGTTGTGTTACTACCGGGTGCATTCCGATAACTGACGACCAAATCGAAGAGCTCTATATTATTGCCGCCCATGCCAAAGATTTGGGCGAGGATTTTATACCGGTACATATCTTCCCTATTAATTTCAAGAACCAACGCAGTTTGATTTATCTAAACAGATATTTACAAAATTTTTCTGAAAATGCTGCATTTGAAAAAAATATGAAAAATGCATTCTTCTATTTTGAAAAATATCGACAACTTCCCCTCGTACTTATTAATGGAAAAGGTGATTATGTTACGGACGAAGTCTCGCTAGCAGAACCAACCGTCGAGTTAAGACCTAAAAAGAAGGTAACTCATATGGTTCAGCCGATCAAAGATGAAGATCTACCAAAGGTGGTTGAAAAGCTTCCTCTTTTTCCCGGTGGCAACGAAGCATTTCAGGAGTTCATAACTAATCTAGGAAAAGACGAGGTGAAAGACCTCGAAAACGGTCAAGTTAAGACATTTGTTCTGATTGAATACATCATTGATAAGGATGGCAGCCCCGTTTACGCCCGTGTAATTCGAGGGGGAAATGATGAAATGAACGAGAAAATCGAAACTGCGTTTATGAAAATGCCTTCCTGGGCGCCGGCCACTGTTGCCGGCAAAAAAGTACCGATCAAATTGAAGCAAACGATCATGGTGGGGGTTGACCAGTAGCTATTTCATGAGGACTTGAATGGTTTGTGGCGATTGTTGTTTTAAGACGATAATTTTATCCTGTGTAAGGATGCTCAAGCTTTCAGGCGCATAATGTCTTATCGTAAGCAATGTGAGATTTTTTTCCGTTCTAACATCAAAGAATTCCGAGGCGGACAATGCCAGCTTCTCGGTTTTTTCTGCCCTGTCGTCGACGCATACTTTCAAACTCACCGCACCGCTTTGTATAAGATTGGGCCTTATTTTTAAATTTGCGAATAGCGTGTAAAGACTGGCAGTAAGGCTTTCGCCAACAAACGAAAAATCTTTGGAATGTAAATGCATCAAAACTTGGTCAGTCTTCAGCACAATTATTGGCGGCAGCTTTTTTGTACTTTTTGCATGAATTAATGTTCCCGGTAACTTGGGATCGAGAAAACACTTAACATACAGGGGTAAATTCTTATTTTGGAGCGGTTTGATTGTTTTGGGGTGAATCACCTGCGCTCCATAGTATGCCATCTCAATGACTTCGTCATAGTTCAATTCACCGATAAATTCCGCTGAAGGAAATTGTTTTGGATCGGCATTCATAACCCCTTCCACATCTTTCCAAATAGTAAGACATTCAGCCTCCAGGACATTAGCAAAAACAGCGGCGGAATAATCGCTTCCTTCCCTACCTAACGTAGTACTTTCGTTTTCATCGGTCGACCCTATAAAGCCTTGGGTAATTATCCTGTCGGCTGTTGAAAACACTGGCAAAACCTGATTCTTAATATTTCTTTCCGCGGCTTGCCAGTCAATTCCTGCATCCCTGAAATTATCGTCGGTCCTCAAAATGTCCCGAACGTCCAGCCACACATTGTCGACGCCAACCTCATTGAGGTATGAGCTTATTATGCAGGTAGAAAAAAGCTCGCCGACGCAAACGATTTGATCATAATAATAATCAAAGTCCCGGGAAGGTTTTTCCTGCAGAAGCCAGTCTACTTCGATAAAAAATTTGTTTAAGATTTCTTCGGCAACTAAATAATTTCTGGTCAAAAGGTATTTTGCAGTGTCAAGATGGTTTCTTTTGATAACTCCAAAGAGTGCCCCGGCTTGTTCCCTGTCTCCGGCATAATACGATTCGACGACTTTTTCAAGCGCGTTGGTCGTCTTACCCATCGCAGAAATTACAATTAGAATTTTTTGATCAGCATAAGACCTAATTATGTCAGCGATATTCCTGATTCGTTCCAGCGTATTTGCACTGGCTCCCCCAAATTTGAAAACTTTCATCAAAATGAACTTAGTGCGCAAAGATAGCATTCGCTGCCAGCAAGAAAGTTTCCGCTATTTTTGCGCGTCAATGAAAAATCAATTTTTAACTTATGCTTGTCAATAGGAAGGTACTGACACTGGACGAATTCACGATCCAGCAATTACGCAGTTTTCCACATGCAACGGGTGAACTCAGCAATTTACTCAGGGACATTGGACTAGCCGCGAAACGAGTCAATGTTGAAGTCAACAAGGCAGGACTTGTGGATATTTTAGGCGATGCCGGTGCTGTAAATGTTCAAGGCGAAGATGTAAAGAAGCTGGATATTTTCGCCAATAGTCAGCTTGTAGGAGTTCTTAGCCATGGAATAAGCTGTGCAGGAATAGGCAGCGAGGAGCTCAAAGAAATTGTAGTGTTTGATGATGAGGTTAGCAATCAGTCTAAATATATTTGTTTATTTGACCCATTAGACGGAAGTGGTAATATAGATGTAAACGTATCCATCGGAACAATATTCGGAGTGTATAGAAGAGTGAGCCCAAAAGGCCAGCCTTGCACCAAAAAGGATTTTTTACAACCTGGAATAAACCAGGTTGCCGCCGGTTACATTATTTACGGCTCTTCAACGATGATGGTTTACGCGACCCGCCGGGGAGTAAATGGGTTTACGTTAGATCCGTCAATTGGCGAGTTTACTCTCAGCCATGTCAACATCAAATGCCCCGCTGAAGGTCGAATTTATTCGGTGAACCACGGCAACTTCTTTCAATACTCCGATGGCGTAAAGAAATACATCGATGCATGTCAGAAGAAGACCAAGGCATCCGGGGGGCCATATACACAGCGCTACATTGGCAGTATGGTTGCCGATGTCCACAGGAACTTGATTAAGGGGGGCATTTTCATGTATCCGGCAACGCTCGAAAGGCCGAATGGGAAACTGAGATTATTATATGAGTGCAATCCCTTTGCCTTTATTGCCGAGGTAGCTGGTGGAAAAGCGACTGATGGAAATCGACGAATCCTGGATATCGAACCAACAGAGCTTCATCAGCGAACGCCTTTTTTCATTGGTAGCAGCAGTATGATGGATGATCTCCAGCTTTATATCAATGAAAATTAAATGGTGAGTGGGTACCTTCAAATATTCGGCGATTTCAAGAGTACGAAGGAACAGTTTATAAAAGAGATTTTAGACTTCTTTTAAAACCGTTCTGAAAATATCACAAGCCATTGTCCGTTAAGGACGAAAATAATCCAATGAAAAAAGGGATTTTTGCGGCCCTGGCACTAGTTTTCTTCAATTTGGCAAGCTACGCGCAGTGTGATGTAAATGCTTTAATTCCAACACTATCTGGGAAGGTGTATATTATTGACATGAAAGAGGCTATCCTCTATTATATCAACTTTCATCGAAGATCAATTGGACTTCGGAATCTTCGACTGAATGGGGTCGAGTCGAAACTAGCTTTGCAGCATAGTATTGATATGGCATCAGGCCGGACCCCCTTCGGTCATGATGGCCTTAATGAACGAGCCAAGGCAATTTCCAAGGAAGTGGGGAAAATTACCATGGCCGCGGAAAATGTGGCGAGTGGGGACATGTCGGCAAAGGAAGTGGTTGATGGCTGGCTTAAAAGCCCTGGACATAAAAGAAATATTGAAACGGATTTCACCCTGACAGGGATTGGCGTGGCAAAAAACGATAAAGGAGTTGTCTTTTATACTCAGATATTTTCGAAATGACCATGGCCGACCTCTTAAATTCCAGCAAGTGGCGTAAATTGCCTTCATGCCATCCACGATCATATCTGTTAAAGGTCTCGTAAAAAAATATGGTGAATTTGAAGCTGTTAAGGGAATTAGTTTTGAGGTATATCAAGGCGAGATATTTGGCTTGCTTGGGCCCAACGGTGCAGGGAAGTCAACCACGCTGGAAATCATCGAAACTCTTCGCGATAAGACAGCGGGCGAAGTAACTGTTGATGGAATTGACCTGGACGAGGCTCCAGAACAAATCAAAAAAATAATCGGAGTTCAACTACAAACTTCCGGATATTATCCGGGACTAAAGCTGACGGAACTAATTGAGCTATTTGGAGGTTTATACAATGAACCTGTCAATCCGAACTCTCTGCTTGATATGGTCAATTTACGAGACAAGGCGAAGTCAAAATTTAAAGAGTTGAGTGGTGGGCAAAAACAGAGGTTTTCCATAGCGACAACGCTAATTAATCGCCCAAAAATTATATTTCTGGATGAACCAACGACAGGTTTGGATCCACAGGCAAGACGTAATTTATGGGACCTGATTACAGAAATTAGAAAAAAAGGAACAACTTTAATCATTACCACGCACTATATGGATGAAGCTGAAGTCCTTTGCGACCGGGTTGCAATTATTGACGCGGGGAAAATTATCGCAATGGAAACACCAGATAAA
>JAJPJP010000276.1 GCA_021324175.1 Chitinophagia bacterium
GATAAGGAAAGGTATATCATTCAATCAGTCAATCGAGTACTGATCAGCGTTTTTAGAGCAACGACCGAGGCGCTCAAGATTTTTCCTGTCACGCATTTAATCACTGATAATTGGTTCGTGGAGAGCAATAATAGAAATATGGCGTAAGCTGCTTAAGCCTGTTTGAGACAATTTTTATCGACTTGGCAATTTTGTTTGGCGACAATTCCGCAATTACAAGAGAACTCCCTGCTACATCATCCCGTCACGGGTTTTTTTGAGAAATATTTTAATAATCCTGCATGCAGATGTTGTTGGCGGCATTCAGGTCCGCCTTCATCAATTATTCCACATTCAACGTAAATCCACTCGCGATCCTTTAATCTGCCTATTTCATGGATTGCTCCGTAATCGGAACTGTTTTACTGAACACGGTGAGAAACCAAGAAAGTTTATTCTAAGTGGAAAATTTTACACGCCGTTCGGGAATAATTCTACTGTTGATCTTATTGTTGCAAACTCTGTCCGGCATCACCCATACCCTGCGTATGCATGTTTTTGCGTTTGAACAGTGACATGTCCATCTTCCCAAAATGATAGGCAAATACAAGCCTTACCAGCTGCGGATCTTTTATCCGGTCAAATTCCTGCGAAAAGAAAGGGCTTTGACTGAACTGGTCAGACCATCTCGTTCTGAAGATATCAGAGAAACTCAGCGTGAGTGACGCCGCATTATTCTTCAAAAAAGTCTTTTTCACTGCTGCGTCTACGCCATAGAAAGATTTGATATATCCCTGGGAAGCGCTCTGTGTAGTCGACATCTGCGGCCCAAATGACTGGCCGCCTGTATTCACCGGGAGGTTTGTTTTCGATTGATAAATCGCCGTCAGTTGTATCGTAAAATTCGCCGGCAATTTGAAGTTATTGTTGAACTTCCCAAAATAACTCCACAACGAAGGCTGTGAAGGCTGATTCAGGTTATTGGTATTGATCCTCGAATTATATGCATTGATGTTGAGTGAAAGATCCCACCATTTGGTGATATTGTCCGTCGTGGTCATCTCCGCGCCATAGTTGTAACTGTCATTGGCATTTTCATAAGTGTTGATCAGTACTTCCTTACCCAGCGGGTCAGTGCCGGTTACCTGGAAGTGGGTAATCAGGTTTGACGTATAGTTATAGTAAGTTGAAATCAACAGGGTGTTGCCATGCTTGAATGTTTTCAGGTATGATAGTTCAAAGTTTTCAGTGAACTGTGGGACGAGACCCGGGTTACCGCGCGTGATGTTTAGCGTATCGGAATAGTTCGTATAGGGGATGAGCTGGAAAAAATTGGGCCTGGTGATTTTCCTGGTCGCGCTCAGCTGCAATTCGTTGGTCTTGGCAAACTTTTGACTCAGGAATAATGACGGAAATAGTTCGAGCGGATATTTGTTGCTGAAGGTTTGGTTGGTAGAGATCAGCTGGCCGGTATAATTTGAGCTTTCAAGCCGGAGCCCGACCTGGTAACTAAAGTCCCTGATCGCACTGGTGAAATTGCCATAAGCGCCATATACATTGCTGGTGCTGGTGTAGTTGCTCGCCGCAAGTGAGTCGAGTACATAAGTCCCCGTCTTGTCAGGCGAATACGTGTTGTTGTCGTCTCCCAGCTTGTTGATGCTGATGCGCGCCCCGGCTTCCAATTTGGATTTGGGACCCAGTGGATCCGTATAGTCGCTTTGAATGGTTAAGAATCGAGGATCAGCAGTGGACAGCGTTTGTTGCTTCGTGGTGGCAATAATGCCGCTGCCCGGAAGGCCCTGATAATAATTCGTCAGGTAGTTGGCAATATTGGTTGCATTGGCGGAAAAGAGGGAGCCATCAGCAGTCAGCGTTTCACCATCCTTGGGGAAATTGTGTTTCATTCCTGCGTTTACCCCATTCACATTAACATTGAGGTTGGAATTGGAATAACGCGTGCTGAACATGCTTTGGCCCGAACTGCCGCTAAACATACTGTCGCTTTGCAATTGAGAAGTCTCCACAGGTTTGATAGAGCCATGCACCCGGATATACGATGCGGAGACCGTCGTCCTGTTCGTTACGAAATAATCTGCGCCGACTTGTCCAAACAGGAACCCTCCTCCGTTCTTTGTGAGATCATTTTCCAGCAACCGGGTAGCCGTATCCAGCGTGAGCGTTGTCAGCCTGTTGGTGTTGCCTGTTGTATGGCTCCTGTTCTCGTTAATGAGGAATGTACCCGTGAAATTAACTTTGTTTTGCCTGACATTGAAGCTGGCCAGCCCATTCGGCGCTCCATGGGAGTCCATGCCCGCGGAAATATTGCCGTTGTATCCCTCTTTTCGATTCTTTTTAAGAACGATGTTCAAAATGCCTCCCGTCGCAGACGCGTCGTACTTGGCTGAGGGATTGGTCATCACTTCGACACTCTGAATAGCGTCTGCCGGTATCTCATCAAGGGTCAGCGTAGTCGGCCTGCCATCGACATAGATTGTCGGTGCGTTCCCTCTCAACGTAACATTCCCATCAATATCCACATTCACCGAAGGTACATTCCGCATGATGTCAACTGCCGTACCTCCGGCGCTCACAATATTCCTTTCGACGTTAAACACCTTTTTATCCAGCTCGAGCTTCATGGCCGGAGCCTGCGCGGTTACAGTCACCGCGGTCATTTCTTTGACAGATTGCTCCATGGTCACGGACCCGAGATCCTTCTCAAAGGACGGCATGCCTCCACCCGGGGCGGCATTCGAGGAAGCCGGGGCACCGCCGCCGGAAGGCACAACCATAAAGGATACGTCCTTTGTTTTATAGCCAGCCGCGGAAATTCGTAGTACAAGTTGGGTCACGATGGGAATGTCTTCGAAGTTGAACTCACCATTGGTTTTGGTGTCCATTCCTTTTAGTAAGATCAGTTTCTTTTTCTTGGTCGAAGTGTCGCCCACCTGTTTCAAAATGATAGCAGTCACAGGCAGCGGCAGACCTGCAGTATCGATAACCTTTCCAAAAACACGACCAATGGAGGGTGGAGGCCCATTTCTTTTTCCAGGCGGCTGTTGGGCAAATCCAAAAGCTAGCGTCGATGCAAAAACTGCGACAGTAATAATTCTCTTTCTCACAAATATTAATTTAGAACCCAAAAATATCGAGGTCTCATTTTCGCCGCCAGCAACTTCCGGCAGGTGGCTTAAAAAGTCGGGTAAGCGGCCAAAACTGTCGGCGAGAGGTTCCGATACGGCACTTTTCAAAAGGAATCACCGCCAGCAAAGCCCGATTTACGCATTAGGCGGAATCGCTATATTTATCATATGCTGAGAATCAAAAAGGCTTCTGCGAAGAACATATCACTAATAATATTGCACATTTTGCTTTTTGAAACCAGCGGATTTCCCCAAACCCGGGTTGGACGCGTCGATTCTTCTTTACTGCCGATATTGGCGCCGCACTACCTGGATGAGTTTACGCTGGACAAATCAACTAACCCCGCATTGTGGGAATCACAACGAGGGGCGCATGTCGGCTTCGGATCCGAAGACGAACTTTATTTCAGGACTGAAGTTCCATTGATAAGCGATGCACGTTCTTGGACAGGCGGGGGGTGGCGAGGCGAGCGCCTGAATGCGCAATTAATCGTGTGGTCGGCAGACACGCTCGAACAGGTCCGATTTAGATTGCATGACCTGGTGGGTCCAAATGGTCAAAGGATCAGCCGTCATCACATCAGGGTGTACATGGTGCGTTATGTGCTGGCTAATTATCCCTATGGGTCAGATAAAGTGGACTGCGGCGGCTCCCCTTATCCGGAGGGCTTTTTGATGCCTGATCGGTTTGAGCAGTTTGACCGCTTTGATCTTCCTGGAAAAACAGTGAGACCGGTCTGGTTGACCATTGACATTCCGGCGGGTATTCAGCCAGGCCACTATAAAGGAACTGTCGAAGCGCTTGCAAAGGGGTATCGGCGATCGCTTGATATCAACGTTGAGGTAGAGAAACAATGGCTACCCGCTCCTCATGACTGGCAATACAGACTTGATCTTTGGCAAAATCCCTGGGTAGTAGCCTGGGATAATCATTTACAGCCCTGGTCGGAAGAACACAAGCTGCTTTTAAAAAAACACTTGAAGCTTTATGCGGATGCCGGCGGCAAATACATTACCACCTATGCAGTCAATTCGCCCTGGAGCGACAACTCATATACAACGGAAGGGGGAATGATCGAGTCCACCAGGCAAAAAAACGGTGACTGGAACTTCGATTACGCCATATTTGACCAGTATGTTGAGCTTGCCATGAGTGTAGGCATC
>JAJPJP010000399.1 GCA_021324175.1 Chitinophagia bacterium
AACCCTGCTTTCATCTCCGGCGTTACGCAAGGTGAACTAAGGATTTTTACTAAACTGTAATAGACAAATTACAAGGCAAAAATAACGAGGAAAATTTATTGAAGTCCGGAATAGGACAAGCCAACCCATCCGCTAATGCTCCTCCTCCAGGAGCGTTCTCATTTTCAACTCAAAAAATTTAGCGTTTTAAGCTGATGTGTTTAAGCCAAATAGATTTATATTTTTAAATTTGTGCATTAAGACGATTTTATGGCAGCCTGTTTAGGGTGGCCTGCCTGATGGATAAATCGATCAGCATCGTTGGAAATGATTTTTCCATTTGTTGTGCCACTTCAGGCAGGCCAGGACAAAGGGCAAATGGGAACGATGGATCCTAATTAACCGCATCAAGGCTCAGCCCAAACTGGATAGCCAGCTTAACTCCGAGCTGATGATTGGACCCTGTCATTTCCGCGCTTGTCGACCTGAAGCTTTTAGTTAATTTGTATTATTAACATGCATGCTGACCACCCAAAAACCCTGCGGGCTGTATTTATAATACCGCCTAAAGTGCACTTACTGGATATTACGGGCCCTGCGCAGATTTTTTATGAGGCTGCCTGTAACGGAGCCCCTGTAAAACTATTTTTCAGTACCATATTCACCGATCAAACAGAATCGGACAGTCTTTGTACACTTTCCTTTAATCAATTAACACCTTACGATCAATTAACGCTGAATGACGGCGACTTGGTGTTTGTGCCAGGAATCGACTTTTCTTTAATGACGCAAGATTCCTTCTTAAATTCATCACGCCCTTTTCTCAGGTGGTTATACGTTCAACATCAAAATGGAGCCACTATTTGCTCCATATGTATCGGCGCTTTTTTGCTGGCGGCATCCGGTTTACTTGACCAGCGTGCATGTACGACTCACTGGGAGTTTATTGACCGGTTAAAGTCGCATTATCCCAAGGCGATGGTCCAAGCTAACCGACTTTTTGTCCAGGAAGATCGTATCTATACCAGCGCAGGCGTCGCATCGGGCATTGACCTTTCTCTTTATTTGCTGGAACAGCTTTGGGGACCGTATTTTGCCGCCAAGATTGCCAAAGAAGCCGTCGTGTATTTTCGGCGCACATTGGACGACCCACAGCTGAACGTTTTCATGCAATACCGTAATCATCTGGATCATCGTATTCATAAAGCTCAGGATATCTTAATGCAATCGCTTGATCAGAAGTTTACATTGGAAGAACTTGCGGCTAAAGTGAGCATGAGTGTGAGGAACCTTACCCGCCTTTTTAAAAAGACAACAGGTATTACCCTGGGTGCTTATCTTAATCAGTTACGCGCAGGGCTCGCCGAAAAGTTAGTTGGCGAGGGCTATACTTTGCAAGCGACCGCGCTTCATTGCGGATTAAAAAGCACCAGCCAGTTACGTCACCTGCTTAAGCGGTATCCTGCTGATAAAAAGGCTACAGCGATGGCCTGATCCTGAGCGCTTTTGTCCTTTTGCATATTTGAATTCGCGATAACTTTATTACATATTATTTGGCCGCTGTTCTCCTGTCAAAAAGAACTTACCCCAATAAAATGGAAACTTATTTAAATGCGTTTACGCCGGAATTGAAATCCAAATATATGGCAGATGAAACTGAGTAAGCATATCCCAGATTTTATTATGTCAGATAGTATTACTATAGAAAATTTATTATTACACCGGTCTGGTATAGATGCCCAATCTGAATAAGTCTGTAAAAAAAGAAATTAAGTATTCATGTAAATAGCAAATCGATGAATAAAATCTTATTTTTTTTATTAGCATCTATCTATACTTTTAACTTAAATGCCCAGGATCTTAAAAACGCGTCCTATGTAACATCAACTGGAGAAAAAGTATTAAAGCTCGAATTTGTATTACCTGTAGACAAGGGAATCGCCTGGGAGTATTTTACCAAAGATGAAAAATTAAGACAATGGATAGCTCCGTTGGCTCATATTGAATTAAAAACAGGTGGATACATTCTTACAAATTATAACAAGAATGAATCATTGCGTGGCAAGCACATGATCAGGTTAAATATTATCAATTATATTGAGGGTGAAATGATTACGCTAAAAGTTAAGCTAAATAGTAATTTTTCTAAAAAGGTACAAAGCGAAGATCAGAATCTACAGGAAATAATTCAGTTTAGTCAGATTGACAATAAACATACAAAAATTACTTCGTCAATGATTGGTTGGGGAAAAGGAGCTGACTGGGAGAAAACATATAAGTTTTTTGTAAAGGGAAATGAATGGACTTATAATGAAATGATGAAATTGTTTAAAGAATAAATAGGTTGATGTGTAATGGATAGAATATAATCTGCTATAAAAAAGACTTGATGTAGCTTGGTCGAAAGGTCCCAAAGATAAAACAAAGTCAAATCATTCAGAACTCCATCTGCTATAAGCAGTCACTCCTTTAAAGGGGAGGCTGCAAATTCCTTTTAGATTTAATAAGAGAGGCACGCCAACTGACAAATTGTTATCTGAACTAGTTACTACTTGATCTGACAGAGAGGATTAACTTTAAGTTTCCACACTATTAGTTAACCCTCAAAAATGTCAGATCATGAATCAGGCAACTAAATTAATCAAAAGCAAAGTAGTGTCTTGACCCCCTAAATGACTGGACTAGATTTGAAATTCAATTTAGTCATTAAATTTAGGTTATGTCAAAAGCACGAAGAACCTTTTCTGTGGAGCAGAAACTTCAAATTATTCAGGAAGCCGAACAGATCGGCGAGACGCAAGCATTGCGTAAACACAATTTATCGTACAGCGTTTTTCTTCGATGGAAGAATCAGTTTAACCATGGCGGCGCCAGCTCGTTGCAGCCTCAATATCGAAAAGTTGATCCCGAGCTAAAGGCCGTACAGGAAGAAAATGCCCGCTTGAAAAAGATTATTGGCAACCAGGCATTGGAGTTGGAGTTCAAAACGGAGCTTTTAAAAAAAAACGAGGCCTACGAGCGGAAGCTGAAGGGCTCGTAAAGACTTATGCACTCCGGGGCATTAGCGTTCGTCTCTTGCTCATCTGGGCGGGACTGCAGTCAAGTAGCTATTATTACAAGCGGTCGTTTTTGCCCAAAGGAATTAAGTCCAGCACCCATTCTGTGAACCAGGACGGAGAGCTCTTTGAAAATACGGTAGTTCTGAAAGACATCGAACAGACCCTTAGCCAGGAGTTCTGTTGTTATGGCTACAGGAATATGACCGGCGAACTGAAGGAAAAGGGCTGGATCATTAACCACAAGAAAGTATACCGCTTAATGAAAGAATCAAAGCTGTTGTATGGTTCAAGGATCCGGGTAGCGCCTTTCAAGCGGAACTTCATCCAGTTCAGAAAATTGAAGCCGGAGCGACCCTTGCAATATCTGTCGATGGATATCAAGTATGTGCATTTGCATGGTAGGGGGAAAAATGCCCTGTTGCTGACGGTAATGGATATTTACTCCAGA
>JAJPJP010000185.1 GCA_021324175.1 Chitinophagia bacterium
CGCTTTTTGATGCATTTATCCAATGTTGGAATATCAAGTACACCTACAATACGATGCGCCCCGAGACAGTTATCAACAAATATTTCGACCCGAATTGGAGACCGCATTTGCAAACTCCGCCTTTCCCAGAATATACTTGTGGACACTGCACGATCTCTGCAGCTGCTGCAGAGGTTCTGGGCAGCGTATTCGGCGATAAATTCAGTTACAATGACACTACTGAACTTGAATTCGGGATCAAAAGCAGGTCATTTGATTCGTTCAAAGATGCTTCCCTGGAAACGATGCGGTCGAGGTTTTATGGCGGAATACACTACAACTATTGTTGTGAGCGAAGCAATATAATGGGTGATGATGTAGGCCAACTTATGGTTCAGCGGCTGAAAATGATAAAAAATGATCGCTAAAACTAATTGTAAAAAATAAAAAAAACATTATGAACTACTCCCGATTGAGAGTTAACTATTGCGCATGCTTGTTTGGTTTTGCTTTAATGACTTTGACGAAAGTCGAAGCGCAAACGGATAACGATGCAATCATGATGAACAAATACCAATGGTGCAGCGGTATCACGTACATGCATGAACAATGGAATAACTACTGGGAAGGTACCTACAAAAGAACCAATGGAAACATAGGAACTCTGACTACCCAGTCGTTCATGCCTATGTCAAATTATGGCATTACCGACAATTTGAATATCATGGCTGGACTCCCTTATGTGTCGACGCATGCTTCTGCTGGTACACTTCATGAAATGAAAGGATTTCAGGACGTCAGCATCTTTCTGAAGTGGCGACCTGTCTCATTCAATTTTGGCTCAGGCAAGCTTTCACTATTTGCGATTGGGGGCTTTAGTACGCCTACGACGAACTATGAGCCCGATTATCTTCCGCTTTCAATCGGGTTAGGTACGACAAATCTAATCGGGCGGGGCATGGCTAATTACAAAAGAGGGATATTTTTTGCACGCGCATCTGCGACGTATGTCTGGAGAAGCAATGTAAAGATTGATGAGGTTTCCTATTATACCACCGAGTTGTATAACACGAATGAAGTGCAGATGCCAAATTTATTCCAGTTTAATGGTAGCCTGGGTGTTTATACCAAATACTTCATTGGCGAAGCCATGTTTGACAATATGACGACGCTTGGAGGTTTTGACATTCGCAAAAATGATATGCCGTTTCCCAGCAACAGGATGAATAGCAACAGCCTGAGCGTGCATGCGAAATACACGCTTCCTTTTTTCACGCACATATCGCTAGTAGCAGGCGGCGACCATATATTGTCAGGGCGAAATGTCGGACAATCGACTGGATTTAACGCGGGCGCTTTCTATGCCTTTTATATCAAGAAAAATCCAAAAACTTCCTCATTGCTAAATAACCAGTAATTTATTTGAAAGACTCCAATTTCATCTTATTCGAATCTCGGGTAACAAATTTAAAATGTTCACGTCCAAAAAAATAAAAATGAAATCAATAACTTATTTTGCTCCTTTGGGTTTGGCGATGGTAGCGCTCTGCACCGTGGGCTCGTGCAATAAGGCAATTCACCAAGTCACCTCCAATGTGGCTCCCCTCAACCCTTCCAATGAAGATTTGAATGCGGGAACCTGGAAACTTGTCCTTCTTTCAAGACCTGACAGCTTTTTGGTCTCGGCGCCCGCAGCAACCAACTCATCGCCCTACATCGCAGATCTCAATGAGATCAAAGGCTTGCAAAAAAGCCTCTCGCCTGACGACCAGCAAAAAATTTCATATTGGGCTGCAGGAAATGTACTACGCTGGAATGAAATTATGCGAGACCTAGTCGCCAAATATAACCTGCCGCCGTATCAAAATGCAGAGGGGACTTACCCCATCCCCAGTTCGGCCAATCCATTTGCTTACCCAAACTTTCCCTTTTCGAATCCGCCATACGCCGCAAGGGCCTATGCGTACGTGAGCACGGCCCAATATGATGCGCTTGTTGCATGCTGGCACTACAAGCAGCTATACAACAGGCCCGCACCGTACAAGGTCGACTCCACGATCAATGCACTGATGACAAAGACCCCGCTGCCCTCTTACCCGTCGGAAGCAGCGGTTCTCGCAGGTGTGACAGCTGAAATGATGAAGGCGCTCTTCCCTGACGAAATTGCCAATATTCAACAAAAAGCAGAAGAAGCGGAGTTAGCCGCAATTGAATCGGGGTCCGCAGCCAGGTCTGATATAAATGCCGGAGAAGCACTTGGGCGACAGGTAGCCGACCTTTTTATTGCCCGCGCCAAAACAGACAACGCGAGCGCAGCTGTCGGAAATCCAACAATTTGGTCGAACCTGGCAACCCAAACGCAGGCTGCGGGCCAAACCGCTTGGATCAGCCTTGAAACCCCGTTACGTCCTCCCATGTTGCCACTGTTTGGAAAAGTGAAGCCTTTCTTATTCGATTCTGCCACAGTAGCCTCACTAAGACCGGGTCCCCCACCTTCGACATCCAGCGCTGAAATGAACCAGCAAATTCAGATGGATTATGATCAAATCAAAAGCCCCTCTCGCGAACAAATGCGGATCGTCCAATTATGGGCAGACGGTGTCGGCACCTTCACCCCCCCCGGTCACTGGAACTACATCGCCGCATTGGACTTTATTTCTCAGAATTACAGTGAAGTCAGATGGGCACGGAACTTGGCACTCCTGAATATGGCAGAGATGGACGCAGGAATCGTGTGTTGGAACACAAAATATTATTATTTCAATCCACGCCCAAGCCAGATTGACCCTGCGATAAAAACACTTACGGGCGTACCTAACTTTCCATCGTATATTTCTGGTCACGCGACTTTCAGCGGAGCCGCATCTACAATATTGGGACATTTTATTCCTACCAACGCATCAAAATATGAAGCTATGGCGGAGCAGGCGTCACAATCGAGATTTATTTCGGGAATTCACACGCAAACTGACTGCACCGCTGGAATGCAGGTGGGGCAGAATGTCGGAAATTATGCAGTTCAACGGGCCGTCAGCGATGGCGCTGAATAAATTGTTTTTTGGTTTAAGCAAAATAAGACGCCACGATTCTTCGTGGGGTATTTTTTTCAAATATTGGCCAAATCTATATTTCGAAATGAAGATGTCTGTCAACAAGAAGATCTACATCACATTAAGAATTGCTATTGGAATGTGCTTTTTAGGACATGGGGCTTTCGGTATCATAACTAAGGCCATCTGGTGCAATTATTTCGCAGTTTTTGGCATTGATCGCGCCTCCGCTTATCAGCTGATGCCCTGGGTCGGCACAGTAGATATTGCCTTGGGACTATGTATGCTCGTTTATCCAGTGCGATTCATACCCGTTTGGTTGGTCATGTGGGGTTTTTTAACCGCGGCTTTGCGGCCACTATCCGGTGAACCGTTCCCCGAACTAATTGAACGAGCGGGCAATTTTGGTGCGCCACTGATTTTAATACTGGTTACAGGAGGTGCCGCTCGTAAAAATATGCTGGCTAAAATCTCGCCTCCCTTAAGCCAAGGCAGCCATGCGGAAGGTCGCATCGTCGCCATTTTGCAGTTCATTGCATTTCTAATCCTCGCCGGTCATGGCTGGTTAAATCTGCTAGGCAAAAAGAGTCTGTTGGATCAATATATCGCACTTGGATTCGCAGACCCGCAAAGAACGTCAATTGTACTAGGCATTATTGAAATCCTCGCAGCTTTTTCAGTTTTTGTGCTGCCATCAAAAAAACTAATAGGCGCAATTGTATTATGGAAGATTGTAAGTGAATTATTCTACCCTCACCACGAATTATTCGAATGGATCGAACGCGGTGGCAGTTACGGCTGCCTTATTTCACTTTGGATCGCAACCAATCCAATCCGTGGGAGAAGTTGGAAGGAGAATCTATTCAATGTCTGGTCAGCTACGCGAATCCTGAAAACAAATTAGTGGTAATATGTTTACGCAAGCCAGTCAGCCGAACCAAAGGTATGTTGCTTTTTTGTCTATAACTAGCGCACGTAAGGGCTAATTTATTTTTATCTTCGGGACCAAAAGCCCTTATGCGCAAACCTGTTGCTTTTTTACTTCTTTTTTTATCAACTATTGTCTTTGCACACGCTCAAGTTGCTGTCGAGCCTCCTGATAAAATTTACGGCAGTCTATTTGTGAATGTCCAAATGAGCCGCGTATTTGCCGATGGCAAAACATTTGTCGATTGCATACCGAAAAAAAGCCCATCTGAAATTCTGCGTGATTATGAGGTCCAAAAAAAAACACCGGCATTTGACTTAAGAAAGTTCGTTGAAGAAAACTTTGAAGTCCCTGCAGCTCAGACAGACACTTACCGCACCAACGCGGGAGAAGATGTTGAAACGCATATCAAAAATCTATGGAGCGTGCTTAAAAGGACACCCGATAAAGTCATCGACGGGAGTTCTTTGCTCCCGCTTCCATACCCCTACATTGTGCCAGGCGGACGCTTTCGGGAGGTGTATTATTGGGATTCCTATTTCACAATGCTTGGCTTAAAGGAAAGTAACGAAATAGACATGATTGAAAATATGGTCAAAAACTTCGCCTACCTGATAGAGAATTATGGTCATATCCCAAATGGAAACAGGACATACTATCTGGGGAGATCGCAACCTCCATTTTTCTCTGTAATGGTGGAACTGCTGGCAGAAGTAAAGGGTGATAGTATTTACCAGGCGTTTCTTCCGTCCATGCAAAAAGAATATGAATTTTGGATGGATGGATCAGATAAAATTAAGCCTGGGCAGGCTTACAGGCGTATCGTCCGCATGCCAAACGGTGATATACTTAATCGATATTGGGATGATATCCCCGCTCCGAGACAGGAAAGTTACCGGGAGGACTATTTCACAGCACTTAATTCGCACCGGAACAAAGTTGAAATGTATCATCACCTTCGGGCTGCGGCCGAAAGTGGGATTGATTTTAGCAGTCGCTGGTTTTCTGATACCGTGCACCTTAGTTCCATTGAGACGACCGATTTTCTTCCCGTAGATTTAAACTCACTAATGTATCATCTTGAGTTAACAATTGCGAAAGCAAGGTTGATCAACAAAGAAGATAGCGCGTCGAAAGCATATTTTGATCGCGCAAAGTCGAGATCCGAAAAAATTGACAAATATTTCTGGAATAAAAAAATGAATTTTTACACCGATTTTAATTTCAAGACGAAAAGGCAGAGCAACATGATCGTTCCTGCGGGGATGTACCCATTTTGCTTTATTAACGAGCACCCGGATTATATGAGCTTCCTTGGCGAAAAAATAGCACAGGTGGTAAGAAAAAAATTATTACAGCCAGGCGGTGTAACGGCGTCAGCATTTATGGCGGGGCAACAATGGGATGCGCCAAACGGCTGGGCTCCCCTCGAATGGATGACTATTTGGGGGCTTGACAGGTGCGGGCAAAAAGATCTTGCCGCAGAAATCGCGAAGAGATGGATAACTCTTAACGTCAAAGTTTATAAAGAGAGCGGTAAATTGATGGAAAAATACAATGTGTCAGACATCAATAAGGGAGCCGGGGGGGGAGAATATCCTGGCCAGGATGGGTTCGGCTGGACAAACGGCGTGCTTCTTCACCTCATCAAGTTATATGGAATGCCTGCTAACTAACCTGGGCCCCGAAAACAATCCGGGTTCTAAAGTGCTGACACTCGTACTAATCATGGATTCGATAATAAGCTCTATGCAAATGAATATTACTTACCGGCATTACAACCAGGGGAAGTTTTTCAACAAGTGTTTCACTTGAATCAAGGCCGAAAGCCTTGTCTTCTGAAAGTGCAAAATGTTTGATCGCAAAATAGCTATTCAAGATAAATCCATCGCGAACTGAAAATTCATTATCATAAGATAGAAATTTTTCCAAAATCACGAATCGGAAGTCCTCCGAGATGTTGTGCTTTTTCAGTGATGGGAATCGGCTCGCAAGGTCTAATTCCTTATTGTTAATCATCTCATCGACGACTTTTCGGAACATCATACCTACACGTGGTTGGACCCGGAATCCAACCCGCAATTCAATTCGAATTACCTTGTCGTCCTTTAGTTCATCTACACCGTATTCCATGGTGTAAGGTTCATCCGTCCGCTCTATATGAACGAACCAATATACGTCTGCCCTCTTGGGATTATGGCTGAAAATTGAATAAATGATTTTTTGTTCTATTTGAGTATGACGGTTGGCTTTTGTCAAATATATCAGGTGTGAAGAAAACTTGGGGACAGAATTATCTCTACTCAAGATCTCTAGTAGCGGTAAATACTCCCTGAGACTAACAAAGTTGAGAAAACGATTATTAATTTTTCGAGCGTTGTACCATATGTACATCGTAAATATTAAACCAAACTCAAAGACAAGGAAGAAAAGTCGTTTGACAATCTTGACAGCGTTAGCTACAAAAAATGAAGACTCAACCGTTACAAATACTACAAGGATAATGATGACAACCGCCAGGGGAAAATGCTTTACATAACGCAAAAAGTAATACATAAGTATGGTGGTCATTAGCATTGCGATCGTTATCGAAAATCCATAAGCTGCCGTCATATTAGCAGAAGTCCGAAAGTAAAGAACCACGAGGAAGCACCCAATACACAATACCCAGTTAATACTTGGTATGTATATCTGGCCTCGAATATTCGTTGGATATTTTACAGTAACCTTGGGCCAGAAGTTCAAGCTGATGGCCTCACTGATCAGCGTAAATGATCCGCTAATAAGTGCCTGGCTTGCAATAATTGAGGCCGCCGTCGCGATTAGAACACTAGGTACAAGAAACCAGTGGGGCACAATGGCAAAGAAAGGATTGGTTTCGCCGAGGGTGCTCTTCCCTTGCAGAAGAACCCAGGCACCCTGGCCAAGATAATTGAGCAAGAGTGAGACCTTGACGAACATCCAGGTAATTTGTATGTTTTTCTTTCCGCAATGCCCCAAATCTGAGTAGAGCGCCTCCGCGCCGGTGGTGCAAAGGAAAACGGCGCCCAAAAGCCAGAAGCCTTTGGGATGTTTGACCAATAATTCGAGGCCATAATGAGGGCTCAACGCCTGCAATACCGATGGGTCCTGCAGAATTTGATTTAAGCCAAGTATCCCCAGCATCGAAAACCAGGCCAGCATGATTGGCCCAAATGAGCCGCCAACGATCTTGGTTCCGAATCTCTGAAAAATGAAGAGAAGAAGGATAATTACGAGTACGATCTCGACTACAAGGTTGTTACCAGGAATAATAACATTCTCCATACCTTTCACCATGTTAAGACCTTCAACTGCCGAGGTCACGGAAATTGGCGGTGTGATGATGCCGTCGGCCAATAGAGTCCCCGCGCCAATCATCGCAGGATAAACGAGCAT
The DNA here is from genome assembly GCA_021324175.1 of Chitinophagia bacterium. Taxonomy (GTDB): domain Bacteria; phylum Bacteroidota; class Bacteroidia; order Chitinophagales; family Chitinophagaceae; genus Puia. The sequence continues at coordinate 7,375 of JAJPJP010000185.1, forward strand.
TTTACCGTAGCGCCTGACAAGCGCGTATAAGGAAAAAACGCCCCCCTCTCCCTTGTTGTCAGCCTGTAGGGTTATCAGGACGTATTTGAACGTCGTTTGAAGTGTAAGGGTCCAGAAAACGCACGAGATTGCTCCAAACACTAGTTCTTTGGAGATCTTTCCGCCTTCATTTAATATCGTTTGGAAAGTGTAAAGGGGCGAAGTACCAATATCGCCATAAATGATCCCCAAAGTGATGATCAATCCTGCAGCGGAAACTTTTTTGAAATGCGACGAAGACATACAGGTGAGACGTAATTGGTTAATAAAATATCCGTGTAGAGAATATATTTTATCAAATGGCAGAGAAAATTTTCAGTTTCACTAGCGTTAGAAGGAGCAAACTTAGCGCAAATAGCCAAGCAAAAATTATGACAGCTGCGGCTTTAATCTGGTCTCTTTTAATTTGCATCATTCTGCTTAAATGATATGCTTTTGATCAACAATTATACCCGACGGAAATCATAAAGACTTTAATAATGCCTTCCATTGCTTTTGCGTGACTTATAACTAAAAATATTTTTACCGCAATATTCCGCGATTTAAATAGCCATTTCAAAATGAAAATAGCCTTTCATAATGAAAATGGTGAGGTCTAAAATCGTGGATTAAATGTTTAAAAAAACATACTTGCTGTGGGAAAGGCGACCTCATAATCCTGCATCTCTTCAAAGAAGAAGTAGCGAATCCAACGAGTGCAGATGTTTACATGTGTTCCCGTTTCACTAATAAACAGCTGCAACTATTATCTTTGTGCACATGAAGGATTGCTTTGTTATCGATGCCGTCCGAACGCCAATAGGCAAGTACGCTGGATCCTTAAGCACGATAAGACCCGATGACTTGTTAGCGCATGTAATCAGGTCCATTCTCAACCGCAATCCCGGCATCGACCCTGGTGAAATTGAAGATGTTTTTGCCGGAGCAGCCAATCAGGCCGGAGAAGACAATCGTAATGTTGCCAGGATGGCTGCCTTGTTAGCGGGGCTTCCTGTCACCGTTGCAGGCTGTACAACCAATCGACTTTGCGCCAGCGGAATGCAATCCATTATGGATGCATCCAGGAGCATCATGTGCGACCAGGGTTTGGTTATGATTGCCGGTGGCGTGGAAAGCATGACTAGGGCGCCATTTGTGATGGGAAAATCGAGCCAGGCCTTCGGCCGGCACGCCGAGGTTTTTGACACCACGATTGGCTGGCGCTTCTCAAACAAGAAGCTTGCTGATCGTTATTTCCCTTTTTCAATGGGAGAAACCGCCGAAAATGTAGCTGACCAATGGAAAATATCGAGGCAAGCGCAAGATGGCTTCGCATTGTCGAGCCAGCAAAAATATTTTGAGGCGCTCGACGCTGGTGTTTGGGCAGAAGAAATCTCTCCGATTGAAATCCTCGGCGACCAAGAGAACAAGGCGCTTTTTGAAACAGATGAACACCCTAGAAAGTCATCTTTTGATAAATTGGCGGCGTTGAGGCCTGCATTTCGGAAAGACGGAACCGTTACGGCGGGGAATTCCTCCGGAATCAATGATGGCGCGGCCGCTATTATTCTTGCCAGTGAGGAGGCGATTAAACATTTCAATCTGAAGCCGCTCGCAAAAATCATTTCGATGGGTGTGGCTGGCGTTGACCCGTCCGTCATGGGAATTGGGCCTGTACCGGCAACGAGAAAGGCTCTAATGCGCGCGGGACTGACCACGAATGACATTGATCTGATTGAATTAAACGAGGCATTTGCCTCTCAGGCGATCGCCTGCATTCACGACCTGGGGCTAGATCTGGAAAAAGTCAACGTCAACGGCGGAGCAATCGCAATTGGTCACCCTCTTGGTTGCAGCGGCACGAGAATCGTGACTACCCTCTTGCATGAAATGAGGAGGCGCAAATCGAAATACGGATTAGCGACGATGTGCGTTGGCGTCGGACAAGGGGCAGCTATCATTTTCGAAGGCGTAACGTGACTTCTCATCATTCAAAGTAGAAATTGAGCCTGGTATTTGTCGCTAAAGAAAACGTCGTTTAGACAAATTCAAAATTTGCAAGACCGGACGAGGGGATGGTCTGCTGCTGGCCTGTTTTCAGATTCTTGATGGTGCAAATATCCCGCTCCAACTCTTTGCTGCCAATAATTACGGCAAAGGGTATATTTTTCTTCTCGGCATACTTAAACTGGCGATCAAATTTTGATGCCTCGTGGAAAAGTTCGCAGGGAATATTCTTCGATCTGAGTAAATGCATCAACTCCAAGGATTTTTCGGCCTCGACAGAGCCCAGGTTAAAGAATAATATTTTAGTAGAAACGTATATATCAGAGGGAAATCGCCCCAGTTCTTCCATAGCATCATAAATACGGTCGATCCCGAAAGAAATACCTACTCCCGGCATGCCCTGTAGATCAAACAGCCCTGTAAGGTCATCATAACGTCCCCCGCCGCCTACACTACCAATCGAAACGCCCTGCGCTTCCACCTCGTATATTGTCCCGGTGTAATAATTTAAACCCCTCGCCAAGGTAAAATCTATCACGAAAGATGAAAGATTGGAACTTAACCGATTGGAAAGAAATTCAAGCTCTTGAAGCCCGATCCGGCCAACGGCACTTGGTGATAGTAGTTCGAAAGCCGATTTCAATTTCTCGTCATTGGTCCCGGAAATTGACAAGTACCTGTTGATCCAATTGACTTGTCTTTTTTCCAAACCCTTTGCGAAGAGCTCCTGATTCACGTGATCAATACCAATTTTTTCCAGTTTATCAATAGCAACTGTAATTGTCGTCAGGTTCTGCTGGCAGCCGCATAGTTCCGCGAGACCATAAAGGATTTTCCGGTTGTTAATTTTGATCACCACGGTAAGGCCGAGCCTTTCAAAAGCATGAAAATAAATATTGGCAAATTCGACATCGCTCAGCATAGACCGGGTGCCCACGACGTCAGCATCGAATTGCAGGAATTCACGATACCTGCTTTTTTGAGGCCGGTCTGCGCGCCAGACCGGCTGCACCTGATACCGCTTGAATGGAAATGTTAACTGGCTATGGTTCATGGCGACATAACGCGCAAACGGAATGGTAAGATCATAGCGAAGCGCTCTCTCAGCAATCGCATTGTCATTTTTCCCTGCGAGTATCCTTTCGAACGCTTCGCGCGCTGCCTGGTGTTTAGCAGGATTTTCAAGGCCATTATTGAGAATCCGAAATATTAACTTATCGCCCTCCTCGCCATATTTTCCGGTGAGTGTTTCAAGGTTTTCCATCGCAGGAGTTTCCAATGGCTGAAATCCATAAAGTTCAAAAACTGATCGTATCGACTTTAGAATAAAATCGCGTTTGCGGACGATTTCAGGCCCGAAATCTCTGGTTCCTTGTGGTATGGATGGTTTCATGTTTGGTTAATCGTTGATAGGTCAGCGCGCATTGTCTTTGTTCAGTTCTGATGTGGTTCCATCTTAGTTTGTTTGACCAGGTATTCGCAGGCATGGTCCAACATATCAAAAACTTGTTGATATCCCGACTCGGGTCCATACCATGGATCAGGAACATCAAGATTCCGGCCTGGATAGACCAGATTCATAATCAAGTCTACTTTCAAGGGATTGAACTTCCTTCCGGCAATCGTTCGCATGTCATCGACCACGTCCGACGCCATCGCAAATATGCTGTCAAAACGATCAAAATCACCGGCTACGAACGACCTTGACCGCAGATTTCGGATATCGAGGTTGTGCTTTGCCGCTATGTTTTGCGAAAAAAGATGAGGAGGCTCGCCACGATGGTATCCATTCGTCCCTGCGCTATCAATTTCCCAATTGAGGCCGGCATAAGTTGCCTTTTCGCGCAAAATCCCTTCCGCAAGCGGACTTCTGCATATATTGCCAAGGCAAACCATTAAAATTTTCATGGCGCAAAAGTAAGAAGAAGATGTAAGAATTTTGACGGCCCTGCATCTCAAGAAACATAAGAATTGTGGAATTTAGGCAAGGTGGCATCTTATCAGAGTTCCTTCACGGGTTCATTTTGGTTAGACAAAAAACTCCGTTATATGAACGCCGAATCAATATTGCAACCGGACATTTTCGACAAATCTGCGGGAAGGAAAAAATGTGTATGGAAATTTCGTATTGCCAGCCATTTTTCAATCGGCGGTATACTAATTAATGTGCTTCAGACGCGACGATATTGTCAATGTTATTCAGTAAATTGCTAATCCCACTTGCAAAATTCACGAAAAATGGAAAAGGGTATGCCGGAAGACAGGAGGACCCGAAGTTATGCCCTGATGCGCGCCATCATGGACTATGGAATGGGTATAATAATTCTCGGAGTTGGTATATTTTTTGTCTTTGCGCCGCGACTCGGGTTCAGCTTCGATATGAGCAATGCTTATCGGTATTGTATTGCTGGCATCTTTATTCTTTATGGGGGCTGGCGCATTTACCGCGGCTATCAAAAAAATTATTTTCGTTGATGGCTTGTTTTCTTCGTCATATGCGAATTTCGGCCATTTGGATCTTTTTTGGAGTCGGACTCGCGTCGTGCTCCTGCACAAATCAAAGTCGTAGTAAATTTTCGCGGGACACGCCAACTGAAGGAACAATCAATATTAGTGTTGACGAATCGTTTAAGCCGGTAATTGACTCAGAAATAAAAGTTTTTGAATCTTCCTTTCCGAATGCTCACATCCTTGTGCATTATAAGCCGGAGGCGGCCTGTCTTCGTGACTTGTTTCAGGACAGCACAAGAATGGTAATTGTTACGAGAGGCCTTTCTGAGGCGGAGGAAAGATATTTCAAAGATTCGATGAACTTCGAGCCGACCTATGATGAGCTGGCAGTAGACGCTGTTGCAGTCATAGTAAACAAAGAGTCCAAAGATTCCATTTTTACCATGGACGATATCCGATCTATGCTAAGCGGAACACCCCGTAACGGGCTGCAACCCGTTATGGACGGTACCTCTGCTACAAGCACAGTTCGGTATTTGATAGATTCTGTTTTGAAGGGTAAGTCGTTGGGAAAGAATGTTACAGCAGCAAAAAGCAGCGAGGGAGTCATAAACTATGTCTCTGATAATAAGAACGGGGTCGGTTTCATTGGAGTCAGCTGGATCGGGGATCGGGACGATCCACAGCAGCTTCATTTTCGTCAAAAAGTCGAGGTGGCGGCAGTGCAGTGCGAAAGCTGCCTGGGAGAAACTTATGTAAAACCTTTTCAGGCAAATATTTATATGGGGAGGTACCCCATGCTTCGAGGACTATATTATATTTTAAAGGAGAACTACAGTGGCATTGGAAATAATTTCGTAAATTTTTTGCAGTATGAACGAGGTCAATTAATTTTCCGAAGAGCTTACCTATTGCCCGCAAAAATGTCATTCGAAATTCGTGACGCCCAGATCACCAAATAATTGCACAATTAAATACATACATTTACAAACTAAAAATGGCAATTCAACAATGAAGAAAATCTCTCTTAGTTTCAGTCGCGCGGTCGCGTTATTGCTAGCCGGAAATGTTGCCTTTGGCCAATCGGTGGAACAGGGCAAAAAATTTCTTTACTATGAACGCTATAAAAGCGCTAAGGAGACCCTGGAAAAAGTGCTGCAGGCAAACCCCAACGACCTCAGCGCAGTCTACTGGCTTGGGCAAACTTTACTGGCCCCAAAGGACAATAGGGATACTGCTGCCGCAAAAGCCCTCTATCAGAAGAGCCTTATGTCGAACGGAACAGCACCAATCATTCTTTGCGGGATGGGGGAAATTGAGCTCCTCGAGGGTAAAAACAGCGATGCAAGACAACATTTTGAAACTGCAATTAGCCTTACTAAGGCAAAGGATATTGAAATATTCAATGCAGTTGGCCGAGCAAATTCGGACTATGACATGAAGGCTGGTGATCCCAACTACGCGATACAAAAACTAACTGAAGCCACCCAAATAAAAAAGTTTAACGATGCAGAAACTTTTGTGTTGATGGGCGACGCGTACCGCAAACTGGTTGACGGTGGAAACGCAGTAGTTAACTACACGAAGGCTTTACAAATCCAGCCCAACCTGGCCGAAGCCGAGTACAAGATTGGTAAGATTTACCTCAGCCAAAACAACCGTGAATATTTCCTGCCGGCATTCGAAAAGGCCGTTCAAATGGATCAGGCATATGCCCCGGCCTATTACGAACTTTATTATTATTGGTATTATCATGACGTCAACAAAGCGGGGGAATATCTGGATAAATATGTCGCCAATACTGACCAGGGTCCGGAGATGGAATTTTCTAAGGCAGAATATCTTTGGGCTTCAGGTAAATTTGCCGAAGCTAAATCCAAATCTCAGGAATTGATCACCCAATATGGAGATAAAGTGGCCCCAAGAATGTATCGCCTGCTTGCTTTCGCGGAAGACACGCTTGGAGATCCAGCTTCCGCTAAGCGAGATATGCTGACTTACTTTAGTAAGGAAACAGATACTTCAAAAATTCGTGGTTCGTATTATGAATTGCTCGCTAAAGATGACGGAAAGTCGACAGATTCCCTCATACAACTGGAAGCCTTTAAATACTATGGAATGGCAATTCAGAAAGACAGTATGCCTGAAGACAAAAACCGATATATCGCAGAAGCCACCGCGCTGGCCAAAAGCACGGGAAACAAGCGGGCTCAGGCCCAGCTTGCTGAGCTGGTTTATAAAACGAAGAAAAATCCGACCCAGACAGACTTGTACAATTGGGGAATGGGTTATTACCAAGCCGGTGAATATAAAACATCAGACAGTATTTTCTGTGGCATGTATGAAACTCAGTATCCGGATCAGATTTATGGATTCCTCTGGTGTGCCCGAAGTAAACATGCACAGGATGATTCGACCAGTTCGGGTGGCGTCGCCGTTGACGCTTATGAAAAACTAGCCCAGTTCGCACGAAGTAGCCCCGATTCGGCTAAATTCAAGTCACAGGCCATAGAAGCTTATTCCTATCTTGCTGTTTATGCCAACAATGTCAAAAAGGATAAACAGGCTGCAATTGGGTACTTGGAAAAAATTCTCGAAGTAGATCCGAATAACGCTTCTGCCAAACAATTTATAGAGGCTCTGGAGAAAAAGCCCGCGCAAAGACCGAGAGCTACCAAATAGCAAATTGGCGAAAAAATTTTGACCCCTTGTAGCTTCTTGCGCAAGGGGTTTCTGTTTTTGTGCGATTTGTTTCTCCAATTAATTGGAAATTAACCTCGTTGCCTTATTTTTGCGACGACATAATAGTTTTTCGATGAACGAAAATATTCTGCAGGTGTCTGCAGCAAATGGCACAAGTTCAATTAACTATTCCCCGTTGGCATACAACTAATCTTCGCAGCGATATTCGTTTTTGCCGTTTTGGCGATCGCCAGTGTTTTGGGACCCAGAAGAAAGACCGAAGAAAAACTTCGAAATTTTGAAAGTGGAATTGAATCCGTGGGAAACGCCCGTCAACCAATGTCTGTCAAGTATTTTCTGGTTGCCATTTTGTTTGTACTCTTCGATGTGGAAGTTATTTTTTTTTATCCTTACGCAGTTAATTTCAAAGCATTTGCCGCATCAGGGCACGGTTGGGAAACGTTTTCCGCTGTTCTGCTTTTTATAGCCTTTTTTTTGGCCGGATTTGTTTACATTATCAAAAAAGGAGCTTTGCAGTGGGAAGATTGACGGACGTTTCCAATTCCGGATGACTTGTGTTGGCTTAACATTAACGCACGATAAATTGTTATGTGAGAGAGTAGTTCAAAAAATGAGAATTAAATAAATCACATTAATCTATGCCCCGTCCAGTTCGATTTAATATACACCCCATAGCGGCTGATACAAAAGACAGTATCACTATGGTGGATATGCCCGAGGGCTATACCGGCGTAGGTTTCTTCGCGACAAAGATGAGTGACGTAGTCGGTCTCGCCAGAAAAAACTCAATGTGGCCACTTCCGTTTGCCACTTCCTGTTGTGGAATAGAGTTTATGGCAACGATGGCATCTCATTATGATTTTGCAAGATTTGGCGCTGAGCGATTAGGTTTCTCTCCCAGACAGTGCGATTTGCTCATGGTTATGGGAACCATAGCGAAGAAAATGGGTCCTGTCTTAAAACAAGTCTATTTACAAATGACTGAACCCAGATGGGTTATGGCAGTTGGAGCCTGCGCATCGAGTGGCGGCATATTTGATACTTATTCGGTGCTTCAGGGGATTGACCAAGTGGTGCCAGTTGATGTGTATGTGCCTGGCTGCCCGCCGCGTCCAGAAGCGATATTGGATGGATTTATTAAGATCCAGGATCTGGTTGGTCAGGAAAGCCTACGGAGAAGAAATAGCGACAGGTATAAAAATTTGTTGGCGAGCTATGGAATCCAGTAAGAAAATTAACCGGGCGGGAAGCATGAGTTTGACAAACGAAACAATTAGAACGAGAATTACCGAAAAATTTGGTGATCAGGTCACAAATTTCGAAGAATCTTATGGGATGCTGAGTTTTGAAGCGCCAAAGGAGCTCAATTTGAAAGTGCTGCAATACCTCTATGATAGCGAAGAGCTGCGGTTTCAGTTCCTAACTGATCTGACTGCGGTTCACTTCCCCGATCAGGCGGGACGAGAACTTGCCGTAGTATATCATCTGCACAACCTTGTTGACAACGTGCGTATCAGATTTAAAATTTTTACTGATATAAAAACGCCCGAAATATTTACCGCGACGCAATTGTATTCCTCAGCGAACTGGATGGAACGTGAAACTTTTGATTTTTTTGGAGTCAATTTCGTAGGTCACCCCAATCTTAGAAGGATCTTGAACGTCGACGAGATGAATTATTTTCCCTTGCTGAAGCAATATCCTTTGGAAGACCAAACAAGAATTGACAAAGATGATGCGATGTTCGGGAGAAAAGGAACATTATAAGGGCTTCACAATATTACATTTTGAAAAAGATGTCTGAGAGTCACCATATCAAACTACCAGAAGGCAGTATAGAGAAGACAACCACTACGCTAAACCTTGGCCCAACGCATCCGGCGACTCACGGCGTATTCCAAAATATCCTGGAGCTCGATGGAGAAAGAATCGTATCGGCGGAGCAGACTGTAGGTTATATTCATCGTGCGTTTGAGAAACTTGCCGAACGCAGGCCCTTATACCAAATCACGACGCTTACTGACAGGCTAAATTATTGTTCTTCGCCTATCAATAATATGGGATGGCATTTGACTTGCGAAAAACTTTTGGGAGTTAGCACTCCTAAAAGGGTTGATTATTTGCGAATAATCATTATGGAACTGGCTCGAATTTCAGATCACCTCATCTGCAATTCAGTTGTTGGTGTGGATTCGGGAGCTTATACCGGCTTTCTATATGTAATGCAGTACCGCGAACTAATTTATGAAATATATGAAGAAATATGCGGCTCCCGTCTTACTACTAATATTGGGCGCATTGGCGGTTTTGAGCGCGATTTTACAAATAAAGCGTTTGAAAAATTGGAAAAATTCCTGAGGGAGTATCCCGCAGTGCTTAAGGAATTTGAAACCCTTTTCAATCGAAATCGCATTTTTATGGAAAGAACGATTGGCGCAGGTCCAATCAGTGCAGAGCGAGCCCTGAACTATGGTTTCACTGGCCCAAATCTGAGGGCCGCAGGAGTCGACTACGACGTTCGTGTTCATTCGCCGTATAGCAGCTATGGGGATTTCGAGTTTGATATTCCTGTGGGTAGTACTGGCGATTGTTATGACCGTTTCCTTGTCCGGAACGGTGAAATGTGGGAGTCTCTCCGGATAATAGATAGTGCCTACAAGAAAATACAGGATTTTAAAGGTCCCGAGGCTGAAGTTTACCACGCGGACGTTCCGGAATATTATTTGCCAGAAAAGCAGGACGTTTACACGAAGATGGAGGCCCTCATCTGGCATTTCAAAATTGTAATGGGCGAGACGGAAATCCCTCCTGGCGAAGTTTATTTTAGCGTCGAAGGAGCCAACGGCGAACTGGGATTTTACCTCATTAGTGATGGTGGTCGAACGCCCTATCGTCTACATTTCCGAAGACCGTGCTTTGTATACTACCAGGCTTACTCGGAGTTGACGAAAGGAAGTATGCTAAGCGATGCGGTCATTGTGATGAGCAGTCTTAACCTGATCGCTGGAGAAATGGATGCCTAAAGAATCGAAAAAAGTCGCATTCAAAGTGGAACTTGACGGTTCACCAGTGTAACGAAAAAAGTTTTACCATGATTACGTTTTCGCCTGAGAAACTAAAACAAGCTAATGAGCTCATTTCTCACTATCCAGAGGGGAAGCAGAAGAGCGCATTGCTTCCTTTATTGCATATCGCTCAGGAAGAGTTTGGTAACTGGCTGAGTGTCGAAACAATGGATTATGTGGCTTCGCTTCTTCAAATCGAACCAATCGAAGTATATGAGGTCGCGACATTTTATTCAATGTATAATCTGAAACCGGTCGGGAAATACAAATTCGAGGTGTGTCAGACGGGACCCTGCATGCTGCAGGGCAGTGACGAAATTATAAACTATATAACGGAGCGTTTGAATATAAACGTTGGTGAAACAACCGCGGATGGAATGTTCACGCTTAAAACGGTTGAATGCCTCGGCGCATGTGGCTATGCACCCATGATGCAACTTGGCAAGTCTTACAGGGAACATCTGACAAAGGCAAAGGTTGACTCAATAATCGATGAATGCCGGCAGAGGGCAGCGCTAAACAACTAAAATAAACGATGATGATGAAACCGAATCCATATTTTTTTTTCAGGAAATGCAGACGACGCGGTAAACTTCTACAGGGACGCGCTACAAGGAGAATTGGCGATGCTAAATCGTTATGCGGACAGCCCTGGAGTCACCGATGAAGACTGGATAAATAAGATCATGCATGCCAGGGTCATTTTCGGAGGGCGACAACATCCTAATGATCTCTGATACGATGAAAGGTCATGCAGCCTCGGCAGACGGCAACATACACCTCTCAATTGGCCTGGATGATGAAGAAACAACGCGTGAGATATTTGAGAATTTCGCCCAGGGAGGAACGGTAGGGATGCCTTTGGCGAAGCAATTTTGGGGTGATTTATTTGGAATCGTCAAAGACCGTTTTGGGACAAATTGGATGTTGAATTGCACGGTCAAAAAATAAAACAAAGATGACATCGTCGGAAGTAATGAAGGAACTAAAACGAATGGGAACTGACCAGACCAGAAAAATTTGGATCAGCCACGGAGTCTCGGGCGATTTCTATGGCGTAAAGATTGGAGACATGAAGGTTCTGCAAAAGAAAATAAAAAAAGATCATGATTTGGCTCTAGCTTTATTCGATACCGGTAATGCAGATGCCATGTATTTTGCAGGACTAATTAGCGATCCGGGCAAAATGACCAAAGACCAATTACAACATTGGGCAGATATGGCTACCTGGAAGATGCTGAGCGAATACTCGGTCTCCTGGGTTGCGGCCGAAAGCAGATATGGCAAAGATATGGCCATGCGTTGGATAACTTCATCGAATGAACATGTAGCGGCAGCCGGATGGTGTACTTATAGCTGCCTGCTTGCGCTGAAAAATGACGATAATCTTGATTTGGTCGAAGTTAAAGGTCTGCTCGAAAAAATAAGCAAAACCATTTTCGGGATGCCGAATCGGGTCCGGTATTCGATGAATGCTTTTGTTATTGCTGCGGGTTCCTATGTGCTTCCCTGCAACGCGTTAGCAAAGGAAGTAGGCCGGGTGATAGGCCCCACCAATGTAGATAATGGTAAAACCGCCTCCAAGATTCCGGATGCGTTAGCCAGTATCAGGAAAATTGAAAGTCTTGGCAAAGTCGGTAAAAAGAAAAAGACGGTTTTCTGTTAGGAATTTTCGGATAAGGACCAAGCATCACGACATGCGCCCTTTTCTGAACATATTGAAATAATAAAAACTAATCAATAGAATTCATCAAGTGGCTAGAAAATTATTACTGGAAATGGATGGCGTTGAGGGAATCAGGTATTACGATGTATATCGCCGTGAAGGTGGTTATCGAAGCGTCGAAAAGGCGCTAAAAACCATGTCTCCCGACCAGGTTACAGAAGAGGTTAAAAAGAGTGGTCTGCGTGGTCGCGGCGGTGCAGGCTTCCCTACCGGCATGAAATGGAGCTTTATTGCCAAACCTGATGGAGTCCCCAGGCATCTCGTTTGTAATGCCGACGAAAGTGAACCGGGAACGTTCAAGGATCGCTACCTGATGGAATTTATACCCCATTTGCTCATTGAAGGTCTAATTGTATCGTCCTACGCATTGGGTTCAAATGTGACATACATCTATATCCGGGGTGAATATGCCTGGATTATTGACATACTGGAATCTGCAATTGAAGAGGCCCGAAATGCTGGCTGGCTGGGTCGAAATATCCAGGGAAGCGGATTTGACTGTGAAATTTATGTTCATCGCGGCGCTGGAGCCTACATTTGCGGCGAAGAAACGGCCTTGATTGAAAGTCTCGAAGGGAAGAGAGGTAACCCCCGTATTAAGCCTCCCTTCCCGGCCGTCAAAGGAGCTTGGGAGCGTCCGACGGTTGTCAACAATGTAGAAACAATTGCAGCTGTAGTACCTATTCTCAATATCGGCGGAGAAGAATACGCAAAAATTGGCATAGGAAAATCGACCGGAACCAAACTGATCTCCTCATGCGGAAACATTAATAAGCCGGGAGTTTACGAAATCGATATGACCATCTCAGTTGAGGAATTCATTTACAGTGGTGAATACTGCGGAGGCATCCCAAATGGCAAACGGCTCAAGGCATGTATTCCGGGTGGCTCTTCGGTTCCGATTTTGCCGGCAAATCTGTTGTTAAAGACAGCGAAAGGGGACACCAGGATGATGACTTACGAGAGTTTGGCCGATGGCGGGTTTCCCAAAGGTTCAATGATGGGCAGCGGAGGATTTATCGTGTTGGATGAAGACCAGTGTATTGTTCGGCACACTTTCACTCTGGCCAGGTTTTACCGGCATGAAAGCTGCGGCCAGTGTTCGCCATGCAGGGAGGGCACAGGATGGATGGAAAAGATCTTATACAATATCGAAAACGGAAAAGGCAAATCGAACGATATAGACCTCCTTTGGGATATCCAGCGAAAGATTGAAGGCAATACGATCTGTCCCCTTGGAGACGCAGCCGCATGGCCGGTAGCTGCTGCTATTCGCCACTTCCGCGATGAATTTGAATGGCACGTTCAGAATCCGCAGGAATGCGTAAAGAGGAATTTCGGTTTAGGACACTATGCTGAGCCGCTGCAAACTGCAACGGCTTAAGATAAAAGTTTGACGATAATTATATGGCAGAAGAAAAAAAACCTTTGAAGGTAACGATCGACAACATTACGATCGAAGTCGAACAGGGAACAACAATTCTAAATGCGGCGAGGAGGATCGGCGGCGATGTTGCACCTCCTGCAATGTGCTATTATTCCAAATTAAAAAACAGTGGAGGCAAATGCCGGACATGCCTGGTAGAAGTTGAAGCAGGATCGACAGTTGACCCAAGACCCATGCCAAAACTTGTGGCAAGCTGTCGCACCAATGTAATGGACGGCATGATTGTAAAAAATATTACCAGCGAAAAGGTAATTGACGCAAGGAACGGAGTTGTGGAATTTCTACTCATAAACCACCCGCTTGATTGCCCAATTTGCGATCAGGCTGGAGAATGCGACCTACAAAATTTAAGCTACGACCACGGTAAGGAGGGGACAAGGTATGAATTCAATCGACGAACGTTTGAAAAATATGATTTGGGACCCTTTATACAATTGCATATGACACGATGCATCATGTGCTTTCGGTGCGTATATACGGCAGATCAATTGACGGAAAAAAGAGTTCATGGTATCCTTGATCGTGGCGATCATGTTGAAATTGCGACATACATCCAAAAATCACTGGATCATGATTTTATTGGCAATGTAATCGATGTTTGCCCTGTTGGCGCTTTAACGGACAAAACATTTCGTTTCAAAAACCGAGTCTGGTTTCTGAATCCTGTCGACGCCCACCGAGATTGTCCTAAATGCAAGGGGAAAGCCACGCTCTGGTACCGCGGAGATGAAGTCTTTCGTGTAACAGCCCGAAAGGATCAGTGGGGTGAAGTGGAGGACTGGATATGTAATGAATGTCGATTTGAAACCAAGAAGACCAGCGATTGGATCATTGAAGGGCCAACAAAAATTGATCGACATTCGGTCATAGCGCAAGGTCATTATGTAGGAGTCCAAAAACCGCAAGAGGTATTGTACGATGTGCTTGGAGGGCGAAAGCCCAAACTTCTGATGAATATACATAATGTAAGCGAGGTGAATGAACCGGGTCGTGACCTTTCCAAGATAGAAGGACCAGCGCATTCAACAGATTTTGAAAATGAGTGAAGATCGCTGAAAATTGGCAATTGCTTAATGGTACAAAAATTAAAGAAAGAATAAAGTTTCCAGCATGGTTCACCCGTTACTAAATGTCGACCTGGCTCTTATAATTGAGAAATGCATACTGATTTCCATAATAATTGGACTGTCATTAATTGTCGCAATGTACGAGACCTGGGCCGAGCGAAAGGTCGCCGCGGTGATCCAAGACCGTCGGGGCCCGAATCGAGCAGGTCCGGCAGGAATCCTTCAACCTTTGGCGGATGGACTTAAGCTGTTTATGAAGGAAGACATTGTGCCAAAAATGTCGAATGGATTTTTGTTTATTCTCGGACCCGGCCTGGCTATGCTTACGGCCATGATGACAAGTGCGGTCATACCATGGAGCAGTCACATCAATGCTTTCGGCCGGGAAATATCATTACAAATTGCTGATATTAACATCGGCATCTTGTACATCTTTGGCGTCGTCAGCATGGGCGTGTATGGTGTCATGATTGGCGGATGGGCATCAAACAATAAATTCTCGCTAATGGCGGCGTTGCGAGGAGCATCGCAAATTATTTCGTATGAATTAGCGATGGGACTATCCATTATCGCTTTGCTAATGCTCACTGGATCATTGAGTCTAAAAACCATTGTCGACGAACAACTGGATGGTATTTATAATTTCCTGTACCAGCCCTTGGGGTTCCTGATTTTTTTGGTTTGCGCATTTGCCGAATGCAATCGGACGCCGTTTGACTTGTCAGAAGCCGAGAGCGAACTAAATTTTGGTTATCACCAGGAATATTCCTCAATGAAGCTTGGATTCTATCTTTTTGCGGAGTACGTCAATATGTTCATCAGCAGCGCCGTCATGGCTACCCTTTTTTTTGGCGGCTTTGATATTCCTTTTGTCAATGATACCGCATTCGGGCAGGCGCACGGTCAAAATTTGCTTGCGATCCTGGAAGGTCTTAGCCTGGCAATAAAGGTGGCGATTTTTATTTTCTTTTTTATTTGGGTTAGATGGACTGTTCCGAGATTCAGGTATGACCAATTGATGCGTCTCGGTTGGAAAGGACTAATACCACTCGCGCTTGTTAACATGGTGGTTACCGGCTTTATTGTATTGCTGAAAGTAAATCACTGGCATTTTTGAAAGGCAGTTTATGAAATTTATTTGAAGGCGAATTGAAAGAGACATTTTTTAACATCAACAATAAATTGGTTGGTTCGGAATTGAAAAATATTTTTGCAAACTCTTTTTTATGCAGGCATTAACATCGAAAGCGAGACCCGTTGAACGGAAGCCATTGAGTGTTTGGGAAAAATTATATATCCCGGCAATTGCGAAGGGTATGTCGATCACCTTCGGACACATCTTTAGAAAGAAGCCAACTATCAACTATCCTGAGGTTCAACGACCGTTTAGTCCGGTTTTTCGAGGTTTGCACGTGCTGAATCGTGATGAAGAAGGCCGCGAAAGGTGCACCGCTTGCGGTTTGTGCGCAGTAGCCTGCCCCGCCGAAGCAATCACGATGGAAGCTGCCGAGCGCTTATCTGGCGAAGAACACCTTTATCGGGAAGAAAAATATGCGGCAAAATATGAGATCAATATGTTGCGTTGTATATTTTGCGGCCTTTGCGAGGAAGCTTGCCCGAAAGATGCAATATATTTGTCCGAAACCTTTGCGCCATCGAATTATACGAGAAAGGGGTTTATCTATGGAAAGGAAGAATTGTTAATTCCTGATCCAAAAACCCAACCGGTAGAATTTGCTAAAGCCAGAGGTGAAAAAACCGAGAAAAACTAATTATTGACTGCTGATGAGTATTACGCAAATCCTGTTTTGGATCCTGAGTATTATGGCAATATTGGGTGCCTTAATGGTGGTCGTAAGCAAAAGCCCCGTATACAGTGTCCTCTGGCTGATTATGGTATTTTTTGCTATTTCCGGGCACTATATTCTTTTAAATGCGCAATTCCTGGCCATTGTTAACCTGATTGTTTACGCAGGCGCAATCATGGTCCTATTTCTGTTTGTCATCATGCTGATGAATCTCAATGCGGATACCGAACCTCAAAAAAACAAATGGTTGAAAATCGCTGGGGTCATAGCCGGGGGAGCGCTACTTTTGGTATTTGTAGGCGCCCTTAAGAACGCTGATCTAAAAAGCCAGATTGCCGAAGTCAATCATGGCGATATCGGGCTGATTCATAATCTCGGCCTCGCGCTTTTTAATGATTACGTAATACCTTTTGAAATAAGCAGTGTCTTGTTTTTGAGTGCCATGGTTGGCGCAGTGGTTATTGGCAAGAAAGAATAAAATTTACCTGAATTTATATGCCCATCAATTATTATATATTTCTGGCGGTTGCTCTTTTCTGCATTGGAGTGGCCGGCGTACTGACCCGGCGCAATGCGATTATTATTTTCATGTGCATTGAATTAATGCTGAATGCTGTCAATTTGTTGCTCGTAGCGTTTTCAAAAATGCATTACAAAGCTCTTGCTGCAAACCAGCCTGATGCAGGTATTAATGGCCAAATTTTCGTTTTTTTCATCATGGTTGTGGCGGCTGCCGAGGTTAGTGTTGGATTGGCAATCATCGTTATGATGTACAGGAATACGCATTCCATCGATGTCAATTTCTTGAACAGGTTAAAACACTAGTTCAAAAAGGCACATGGATAAATGTAGGAAAGCATTATGAGCAAATTTGTCTACCTGGTTCCGTTGTTCCCGTTACTCGGATTTTTGATCAACGGACTGCTGAGAAAAAATCTTACCAAGTCGCTGATCAGCATCGTCGGATGTGGATCAGTGCTGGCATCGTTGATTGTTAGTGTGCTGATTTTTTCCGAGACTCGCCAGTCCGGCTTTCAGGCCGTAAATGTCAATTTGTTCAATTTCATTGATGCTGACAGGCTACATATACCCTTCGCCTTCCAGGTTGACCAGCTTTCAATACTTTTTCTTTTGATTATTACAGGAGTCGGGTTCTTGATTCATCTCTATTCAACTTCGTACATGCATGATGAAAAGGATGAACATTTTGCCCGATACTTTTCATACCTGAATCTATTTGTTTTTTCAATGATTCTTCTTGTACTGGGATCAAACTTCGTCATCATGTTCATTGGCTGGGAAGGTGTCGGCCTGTGTTCATATTTATTAATCGGGTTTTGGTTCAAAACCAAGGAATTTGACGATGCTGCAACCAAAGCCTTCGTTATGAACCGGATCGGAGACGTGGGGTTCCTCATTGCTCTTTTTTGGATGATTAGCCTATTTGGATCAGTTAACTTTAGCGACGTATTTGGTAAAGCGCAAGCCGCACCCGCCAGTGCTTTGACGGGAATCACGCTGCTCCTGCTTGTTGGTGCAACAGGCAAATCAGCACAGATACCCTTATATACGTGGCTTCCCGATGCAATGGCAGGCCCGACGCCTGTTTCAGCTCTTATTCATGCTGCCACCATGGTAACTGCCGGGATCTATATGATAGCCCGAAGCAACATCCTTTATACCCTTGCGCCCGTCTCTCAGTCCGTCGTGGCAATCATAGGCGTGACAACCGCTTTTTTCGCCGCTACGATAGCAATAAAACAAAATGATATCAAGAAAGTGCTTGCCTATTCAACGGTCAGTCAACTGGGATATATGTTTCTCGGACTCGGAGTTGGCGCCTATACTGGTGCTGTCTTTCACGTAATGACCCATGCATTCTTCAAGGCCCTCCTTTTTCTAGGCGCCGGATCAGTCATTCACGCCCTTCACGAACAAGACATTCGAAAGATGGGAGGATTAAAGAGACTTTTGCCAACTACTCATCTGACTTTTCTTCTTGGCTGCCTCGCAATTGCCGGTATACCACCGTTTGCAGGGTTTTTCTCAAAAGACGAAATTCTGTCTGCTGCCTATGCCCGCAACCCAATTTATTTCGTCGTTGGCCTAATCACGGCTCTGATGACGGCATTTTACATGTTTCGACTTTATGCAACCGCATTTCAAGGTAATTTCAGAGGAACGGAGGATCAACGAAAGCATATTCAGGAAAGTCCTTCCCAGATTACGATTCCACTAGTCATCCTGGCGATCCTTTCATGCATCGGTGGCTTTCTTGGAATTCCGGACGTATTTGTCAGGGATTCCCACCTCCTCAGAAATTTTCTTCACCCTGTATTTGAACATTCAGAAACTCTCAGCCAAACTGTCGAAGTTGGCGGTTCACGGGAACTGACACTCATTGGGGTTTCTGTGCTCGTTGCTTTGGTTGGAGTGGTGTATTCGTGGAGCAGATTCAGCAAGAATCCCGAACTGGGCGAACCGAAAGGATTTGGAAAAGTGCTGGCAAACAAATGGTATGTCGATGAATTGTATGACATGATCATTGTTAAACCGGTCAATGTTTTGGGTAAATTTTTTGATTCAATTTTCGACCGCGCGATCATCGATGGGATTGTAAATGGTGTGGGTCGAATCGTTCAATATGGAAGTCGCCAACTCAGGCTTCTTCAAAGCGGCCAGGTTGGAGCGTATGTATTGATGATGGTCTTGGGCATTATCATTCTGTTCGCCATACAGATTATTTTAAGAAAATGACTTGAAAGTAGAAAAGCGGTAAGACATGATTCCAATTTTGCTAATTCTAATTCCCCTGCTCAGCGGATTGTTGAGTTTTTTTCTAAGAAGCCAGCGAGCCGCAAAAAACTGGTCATTGATCAGTTCTATTATCTCCTTGGTGGTTTCATGTTTCGGTCTCTGGATCACAAACGAAAGTTACCTGCATTATCAGACAGATTGGATATTTAGTCTCGGCAGTAGATTTTCAGTTTCTCTCGATGGCATGAGCCAAATTCTGTCTTTGCTGACGACGATTTCCTTTCCCATAATTTTCATCGCGACCTATCGGAACGAATACCCGAACGCTAAGAATTTTTATGCGCTGATGCTTCTGAGCCAGGCAGGATTGCTGGGTGTTTTTGTTTCGACAGATGCCCTGCTGTTCTACTTTTTTTGGGAGCTGGCGCTGATACCTGTTTATTTTCTATCCTCACAGTGGGGAGGCGAGAGAAGGATACAGGCGACTTTTAAGTTTTTTATTTACACCTTTACCGGGTCCCTTTTAATGCTTGTGGGAATCATCTATCTGTATTTTCATACTCGCGACAAATCATTCTCCATAGATGCATTTTACGCATTACGATCGCAACTTCCCGCTGCTTCGCAAAACTGGCTTTTCTGGTTATTTTTCTTGGCCTTTGCTATTAAGATGCCAATCTTTCCTTTTCATACTTGGCAGCCAGATACCTATGAACAGTCGCCGACTGCGGTTACCATGGTCTTAAGTGGCATTATGGTCAAGATGGGAATATTTGGAATAATTCGCTGGTTGGCCCCTGTACTCCCCATCGGCTCTTGGGCTTGGGGAGATACTGTATCAGCTCTTTGCGTTATAGGAATGATCTATGCCTCGTTGATCGCAATGCAGCAGGATGATCTGAAGCGTCTCGTTGCTTACTCTTCGATTGCCCACATGGGCTTGATGTGTCTGGCTATTTTTGCGACGACAAAAATCGGCATGCAGGGCGTTATGATTCAAATGTTCAGCCATGGCATCAATATTATCGGGTTGTGGATAGTTATCGACCTCATAGAGAAACAACTTCACACTCGAAAAATATCAGAACTTGGAGGACTTGCACAAAAAGCTCCGGGCTTGGCCATTTTGCTGGTTATCGTAGGACTAGCCAATGTCGCACTTCCCCTGACCAACGGTTTTATCGGAGAGTTTTTGATGTTTAGTGGCATTTACACGTCGGCAGCGACGGTATATAATGTTGTATTCACAGTAGCAGCCGCGGTGTGTGTTATTTTGTCAGCAGTATATACATTGAATATGATTCAGCGCGTATTTTACGGAAATACGAATGCACTTACGGAAAACGCGAGAGACATTCGGGCAAATGAAAAATTTGCGCTGATCATTTTGGTTGCAATTATTATAATTGTTGGCGTTTACCCGCAACCCATTTTTGACTTAACGAGGCACTTCGTGGACTCAATTATTTCCAAAATGAACTATAAAATCTAGCTTTATTCAAGTATTGACATTTCTATGAATTCTATAATCTTTTCTGCCATATGGGGAATTGTGATGATGTTCAGCGGCCTCTTTTCAAAAAGCAAGCGCTCATTGCAAACTTTTGCAGTCGTTGGATTGATCCTGCTACTCGTGGTAAATACGCTTGAACTTAATGGTGACCACTTTTTCAACATCGATTTACACAATATGTTGTATTTCGCGCCATTCGGGCTCTTGTCCAATTCGATTGCATTCGCTTCCACGCTGATATTTTTCTTGTTGTCCTCTACCGATATTTTCGAGACCGGTCACAACGCCGCGGAATATTTCGCACTCATTTTTTTTGTTTTGTGTGGGATTAGCATCGTAACATCATTCAATACTCTGCTGATGCTTTTCCTGGGCATTGAAATCATTTCAATCCCGTTATATATTTTGACCGGGGCAGCAAAGAAAGATTTGAAAAGCAACGAAGCATCTCTTAAATATTTCTTAATGGGGGCATTTTCAACCGGCCTGATGCTCCTTGGTATCGCTTTCCTTTATGGCGCAACCCCGAACGGCTCATTCATGCTTGATGATATCGCTGTTGGGAGAACGGCGGCCTCACCCCTTTACATGATAGGATTGCTTTTACTGTTGGTTTCAATGTCTTTCAAGGTTTCGGCGGCGCCTTTTCACTTCTGGACGCCCGACGTTTATGATGGAGCCCCAACAGTCTTCACTTCTTTCATGGCTACGATCGTTAAGACCGGTGTATTTATCGGTTTCATCCGCCTTTTCGGCGATGCGTTTGGCCAAATGCAATCGCGCTGGCAGCTATTCGTTGCCATTATTATCGCCTCTACTTTATTCATCGGTAATATCACAGCGGTTTTTCAACAAAGCGTCAAAAGAATGCTCGCCTATTCGAGCATTGCCCAGGCGGGATTCATGCTGTTTGCGCTGCTGGCTCTGAATAATTTTGCCAAAGAAGGAATCATCCTTTACGCAGCAGCATACAACCTCGCTACTATCGGAATATTTGCTGTTCTGGGTAAAATGAAGGATTACTCATTTGAAGGTTTCAATGGGCTTGCCAAATCCTACCCCGGCATTGCCCTGGTTACAACAATATTCTTATTGTCGCTCGCCGGAATTCCGCTGACAGCAGGCTTTTTTGCGAAATATTACATGCTCGCGGCCGCATTGGAAACCGGAAATTTCCTTTGGCTGGTAATATTTGCAGTAGCATGTGCAGCGATCAGTGTATATTACTATTTTCGAATTATCCAGGCCATGTATTTTAAAACCGGCGAACCACAACAACTCAAGGTCGGTATTGGTTTTCAATATGCGCTATTTGCCGTCGCTGTGATTGTCATTGTGCTGGGAATTTTCCCGCAATGGTTGATCAACGAACTATATGTAATTTATGTATAGGCCAATAATCCGCTTCGGCGATATAGGCTTCCACGGTTGACGGAACGCTTGGATGTCATTCATCGGCAGACCAAGAAAGCCTGGGCTTGGGTTGCCACTGATTGCAGAGAATCTCCTCTCATAAAAGATTTCAATGGTTTGATAACAGAATGGTTAATTTAGTTGTCCAAGATTTTGCTTTTAATGAAAATCATCGACACATTTTTGCTGGCTTTTAGGACCGTCAGGGCAAACAAGCTTAGAACTGGAATTACCGTTGCTATTATTGCTTTTGGTATTATGGCCCTGGTCGGAATAAACACGGCAATAGAAGCCATGAAGCAGAAATTCACCGAAAGTTTTTCGTCGATGGGAGCTAACGGATTTACCATTCACTACAAACAATTTAATGTTCAATTTGGTGGGAATAACGATGTCAAAAAAGAGAAGAAAGGAGCTCGCAAGGCGAAAAAATCAAACACCGGCAAACCTATAACAAAAATGCAGGCGGAAGAATTCAAGAATTCGTTCGACTATCCTGCAAAAATATCATTAAATCTGCCTGGAACGAGAGATGCAGTTGTATCATTAGGAGACAAGAAAACCAATCCAACGGTCAGGATCAATGGCGGCGATGAAAATTTTATTGACCTCAACGGCTACACCCTGGCTGCAGGGCGCGAATTTAGCAACCTTGATATTCAGTCGGCGCGAAACGTCTGCATCATTGGAAGCGATATTGCAAAGAAGTTTTTTGGCAACAATCCAGAAAACCCGCTGGAAAAAATCATTAAGATCAACAACATACCTTATCGGGTAATTGGAACGCTCGCATCAAAGGGCTCGACTCTTGGCTTCAGCTGGGACAACGTGATACTTACTACCTATAACAATGTCCGTCGCTTTTTTAATACCAACGAAAATGCATCCTTTACGATTTTAGTTAAGGTCCCTGATATCAAAGAAGTTGACGGGGCAATCAGCGAATCGGAAGGCGTTTTCCGTCCAATTCGAAAACTCGCAATTACCGAGGACAATAATTTCGCGATTGACAAGAGCGATTTTTTTGTAGACCTTTTGCTCAGCCAACTCAGGTATATTACCGGCGCGGCAGTCGGAATCGGATCAATAACCCTTTTGGGCGCCGCCATAGGGTTGATGAACATAATGCTTGTATCTGTAAATGAAAGAACCAAGGAAATCGGTCTTATTAAGGCAATCGGGGGCAAACAAAAAAGTATCCGGCGGCAGTTTCTTTATGAAGCAATTAGCATTTCTTTAATGGGTGCTATTTTCGGAATCGCATTGGGCGTTATTTTAGGGAATGTTTTTTCGATCGTCCTAAGTACCGGATTTGTTCTTCCCATCGATTGGCTGTTATATGGGATCGCAATTTGCTTTATTACCGGCCTTCTTGCGGGACTATATCCTGCGTTCAAGGCCGGAAGCCTTAACCCTATCGAAGCGCTCCGTTACGAATAGTGGTAATGCGTCTATGTTTCCTATTCATTTTTGGCCTCCCTCAGGAGTTGTTTACCTAGTTCCACGCCGATTTTTCCGAGAATTGCCTGGGAACCCGAAATCGCTTCCTCCAAGTTGGGTGCCCAATCAACCAATTGAAAAATTTTCTGTATTCCGATATTTGAGGCCACAGCAATATCTACTTCGCATCGCCCAAACACGCCCACCAGCTTTGTGTTGTGTCTTTTTGCCAAATTCGCAACCTTTGAAACAAGTTTTCCACGCAGGGTCTGCTCGTCGAATTTCCCTTCTCCCGTAATGACTAGGTCTGCAATTGCAATTTGTTCGGCCGCGTGACTATACGCTAACAGGAGGTCGGCGCCACTAATCATCTTCGCATTTAAAAATGCAACCAATGCTGCCCCAAGGCCTCCCGCCGCACCGCCACCTGGCAAAGCTGAAACATCTACACGCGTCTCCCTGGACACTACCTCTGCAAAATGGGTCATGCCACGCTCAAGCTCAGCGACTGTAGTTTCAGTCGCGCCCTTTTGCCTGGCGAATACCTTGGTCGCGCCTTGGTCGCCAATCAGGAAATTTTCGACATCAGTTGCGACAATAAATCGCAAATTCTTATGGGGATAAGCGGGCGGCGTTTCAATGCGTTCGACTTGAATCAGATTTTTTCCAACGGGGTTTATTTCGCGGCCCGTTTTGTCCAAAAATCGGTAGCCCAAAGCGACGGCCATGCCCATACCGCCATCATTAGTCGCGCTCCCACCTACGCCAATGATTATTTCACGCGCGCCGGATTGTATGGCACAGTTCACCAGTTGTCCCGTTCCGTATGACGAGGTAATCCTGCAGTCGTATTGGCTTGGATGCAACAGTTGCAAGCCTGAGGCCTTGGCCATTTCGATAAACGCTCTGGTCCCATCAACTGACAGAAGCCACGGTGCAGAAACGCTATGAAATAAAGGATCCATTACATTGGCAAACCTGAGCTTTGCATTTGTATAGCAGGAGACCGCATCCATAAAACCTTCCCCGCCGTCAGCAAGTGGAAATTTGAGGATTTCAACCGCAGGGTGAATCCGGTGAATAGCCTCTTCCATGATGTCACAAAACTCAAGGCTCGTCAGGCTACCTTTGAATTTGTCGGGAGCAATGATCACTTTCATATAAAAATGGCGGACATTGCGACCGCCAAATACTAGCCGATTTCATTTAACTTCATCCTTTCGGATTTAGGATAAGATTAATCCTTTCAATCATATCCTGTAGGTGAAAACGTGTCATCTTATCCTGAATAGAGGGCAGCGCAGCGGTGATATCTGTCTTCAAGGTCCTAAGAGTGCCTTTTGCAACTGAAATGATATCCGATGTGCGAATGTTTACATTGGTAATTCCGAGCGAACTTGCGGAACGCCCGGAGAAACCTTGGATCCTTATACCGCCCTGACCATTGATCAGGTTACCCAAGGTTTCAACAAATACTTTTTGAAGGTTCCGACGGTAAATATCTGGTGTTTTCCGGGAATAGAGTTCACTCCAGATCCCCTTGCGCAGATCATCCATGAGTTCATCAGTTGAATAGGCGTCCTTGCCAAGTTGCGCCATGGATTCTGACATTCTTTCCAGGCGCCCCGGTTCGAGAATGCCTTGGACACCCGAAAGCGCTCCCTGCTGAAAATTTCTAATCTCCTCGACTACCTGATCCTGATTGAACTCCTTTAATTGTTTCCAGTCGAGTAACCATTGAGGCGTTTCAAAAGCGTTTTTAAGCAGGAACGCGACTGCATCTTTTTGAAGATTTTTTGGTACGGGCGTGAATACTTCACCTTGTTGGTCATAAGTTTTCGGGTCTTCGTAAATCCCGCCAATGTTGGCAGTAACGTGGCCCATATAGCGGCGGAGCTGAATGATGACCTGCTCATATAGTTCTTCAAGATTATCAAATGGCTCACCCGGCTGGAATGTCCATTTTGAGAGATTGGGAAGTATCCGTTTGAGATTCTTAATTCCATATTCGCTTGCTTTCATCGAATTATCTCCCAGATCCTCGGTTTGCGCTCTGGGGTCCGTTGGAATTATCCGCTGCCGAAGAAAGCGATAACGGGGATTGTTGGCGTGCGCTTTGGCCCATTCATTTAAAGTGGCTTTTTCGGATTTTTCGTCCATACCCGGGATGATTTTGTAACCCCACTCGATCGCCCATTTATCATAGTCACCGATCCTCGGGTATAATCCCTCCGGTCCAATACTGTCTTCCGGCTGAGCTACGTAATTAAATCGGGCATAATCCATAATCGACGACGTATGTCCGTTAGCCTCCACCCAGGCTTTGTCACGGAGCTTTTCAACCGGCGTGGCCGAAGATGAACCCATGTTATGAGGTAGCCCTAGTGTATGACCTACTTCATGAGACGACACAAATCGAATTAGCTGCCCCATAAGTTCATCATCAAATTTTATTTTACGGGCTCGAGGATCGACCGCAGCTGTTTGAATCAAATACCAGTCGCGTAAGAGGTTCATTACATTATGATACCATCCGATATGACTTTCGATTATTTCGCCGCTTCGTGGGTCGTGGACATTGGGACCATAGGCATTTTCGATGTCAGATGCAAAATACCTAATGACTGAGAAGCGAGCGTCCTCCAGGCTCATTGTCGAATCATTTTCAGGCCAGTCTTTAGCGATGATTGCATTTTTGAAACCTGCTTGTTCAAAGGCTTTTTGCCAGTCTTCGATCCCTAACTTCAAATATTTACGCCATTTGACGGGAGTCGCGGGATCGATGTAATATACAATAGGTCTTCGAGGTTCTACCAGCTCTCCCCTTTTCATTTTTTCGACATCCTCCGGTCTCGGTTCGAGCTTCCATCTCACAATAAAACGCTCGGATTCTGACTTTTGCGCATCAAGGCCATAATTGGTGTAGCCATCCGAAAAGTAAGAAACTCTTTCGTCGTAGAAGCGCCGGCGATATGGTGTCTTGGGAAGCAGAATCATTGATGTATTTAATTCAAGCGTGACTGCACCGGTTTCTGAAGCCGCAATCAGATTCGCAGTGGGAAAAGGCGAAGCGCCGGGCATTGGCGTCGACGCAGAATAGGTTCTGGTTGCCCTCACCTCAGTATTGATCGGAAAGGTCCTAATTTCATTGATGAAGCTACGATCAGAAGACGGGGCAGTAATATTGAATTGGCGCTTAAATACCGACGAAATTGAGACCACCTGGTTATCGCCTTTAAAGAAGTCTGTAACGTCGATCACAGCACCTGTGCTGTCCTTTCCCAATGCTTTTATGTCAAAAGATGCAGCAATTGGATCGACATTGGAACTTTTGACAGCCTGATAGATGGGAAGGGAGTCTGAAGCAACATTCACAAAAAAAACGACTCTTAAAAACACCTTGTTATCCGGGCCTTTTTCAAACTTAAGTACCTGTTCATTAGCCTCTTCCCCCCCATACCCTGCGCCTGTGGCGGTTTTGGCTATTCGGGTAATTGCCAAAATTTCCCGGTCAAATATTGAATCAGGTATCTCGAAATACCATTTGTCGTCCACTTTGTGAACCGTTAATAGACCTTTGGATGTTTTGGCTTTATCAGTAATGACATCCTTATATGCTTTGGGTCCAGACTTGGCAATGGTTGCTCCGGCAGAATTTTGCTGGCCGTTTGCAGCAGGCGTTTGCGTTTTTTTGTCCTGAGCCTCTATACGCGTTAAAAAGACAGCTATGGGAAAAAAAATCAGTAGCAGTTTAGTTCTGAAGATGATCATCGAAATTGTTTTTTGAAAAATGAAGATACCTAAACAGACCTGCAACATAGAACCTATTTTACGAGCGGAGAGTCTGCAAGTCCCAAGTTCACGAACAGAAGAAGTTACGCAATTGATATATTCGAAGGATTTAATCTCATGAGCATTTACAATTTTGCTTATATTGTGAATCCTTAAAAAATTATTATTATCCAAATTTGCCCATTGAATAGTTTTTTTCTTAGAATTGTATAATCAATTATTGCTATTACATACTACTAATTTTCTAAACACTAAAAACAAACGATCATGGCTGAAACAAAACCAACTGCTACGGTTGCCGCCGCCAGGGCTTCGACTTCGGTTCAACCAATCAAAAAGGGCAATTCAATATCATGGATTGCGCCCGTCACTTGTGTACTGATAGGCTATATATTTTGGCGTTTCTTTTTGGGCAATCCCGCCAATTTTGAGAAAACACTGGAAGACGGATGGTTTTGGCCAAAATATGATGGAGCAAAGGGTGACCTCTACCGGATGTATCTTGGTGGAATCATTGTTCCGATTCTGATCGGTGCCCTCCTCACGGTACTTACTTTTGTTATCGAGCGTTTCATGACGATTAGCAAGGCCACCGGGACGGGAAATATTGCAGAATTCATTCGCAAGGTTCAATATCATTTAGCCAACAAAAATATTGATGCCGCCATTGTTGAATGTGACAGGCAAAAGGGAAGCGTTGGTAATGTGATGAAGGCCGGATTGCGCAAATACAAAGAAATGATCACCATACCGGAATTGGACACAGATCAGAAAGTACTGGCCATTCAAAAAGAGGTGGAAGAAGCCACAGCTCTTGAATTGCCAATGCTGGAAAAAAACCTGGTATTTCTGTCTACAATCGCTTCAGTAGCAACCCTCATGGGTCTGCTGGGTACAGTTCTAGGAATGATTCGTTCATTCGCTGCGCTGGGCGCTGCCGGCGGCGGTGAAGCTGCTCAAAGGCTTTCACAGGGGATTTCCGAAGCTTTGTATAATACTGCATTGGGAATCGGCACTTCGGCCATCGCAATCATTATGTATAATATATTCACCACGAGAATTGACGGTATTACTTACGGCATTGATGAGAGCGGTTTCACGTTGACGCAAAGTTTCGCATCACTTTATAAATGAGTTGTTTCATAAGTGATAGAAAGTTATGGAATAAGTAAAAAATTGCATCTAAACCATATAAATCTCTAAAGAATGGGAAGAGCCAAATTACCCCGCAAGAGCACGAATATCGACATGACGGCCATGTGTGATGTGGCATTCCTGCTTTTGTCTTTTTTCATCTTGGCGGCTAAATTCAAGCCACCGGAAGCGTTAAAGGTGACTACGCCGAACTCTGTTTACACGAAGATGGTTCCTGAACATAACGTGCTGATGATCACCATAGATAAAGCCGGCAAGGTTTACCTGTCTGTTTCTGACAATAATTCAGCGGAAAAGCAGGAAATAATCAATACAATAAATTCTCAAAAGAATCTTGGGCTAACCGATCAGGAAAAGGGTTTCTTTTCCAGGCTGCCGACGTCTTATATCGGTGTACCTTTTTCGCAGTTAAAGCCTTTTCTGGACAAAATGGGAGTCCCAGATGGTCTAAAAGATGTTGTTGTGGGTGGCATTCCCGTCAAGGATACGCTGAATAATGAATTAATTGAATGGGTCAGGGCTGCAATGACAGCTTTTGCTAATTCTGGTACGCCGATGAAGGTTGTCATTCGTGGTGACAACGAGGCGAAATACCCGTCGTTTCAGGGAGTCATTTCTGCATTTAAGAAAAATGATTTGCTGAAGTTCCAGTTGGTCACAAGTCCCGTTTCCATTCCGACAGGAACTGAGCTGTGGAAAGCGAATCAGAACGGAACGGCCAAAGGTGTTTCATAATAGTTTGATTTTTAACAAGTAAATATTTTTTTATGGCAGAAATGGATACCTCAAGTGGTGGTGGTCATAAAAAGGGGCCCGGCGTAAAAAAAGGGAAAAAATTATCCACGCGCGTCGATTTGACTCCTATGGTTGACCTGGGTTTCCTCCTGATCACTTTCTTTATTTTTACGACCACAATGAGCCAGCCAACGGCAATGCCGTTGAACTTGCCAAAGGATGTCGATAAGCCGGACGAACAAAATAAGGTAAAAGAGTCGGCTGTTTTAACCATCATGCTGGGCAAAAACAACCAGATATATTATTACGAAGGAATGGATCCCACGAAGCTGCAATCGACCAGTTTTAAAGGAGTTCGTGATATTGTTTTAGACAAGAAAAGGCGAACTGATCCGGCAGATTTTGTAGTCATATTGAAACCCGACCAGGACGCAACCTATGGCGATGTCGTCAATATTGTTGATGAAATGAAAATAGATGATGTTAAGCGTTTTGCCCAGGTCGACATTTCTCCGATGGAATACAGCCTGGTTCAAAGGACAGAACAGGCAAATGGCATTCATTAAATTTAAATCGATGCAGCTATGGACATAAATAAGATTTTGAGCGCAGATGTTCTGGACATCATTTTTGATGGAAGGAACAAGGACTACGGAGCGTATGAATTGAGAAAATCCTACAACCGAAGGTTGAAGGTATCGATCATTTCAACTGTTTCCATATGCGTTTTGCTGCTTGGAGGTTTTTTTCTCTCCAATGCGATAGGTAATGGACCTAAAAAACAGAATATGGTTGTGCAGGATGTGGAATTACAGGACGTAAAAGAACAGAAGAAGGACGAACCACCCCCTCCGCCCCCACCTCCGAAGGAACCGCCAAAAGTGGAAATGGCAAAGTTTACTCCGCCCAAGATCGTTAAGGATGAAGAAGTGAAAAAAGAAGATAAACCTCCCGAACAGGAGAAATTGGAAGATACAAAGATTGGCACAGTTAACCAGGAGGGCCAAAAGGATGATGGTATTACAGCACCTCCGGTAGACCAGGGAAAAGGGGTCGTTGAAACGCCAAAAAATGACGATGAAAACCAAATTTTTACAAAGGTGGAGATTGAATCCAGTTTCCAGGGTGGCGATGCTGCCTGGCAGCGATTCCTTTATAAGAATTTCCATTATCCCGACGATGCAATCAATAGCGAAATTCAGGGTACGGTTGTTGTTAAATTTGTTGTGGACAAAGATGGCAATGTGAGTGACATCCAGGCTGAAAGCGGCCCGACTGAAGGTGGTCTTCGCGACGAAGCAATCAGGGTAATTAAAAAGAGCAGTGGACAGTGGACACCTGCGGTTCAGAATGGCCGGCACGTTAAATCATATAAGAGACAACCGATTGTTTTCAAGCTCCAGGATCAATAAATATTCTTCCAGGATATGTTAAAATCCCTTCGAGTTCGAGGGGGTTTTTTATTTTCCGGGTTTATATTAATGTTCGAAAATTTTAGGAAGCGATGCTTAGCAGACTTCGGGGCTGGGATGATACGATCGTTGCACTTGCTACGCCGCCAGGTTCCAGTGCAATCGGTGTGATTAGAATGAGCGGTGCGCTTAGCTTTGCTATAATTGACAGGCTATTTCCCTCGAAAAGAATTTCAGAATTGGCATCCCACACCGCCGCAGTCGGATTCTTGAAAGAGAACAATACGCCGCTTGACGAAGTGGTCGTAACAGTCTTCCGGTCTCCAAGGTCTTACACTGGCGAGGACATGATTGAAATTTCCTGTCATGGTTCTCCATACGTGCTGGAGGAGGTTATACGCGCTCTTATTCGTCAGGGAGCAAGGCCGGCGAAACCAGGCGAATTCACGCAACGTGCATTTCTCAATGGCAAATTGGACCTGGCCCAGGCTGAGTCAGTTGCTGATATCATTGCCAGCAATACCGAAGCTTCCCTCAAGACGGCAATTCAAAATATGCGGGGCGGATTCTCCCAAACTCTGAAGGTACTTCGAGAAAAAATTCTTGAATTTTCATCGCTCATTGAGCTGGAGTTGGATTTTTCGCAAGAGGACGTTGAATTTGCCGATAGGGAAAAATTCGTGGTATTGCTAAATGACGCGGTGATGGTGACCTCTTCGTTGCTTGAATCATTTAGATTGGGGAATGTGATTAAAAATGGAGTTAAGGTCTCAATAGTTGGTAAACCTAATGCAGGTAAGTCGACGCTGCTTAATGCTTTGCTAAACGAAAACCGCGCAATTGTAAGCGATATCCCGGGAACG
Source organism: Chitinophagia bacterium (assembly GCA_021324175.1). GTDB lineage: Bacteria > Bacteroidota > Bacteroidia > Chitinophagales > Chitinophagaceae > Puia. The sequence continues at coordinate 38,747 of JAJPJP010000185.1, forward strand.
ACGAGGGATACAATAGAAGAAGTAATTAACATTGGAGGCGTGTTGTTCAGGTTGATTGACACGGCCGGCCTTAGGGAGCAACCTACAAATCACATCGAAATTTTAGGCATTCAGCGAAGCAGAATCAAAATTCAGGAGGCCGACGTGGTGATTTTACTTTTTGATGTGATGGATGAGCACATTGAAGAAAGCCGAACAAACCTGGGCCAAAACACGCAAAGTAAGCAAATACTAACGGTGATAAACAAGATAGATCTGGTCGGGGAAAAAATTGCAAAACAAAGATTTTCAAATTCGAAGGACGTCATTTTCATTTCGGCTAAGCAAAAACAGAATATCGAAAATTTGCGAAGCAAATTGCTGGAGTCGGTCATTCAGGATGGCGCAAAATCTCCTGATGTTATCATTACCAACATGAGGCACTTCGATATTCTTCAAAAAGTCCTGGACTCTCTGAACCTGATTAAAACCGGAATTTCCAACAAGGTGCCTGTAGATTTGGTTGCATCTGACATCCGCGAATGCCTCCATTACCTTGGCGAAATTACGGGAGAAATTAGCACTGAGGACCAACTCGATTATATTTTTAGCAAATTCTGTATCGGAAAATGAGTTTTGTTTCCTTTGATTTCCGATTGTATGATTTGGTTGACTACTAACGGTTTTATGTATCCGATAATTGCATTCAGTTACATATACTTTCCTCAAATTTGTTACTCAGATGTTACTCGAAATTAAAAAATGAACCTCGAGTAACAAGTTGCTGTTTTTCGTGTCATGTCTTTTCATGACAGGATATGGGGTGAATAGATGTGTTTGTTGATAGAAGTAAAGATGAAGAAAGAAGGCATTCATGATTTGAAAATTAAGAATGAATTAATGCAATAAGAATAAAATCAAGAAGAGTGGATCAGTTTTTATGAATTTCGCTCTTAATTCCTCCCGCTGCAGCTTGCTCCTTCCAACGTTGAACATTCATACCCTTCACGATGAGCCATAGCTCCAGCGGTATTTCCCCGAGGGCGGATGCGGCAATGATAAATGGGGTCAGATAGTTCGCAAGGGGTGGTAATATATAAGTCACCCAACCCAAACCACTAATCGCAAATAGCACTCCCAGAACTCGAGGCAGGAAGGTCGACCTGAAAATGAGGTACCCGATCAGAACGCACCAGAATCCGAAGAACACGTGATCGATATCGAAGGCGTAAGCATCTAATTTGAGAAACATGAGAGCAAGCGATTGCAACTGTTGCGGAGTGAATGCACTCAAGGAGCTACCGCCTTGCAGGATGAGCAATGGAGCGAGGTGCAAGAGACTGGTGAAAGCCTGAATCGCGCAATCGACGAGAATGACAAACGCTGCGAGTAAAGAAAGGCTTCTGTTCACAGGTTTCAGCAACTCATAGATAAGAAACGCCCAAGCGATATGAAACGCAACCCCGATAAGCGAGGAAGTGAAACCCAACCAAAATAACCGCTCGTGGCCCAAGATGTTGGCAGCAGTAGCGGAGGCATTGCCAGCGACAACAAGGCTGCCGAGTACGATGACTTGCCCGTATGCAGCTGTAATGGCTTCAAGCAGTTGACAAACGCCGGCCAACCTAGCCTTGAAAAGTAGCGGCTCTTTTACAATCTTTTTAACCATTTCTTTTCGCTATTTGGAAATAACAAAATGAAAATAATTTCTATTATAGCCTTGCACGGAAGTAAAACTTTTATTGTTAAATTTTTTTGCCCGACTCTTATGTAATTTATTTTTTCGTTAATATTTTCATTAATAATCTTTGCATACCCTACGATGTTCGGAATTTATCTTGCCAATGACAGCGAAAGTTACAAATGTTCATCATCAATTTAATCGCCAAAAATCTAACGTACTATGATTCCCCCCAAATTTAGGACAGGTAGTTAAGATAGAATTTTTCATCTTAAATTACTTGTATATGGCAAGGAGATTA
>JAJPJP010000252.1 GCA_021324175.1 Chitinophagia bacterium
CTTTTTATAATTGGCGCCATATTTATGTTAGCGAAGAAGATGAACGATCTCCGTTCTATGGAAGAGTTCATTCTGAATTTCAATTCACTCAAACCATATACAATTACTATATTCATCCTCAGTGGGATGACTTCGGGTCACGTACGTTGTACTTAAAAGTATTGATGGCGGACTACGAGGAGCATTACGCGGTCATTGAATTGATTGGTGAATGGAACGACGCAATCGAAAATGACATCATGGAGCTTAAAAGGGAGGTGGCTGATGCATTTATTGCGGAGGGAATCAATAAATTCATTCTAATTGGAGAAAACGTTCTCAACTTTCATAGCGGCGATAAGGATTATTACGAGGAATGGTATGACGAGCTGGCGGACTCGGGGGGATGGATCGTGTGCCTGAATATGCCGGATCAGACGAGGGAAGAATTCCTTCGTGCAAAACTGGAGAAGTATATCGCGATTACTTATGTGGATAATTGGAGAATTTATAAGCCAATTCACCTATTTAGAAAGATTGATGAGTTGATTGCCAAAAGAATCAACTAGCCACGAACAGGGTTAATTTATGCTGATAAGTCTTTTTGTTGCAAGATTTATTTTGTCCAATTAAAATAAGTTTATACTTTTGGTTATATGGTTTCGAATAGGGCATACCGTTATTTTTATTTTTATTATTTTTTCTACCAGGTGGAAGCCGGGAATGCCTTTGTTAGATGAAGTAAATCAGAATAATTAACAATAGAATCCCGGCATCTGCCGGGATTTTTTTTTATGAAAAGTACACGCGTTTCAATTCAGGGTTACGAAGGCAGCTTTCACCAAGAAGCGGCAAGACATTTCTTTGGGAATCAGGTGGAAGTCATTCCCTGTGCATCTTTTCGAGAAGTCATAAAAGTGGCGGAAAATAGTTTAGATAGTGATGGTGGTGTTATGGCGATCGAAAATTCAATCGCCGGGAGCATTTTGCCAAATTACAACCTCTTGCAAAAAAGTCGTCTTCAAATTGTGGGAGAAATTTATCTCCATATTGGTCAACATCTTATGGTTAATCCGGGTATAACAATATCTGAGGTACGAGAAGTGCATTCCCACCCGATGGCCATACAACAGTGCCTGGAATTTCTTGACCGGTATGGATGGAAGCTTGTTGAAACAGAAGACACTGCGCTGAGTGCAAAAAATGTCCATCATCATCGCAGCAAGCATATCGCTGCCATCGCGAGCAAGCTTGCTGCCGAACTTTACGGCCTGGATATCATTGCGCCCAATATTCAGACTATGAAAAGTAACTACACGCGCTTCTTAATACTTCAACACCCGGCTAGCCAAGATAACGTGGCTGACGCAGATAAAGCCTCAGTAAACTTTCATACCGATCATTCCCGTGGAAGTCTTGCACGCGTCCTTACAAAAATCGCTGAAGGCGGTGTCAATTTGAGCAAGCTTCAATCATTTCCAATTCCGGGAAGTGATTGGGAGTATTCTTTTCACGTAGATATGGAATTTGAATCAATTGATCAATTTAACCTCGTAATCGCCGAGATAAAACCAATTACAGCTGCCCTGAGGATCTATGGAATTTATCAAAAAGGAAAAACAATTTAGGATTCGTCCTCCCGCACGGCGGGGAAAGAATTCGGTAAAAATTAGTTCGACATCATGATTACAACATCCAAACGACTTGACGGCATCGGGGAATATTATTTCTCAACAAAGCTCCGTGAGATTGACGAGTTGAATAGCAGGGGAAAGAAAGTAATTAACCTGGGAATTGGGAGCCCCGATCTACCGCCACATCCCGAAGTAATAGAAGTTTTGCAGCAGGAATCACAAAAACCTAACGTGCACGCCTACCAGGGCTACAGGGGCTCGCTCATTCTCAGAAAAGCGATTTCTGATTGGTATAAGCAATGGTATGGCGTAGATGTGGATGCATATTCTGAAATCCTTCCGCTAATGGGTAGTAAGGAAGGAATTGTGCATGTATGCATGTCCTATTTTGACCGGGGAGACAGGGTATTTGTGCCTGATCCGGGATACCCTACATACTCGAGCGCGGTCCGACTGTCAGGCGCCGAGCCTGTCTATTATTCGTTAAAAGAAGAAACCAGCTACTTCCCTGATTTCACAGAATTGAAGAAAATAATAGACGGTCTTGGTAAGGGGCGAATAAAGGCGATGTTTATCAATTACCCTCACATGCCCACAGGGCAGCTTCCCACGCGCGAATTATTCAGCCAGTTAGTAGCTTTCGCATACGCAAATGACTTGCTGCTTATTCATGATAACCCATATAGCTTCATATTGAATAGTTCGCCAATGAGTCTGCTGTCGATTCCCGGTGCAAAAAACGTCGTAATCGAACTAAATTCTCTCAGTAAATCACATAATATGGCCGGTTGGCGCCTCGGAATGCTGCTGGCAACGCAACAACGACTGGATGAGATCCTGCGATTCAAAAGCAATATGGACAGCGGCATGTTTTTACCTATTCAGCTTGCCGGCGCAAAAGCCCTTTCATTAGGTACAGCCTGGTATGAAAAACTGAATGATATTTATCGCGCGAGGAGAGAGAAAGCATTTGCACTTTTAGATCAGTTGGCCTGCCGGTTCGAAAGAAACCAGGCCGGAATGTTTGTATGGGCAAAAATACCAGACAATTATCCTGACTGTTACGCCATCAGCGACGAAATTCTTTATAACGCAGGCGTTTTTGTTACACCAGGGGGAATATTCGGAAATGCAGGAGCGCGGTATATCCGCGTGAGTCTTTGTACTCCCGAAGAGAAATTTCTGGAAAGTTCGAATCGAATACTTGATTTCCAGGCAAGAAAAAATTTGGAAAATGTTTGATACAGTCACTGTCGTAGGGGTAGGTTTGATCGGTGGATCATTCGGCCTTGTCCTTAAAGAGCGAAAACTCGCGAAAAAGGTCATTGGCATCAGCCGCTCCAAAGAATCCATAGAAGCCGCACTTAGGCTTGGGCTTATAGACGAAACGCTTGAGCTAAGCCAGGCGGTTGCCAAGAGCGACCTAATTTACGTGGCCATTCCCGTCGACGCGACGGTCACTGTTGTTGGCGAAATAATGGATATGATTAGCGGTAATCAGATTGTCGCAGATGCCGGCTCCACGAAATATGCCTTATGCAATTCTATAAATGGCCACCCTATGCGAAGGAGATTCGTTGCTACTCATCCCATGTGGGGCACGGAATTTAGCGGTCCGGAGGCAGCGACACGCGATTCTTTTGCGGGTCGGAGTTGTGTAATATGTGAGCGCGAGCAATGTGAGGAAGATGCACTACTGACCATCGAAGAAATTTACAAGACTCTTGGAATGCATCTGGTATACATGGATGCTGCTTCGCATGACATGCACGCAGCATATGTAAGCCATATTGCTCACATCACTTCTTTTGCTCTCGCCAATACCGTGCTTGAAAAGGAAAAGGAAGAGGACGCAATCTTCGAATTGGCTGGAGGCGGCTTTGAAAGTACAGTTCGACTCGCAAAAAGTAGCCCTGCCATGTGGGCGCCTGTTTTTATGCAGAACAGGGAAAATGTGCTGGATGTACTTAATGAACATATTTCCCAGCTCAAAAAATTCAAGAGTTGCCTGGAAAAGGAAAACAACGATTATCTGTGGGAATTGATGGTAAATGCAAATAAAATAAAGAGGATAATCAAATAAGTGACGCGATTGCAAATACTTAGGCGGCGCCAAAGGCGAACATAACGCAATGTTCGTACCTTTGCGCAAAATTTTAAAAAAGTATGTCGAAGTTTGAAGGTTTAGGGTTGGATGCCAGATTAATTCAGGCTATTGATGCCCTTGGGTTTGAGAATCCTACACCCATCCAGGAGCAGGCAATTCCTGTCTTGCTTCAGGGAACTAAAGACCTGGTAGGTCTTGCTCAAACGGGAACGGGTAAGACAGCAGCTTTCGGACTTCCCATTCTTCAGTTGATTGATCCCAATCAGCGATTTCCCCAAGCCCTCGTTGTGTGCCCCACCAGGGAACTCTGCCTTCAAATTGTAAACGATATTGAATCTTTTAAAAAATTCATAGTCGGGATGCGGGTTTTGGCCGTATATGGCGGCGCGTCAATTGGCCTACAAATAAAGGAGCTGAAAAATGGCATTCAAATCGTCGTGGCTACACCTGGTCGCCTAATTGATCTTATTGAAAGGAAAGCAATCAACTTGCAACAAATAAGTTATGTTGTTCTGGACGAGGCAGATGAAATGCTAAATATGGGTTTTCAGGATGACATTGAATTCATATTACAAAATACGCCAAAGCGCGAGTCGACTTGGCTTTTCAGCGCAACTATGCCGCCGGAAATTAAGAGAGTGAGTCGCAAATACATGAATAACCCGTTTGAGATAACTGTGGGAAAGGTAAATACTGCAAATAGGAACATTGATCACCAGTACTATGTGACGGCTGCCCACCATCGATATGAAACCTTAAAGCGCATCATAGATTTCAATCCGGGCATTTATGGAATTGTTTTTACCCGTACAAAAGTGGATGCACAAAACATCGCTGAAAAACTGACCAGGGAAGGTTACGAAATTGATGCGCTTCATGGCGATCTGACCCAGCAACAACGCGATAAGGTGATGGGAGAATTCAGGGAAAGATCGCTGCAGTTATTAATTGCCACGGATGTGGCCGCGCGAGGAATTGATATTCAGGGTATAACTCACGTTATTAACTATGAATTGCCTGATGACGTTGAAATTTATACTCATCGATGCGGACGCACCGGCAGAGCCGGTAACACCGGCATCTGTTTGTCGATAGTTCACTTACGCGAAGTTGGCAAATTGAGGCAAATCGAAAGAATGGTTCAGGCTAAGTTTCATAAGTTAGAAATTCCTGACGGGAAGGATGTATGCCGTAAGCAGTTCTTTCATTTCATGGAAAGGCTTTTGCAGGCAGATATCAGCCATGGCTATTATGAGACCTACGTCTCCATGCTTGAAGAAAAGTTTGCAGAGGTCGGAAAAGAAGAGGTTTTGAAAAGAGTAGCCGCTCTTGAATTTGACAGGTTTCTAAAATATTATGAAAACGCTGAAGATCTGAATATACGCGAAAGAGTTAAGAGCTTCGGTACCGAATCTGCTGGACGTGGTCGGGCAAGTAGTAATCTGCCAGCGCACAATGGCAGGGGGTTTCGCCAACGCACCGGTAACAACGATTTCATGAAACTATTCGTTAACCTGGGTACGAAGGACGGTTTTTATAAGGCAAGCTTTCTTCAGTTCATTCTTGACATGAGCGATTTACGCAAGGATGTCTTAGGCAGGATTGACATGAAAGAGCTCAACAGTTGGATAGAGATTGAACGGAATTCGGCGAATCAAATGATCCGTTCTATCGATGGTAAAAACTACAAAGGAAGAAGAATAAGGATGAATGAGGCAAACGGCCGGTAACATCAAACTAATTCAATATTGACATATATGGAAGAGATAAAAGCAATGAAAAATCTCGTTGATCAAAAGTGGCTAAAGCGGCCATTGATTATTTCTGGCCCTTGCAGCGCTGAAACGGAAGACCAGGTTATTGAAACGGCCGTTCGACTTGCTAAGACGGGAAAAGTCGACATCATGAGGGCCGGAATCTGGAAACCCCGGACAAGGCCTGGAAGTTTTGAGGGCATCGGTACTAAAGGTCTGCCTTGGCTCCAACACGCGAAGAAATTAACGGGTATCCCGGTGACTGTGGAGGTTGCGACAGCCAAGCAGGTTGAAGATGCACTGACGTTTGAAGTCGACGTTGTGTGGATCGGGGCCAGAACGACTGTTAACCCGTTTAGCGTGCAGGAGGTAGCTGATGCGTTACGAGGTGTCGACATCCCGGTTCTTATTAAGAATCCTATTAATCCGGACTTAGAATTATGGACAGGTGCTGTCGAGCGCATAGCCAAGTCCGGCACAAGGAAAATAGGATTGATTCACCGTGGATTTTCTTCTTATGGGAATACTGATTATCGTAACGCACCGATGTGGCATTTGGCGATAGAAATGAAGCGCAGAAATCCGGGCATGTTATTCATCAACGATCCTTCTCATATTTGCGGCCGACGTGATAATTTGTTGGAAGTCGCTCAGAAAGCCATTGATCTTGATTTCGACGGTCTGATCATCGAAAGTCATGTTGATCCTGATAAAGCTTGGAGTGACGCAAAGCAGCAGATTACCCCCGAAAAGTTATCCGAAATGCTGTCTCAGATTGTTTGGAGAAGAGATGATATTGCATCTGACGAATACCACGCAGCCCTCGAAAAATTGCGCCAACAAATCAATCACCTAGATGATGAATTGATGCAAATTCTTTCGACCCGAATGAAGGTTTCCGAAAAGATAGGGGAGTACAAAAAGGCCAATAGCATTACGATTTTGCAAACTAATCGATGGAATTCAATTTTGGAGCGGGCGTTTGACAAAGGTGACAAATTAGGACTTAGCAGAGAATTTATTACGAAATATTTTGATGCAGTTCATATGGAGAGCATCAGTCATCAAAACAGGATAATGAATGATTAAGCCTATACGTTTCGATGTTGCAAAGGTGCCGAAAGGAAAGGTCGATGTGAAAGCTGAACGAATTGCAATATCGGGAGTTCTCGTTCTGGCGCGCCATTTGAATTGAGTTTTTTTAATTATTAATCGATGCAAAAGAAGATATTCCAATTTGCCGCAAAAAAAGTGAGCTATTTCTTTGATGCTGATTTTTCATTTTTGTCAAAGATTGCTGAAAAGAACCACGCCGTTATCATTACGGATGAAAATATTTTTCAGACCTTTCGCAAGAAACTTGAGGGCTGGAAGATCATCATCACTAAACCCGGCGAGTTATTTAAAGACCAGAGGACAGTCGATTATGTAGTTAACAGACTTATTGAACTGGAAGCCGACAGAAAAACAACACTAGTAGGAATGGGCGGGGGTGTGGTAACCGACATTACAGGTTTCATTGGTTCCGTTTACATGCGAGGCGTACGTTTTGGCTATGTTCCCACATCGCTCTTGGCGATGGTTGATGCATCGGTAGGCGGGAAAAACGGTATCGATGTCGGAGATTATAAGAACTTAATAGGCACAATCAACCAACCTGATTTCTTACTTTACGATCCTGCTTTTCTCAAGTCGCTTCCGCGTGACGAGTGGGCGAGCGGCTTCGCCGAGATCATCAAGCATGCCTGCATTATGGATGCGCCAATGTTTCGCTTGCTCGAAAAATACAATCTTTCTCATTTCCAGAGGAATAAGCCCGCTTTGCTGGCCCTTATCAAACGGAATGCATTGTTGAAATCGGAGGTAGTGAAAAAAGACGAATTTGAAAGCGATCAACGACAACTGCTAAATTTCGGGCATACGCTCGGCCACGCGATTGAGAAGCTGTATGATCTATCCCATGGGAAAGCGATCTCGATTGGCATGGTGACGGCTTGTATTATATCAGAACATTTTCTTGACTTCAAAGATACGTCCAGGGTAATTGCCACGCTCGATAAATATGGCCTGCCAACGTTGGCAGAGTTTGAGCCAAAAAGAGTTTTTGACATGATGAAAATGGATAAGAAGAAGGTAAAGCAGTCGATCAATTATGTGCTCTTAAAGACGATTGGCAAAGCGCAAACGAAAACAATCCCTATTTCAGATCTCGAAAAAATAATTTATTCAATAATTCGGGCTCGCTGAATGACCTCCTTATTTCTATGCTAGTGATTATTCGGCCATCAAGACTCAAGGGTATCGTCCGGGCGCCGGCGTCGAAAAGTTTGATGCAAAGAGCTTGCGCCGCTGCATTGCTTTCGGGAGCAAAATGTACCATCTTGAATCCCGGCGAGTCGAATGACGACTTAGTGGCACTTGCGATCGTGAAATCCGCCGGAGCAGATGTTTCGCGCGAAAATGGAAAAATCATTATCGACAGTAGAAGCGTCACAAAAGGTAAGCCGGTACCCGACGGCGTA
>JAJPJP010000087.1 GCA_021324175.1 Chitinophagia bacterium
GATTTGAATTAGAATCAGGAAACGTTCAGGGGGCAATGAATTTGGCGGCAACGATATTCGATAATGAGGACAAGGTTATCCAGCATGGAAGGCGGGCAGATGGCATAGTTAAGGGAATGCTCCAGCACAGCCGGACTGACAAGGGAGAAAAGCAACCCACCGATATCAATGTCATTGCTGAAGAATGCTTAAAGCTTAGTTACCACAATCAGAGAGCAAAAGATCAAACAGTCGAAGTTCAGGTTGATACAGATTATGACACAGCCGTTGGAAAAATTCTGGTTGTTCCGCAGGACATTGTAAGGGTGCTGGTGAACTTATGCAATAATGCTTTTTATGCTGTTGCAGAGAAAAAAAAGGAGAAGCTAACCGGGTACATCCCCAAGGTTTCTATCGCGACGAGTAAAGCAGATGGCCAAATCCATATTTCGGTTAAGGATAACGGTATTGGCATTCCATCTAAAATCAAAGACAAAATCTTCCAGCCATTTTTCACGACAAGACCTGCCGGTCAGGGGACTGGCCTCGGCTTAAGCCTGAGCTATGACATCGTTAAAGCGCAAGGCGGAGATATACAAGTCGAAACCAAAGAAGGGGAGGGGAGCGAATTCATCGTTCAACTACCCTTACCGGCGGCAACTTGAAATGATAAAATGAACTAGATACACATTGATCGGCGCAGTCGCTGTCAACGAAAGAAGCGCAAACAAAAGAGTCCGAAATTTTGTCCGCATCAGCTTAATATTGGAGAAAACAACAGCACCTGAAAATTGCTCTTTCATTTTACCGCTGATTATCGCCATTGTATTTGAGAACAAATCAGTACCTTATTGTGGTGTAGTAGAATGAAGCTGTGAGCGACTTTCATCTTTACAGGCTGACCGAGGGATTGGAGGAGATCAAAATCCAATTCAAACAACCTATCCTGCAATTATGTCAAATAACTTGGCGAATCCGAATATCAAACATGTATTTGTGCTCATGCTCGAGAATCGTGCGTTCGATCATATGTTGGGGCTCAGCGGTATCAGCGGCATCGATGCTCACACGGGACAACCCACTTCGATAGAAGGAGTTAATCCGAATTTTCAGAATACATATAAGGGCGCTTCGTACCCAGTGACCACTGGAGCGGATTTGGTGATGCCATTTGATCCCGGTCATGAGTTCCCGGATGTCGTGCAGCAACTCTGCGGTGAGGGCTCAGTGTATAACGGCGGGGTCTATCCTGCAATCAACAACAGCGGCTTTGTCGCGGATTACGCGGGGGTAATTTTAAAGGCTAATCCTGCTGCGACTGGTTTTGGCGAAATCATGAAGTGTTATAAGCCAAGTCAGTTAGCGGTACTTACGCAGCTTGCCCAGGAATTTTGCGTCTGCGATCATTGGCATGCTTCGCTTCCCGGTCCAACCTGGCCCAATCGATTTTTTGCACATGCAACGACTTCGGGGGGCCTGGATCACAGCCCATCCCTGTCGGAGATTGGAGATTGGACGCTGCTGAACGGGTTTTCTTTTCCCGGTGGAACCATCTATGATAAGCTCACTGCTCACGGCAAAACGTGGCGTCTTTATCGCGGGAAGAAGTTACCGCGGATTGGGAGCATTCCGAATGTGGCTGCACTCAAGGGCATCAAACTTTCGTCAACGAATTATTACGAAAAATTTGCGACGGATGTTGCTGGCGAGTATTCTTGGAACTATACATTTATCGAACCCAATTATGGAGACGTTGTAAACAACAGTTATTCGGGCGGCCAGTCCGAGCATCCGATGGACAATGTCTTGAACGGCGAAGCGCTGGTCCAGTCAACGTATGAAGCGATTCGAAATTCGCCACTCTGGGAGAGTTCGCTGCTGATCATTACTTACGATGAGCACGGCGGATTTTATGATCATGTTGCTCCGCCGGCCGCTGTGCCTCCGGGAGATTCGACGCCAAAGACGGGTCACAATCAATATGGGTTTCTTTTTGATCGGTATGGGGTGCGGGTGCCTGCGGTGGTAATATCAGCGTATACGCTAAAGAACAGCATCAGCCATACGGTTTTTGATCATTCGTCCATACCGGCTACGCTCGAATGCATGTTTGGATTGAATCCCATGACGGGTCGGGATGGCACCGCGAATAATCTGACAGCACTTGCCGGCTTGGCCGCTGCGAGGACGGATACGCCGGAGAAGTTGCAGGGCGTTGGCGGTCTTGGCGGAGGTATTGGAGGGTGGCTCCAGCGGGCGTGGCAATGGATACGCCGCGGGCGGGGACTTCCGGGACCCTCCGTCGATGAAACAACCGAAACTGCGGATAAAGGCAATCTGCCAGGCTTTCTTCATGTTGTCATGAAGGCCAGGGCGGAACGGCAACTACCTGAGACACACCATGCGCTTACTCAGGAATTTTCTGAAAAAATCAGGACAAAGGCTGACGCCAGAAATTATTTAAACACGCATTTGCCGGAATTGTAAAGGCGAGAGTACCCGAAAATAGCCAATGATTGTTTTGTATTAGCGGCAGCGATCCCATGTTACAGCAAAAACATAAAATTGATGTCATTTGGGAATTGTTCATTATTGCCACCACCTTCTTCATTCCTCCAATTTGCTATTGAGAAGATCATTGAACTTTTGTTTGTCTGTCGGGGATATATTCACTAACTCATATTTTTGCGGGTTTATAAAACGGATATTGACCAGCTTCAAATATTCGTTAACCAGGTTTTTGTCAAGCATAATTTTTCCCTTGCCAGCCCAATGCCGATCCTGTCCATTCTTTTTAACCCCGGAAACCCAATATTCTTCTCCAGTCTCTGCGTCGTAACAGGCACCATGCCCATTGCCTAAGAATGCATGCCCATTGAAATAAAAAGATTTACCCGACTTGGAAAATTCCAACTTCCCAATCCATGCTGGTCCGTCGTCCGCGTAGCCGCTCTTCAATTCGATATATTTAATTTCTGCGTCCATTTGTCTGTTGCGCCGATGTGAAATTAAAGATTATTACTTTGCTTCACTTACACACCGCGTCGTCAACATTTACTCATCACCCCTTCTTAATCTGCAACGGCGAAATGATTATGCCCGAAGTATAATTCCAGGTGAATGTTAAATATTGATCCGTAATCGACATGCTGCCCTGGTATGTTTGCTGATTGACCGTTCCGTACACCACGTATTGACCATTCGGGATTGTACTCAGATTCGCACCAAATTGCTGCGGGCCGAAAAACAGGATTGCACTAGCTGGATTTTGCACACCGTTGCAATTATGAACGGTATCGACCACTTCGGCCCAATTGAAAAGAAATTGAATTGGCGCGTTAGAAGTCGAAAGGCCTCCATATGCTGTAAGATATGAGGTGCAGTAATAGAGATTCTTGGTTGTCACGGAAAAAATGATGCTGGTATCTGAGGCTGCAAGCGGGCTGATGACGAGATCGCCTGATACGTAAAGTGAATCCCCGTCGGTAACGCCGCCAGGCTGATAGATTGAATCCGTTACCGTAACGGGAGAGGAGGCACTGTCATACGCTGTCAGTGTGTCCGCCGCGCTAAAATAACTGGCCGTAATCGTATATGATCCCGCCAAAGCAAAGGTCGCGGAGGCATTTTGATTTGTGGAATACAAGATGACGGCCGAACTGGGGTTCGTCTTCCACTTGACGATGGCGTTTGATTCGTTGGTCGATGCAGTCACCTGCTCCCCTCTCTCTATGGTTGATTTCGAGAGCGTAACGATTGAATTTCCTGAACCTTTGGATTTAGTTCCTGTCGAGTTTTTAACGCACGCCTGTAGCGCGTAAACGATCACGAGAAGGATAAGCGTTTGATAAATTCCCTTTTTCATAATTTTTGGTTGAATAGATGAATTTCATAGGCCAGCATATTTAAAAAGGGGATGTGCATAACGCGTAATTCCGCTGTTTGGATTAGTCGAAATTCCGGGTTTTTCGAAACAGACGCATAACTTAGCCGGCCGCATTTTAAATGAACATGAATTAGAAAACCCCTTACTGACCAAAAATAGGAAGGAAACGATGCATTGACATCCCAAATTGAGCCGATTGCTGCAATGGACAAGTAACCGGCTGTTTTTGAAAGCCAGTTACCGCCTAACCGTTTTAACTTTAACTAGTCCAAAATGCCTCAAGTTTCCACAGGGCCCGCCCGTGAGTTAGCTTTTTCATTTCGCAGATTGTTTTCAAGTAGGTCCTCTTTTTGAATTTTGACCAGTCGGTTCTCTTCAGTCGGACTTTCTTGTGCTTGATCAAATTTTTTAACAGGAAACTGTCGATTGGCGGGTAAGCAACGCGCGAAATCGGCGAATTGCCTTTTTCTGCAATCACTTCATAAGTTTTGACATAAATGCTGACAACCTTGGCGGCGACGCCGAAAGATATATTCCGCCTTCTTTTCGAGACGAAGGCCTTCATTTGACTTTTCAAAGTCGTGACTGCTTCCAGGAACCACTCTTCGTATCTCAAGGAAGAGATTTTGCCTTCACTCTTCAAAGATTCGAGGCATTCCCGGAGTCCAATAATTTCTATGAACCAGGCGATTTCTTTGTTTTTAAACCTTCCCGCCGACGCTGCGCGGGAGGCCGTCCAACATGCGTAGCGGTGGCAGTGTTTCGCAAAAGTATAATCTTCGGCCATTACGGAAAGGTAAGAAATGCCGACCGGCCTTCGTCAGGCTAATATTAGGCAAAGGGCAGGCTCCGACTAATTCGCATCCCCCTTGATCTTCATGATCATATTCTTTGAATTTTCCGCTGTGACTCCTGTTGTGTCCTTTGCGATAGCCATCTGATAATATTTTATCGCTTCGTCCTTCTTGCCCATTCGCATGAAGCATTCGGCAAAGCTGTCATAAGCGTTCGCCGAATTCGGAAAAAGTTGTGTATTCACTCTGAAAGTCTGATTTGCCTCTTCCATTTTGTTTTCGCCCATCAAAATATATCCAAACGTATTGATTCGCCGTTCGAGATCTGCCCGGGTATACTTATGCAAGGGATTTTCGAGGTATTCGGAAGCGGTTTTGAATGCCGCGTCATAGTTTCCATTGTCGAGAAACCCTTTTAGTTGATCGTCGATATTGGCTTCGGCTTTGGCGTTTTCAATGACCTGCATGGCAGGATCTATATTATTAAAAAAATCATTGTAGGACATGTCGACCGCCAAAGCCGGGTTTGTAGCCATCCTCTTATCACGCGGATCCATGTTTTGCCACCACATCCAGCTCAAACGCACGGATAATTTGCTCGCCGGGAATGTCTCCGTTCGGGTGTCACCATAAAAATTTACATTTTCCGAGGTCGGTTCGCCCACGAAAGTAACCTCCGTATATTTTTCCAACTCGTTTGTCAGGTTCTGAGCAGCAGAAAAAGTTCGGCGGCCAATGATGCAAAAGAATTTGCCTTTCTGATTGATTTTTCTTGAAGCGATGATTCTTGTGATAATTGGTTTATTCAGGTAATTGTTTCCTCCATCGTTCATCCGGATGTCCAGCACCAATTTATCGACATCATGCTTGTCGATAAAATCCTCCATGTTCTGAAAGAAGCCCGCGATCGTTTTTTCTCCATCATCCAGCGTTACGCTATGGCGAACATAAAGAATCTTGCTCTCCGGCAAATATTCCATGTAGCGGTAGTCATTGGGGTTTTTTTCCCAAAGCGGCGTATTGTCGGATTTGCGGGCAGCTGACCATCCCGCTGAGGTCTCGAGGCCGGTCATTTCATGGTTACGGGGTTCGTGGGTAGCATCATATTGAATAGTATCTTCCTTTCCATTTTTCAGATATCGGATGATCACTTTGTCGTCCCCGTTAATGATTCCTTTGGCCATCATGAGTTGGGGGATTGCCAGGTAAAACGGGCCGTTGGAAAGAAAGCCTTCATCGTTTTCGAAAGAAACGAGTGGCTTGATGGCGTCTAACGCCTGGTCGGAAGTCATGTTTCCAATTCTCAGGACCTTTGCCCCGAGCGCTTTAGCATATCGGTCGGCAGTTTTGGATATATAAAGACCGTCAGGGAAAGCATATAGGCGATAAGGGAACAAACTCAGCGGGGTGCCTGAAGTGGAATCAAATAATTCGTGTGTGCTGAGCTGAGTATGTCCGACATGAAATAACGCAACCAGTCGGATTAGACCGGCGAGGACTTCATACTTTCCCAGCTTGGGTATCCTGTCGTATAACGAGTCAACTTGCTTATCCCAATCTGCGGCCGAGATCCGGTAAAAGAGGTTGGCGTATTTTTTATGAACGGTCTCCTGCAGGAAACGCAGGTCATTTTGGTAATCGGTGGTGGATTGCCCCGTTCCTTTAAGGAAGAGCATGCTGCAAATGGCGCAAACGACTATACTTCTGGACATGGTATTCTTTTTTGTAAAAGTAAGTACCTGGAGTCGGGATGGAAGGCCCGTTTACACGGAAATGAGACATACGACGCCGATTTTGCGATGAACGGAATTCGCATCCGCGATCAAATCCGGAATTTTATGGGATGAAAGTCAAAAACGTTTGGGAATCAAAGTACGTGTTTCACCTGCTTCTCTGGCTCTTCTTTCTCCTGTCACTCGGCCTCGATACGACAACGCTGGGTTCTACGATGGGTCCATGGACAATCTTTTTGTATGTGATACTAAAAACAGCTGCGCAGGCCGCACTGGTCTATCTGAACATACTGGTGTTATATCCTGTATTTTTCAAAAGAAAAAAATATTTGCTTTTTTTCGGGTCGCTGGTGGCAACAACAGCGATTGTAGGGTACGTCAATACTACGCTCGAATTTTTCGTTGACAGTGGAGCGCTGGTTTGGCCCTTCCCTGGCAAATGGAACGTATATGTCTCCCAAAGCGGGATGGCGGCCAGGTATGCGCTCATTTCATTCCTGCTTAAGATATCGGTCGATTATTATGAACAAAAAGAGAGGCTGAAAAAAATCGAGTTGGAAAAAACGATTGCTGAACTGAATTTTCTCAAAGCCCAGGTCAATCCCCATTTTCTTCTGAATACCCTGAATAATCTCTATGCTTTAATCCTTGAAAAATCAGAAAAAAGCGGCGAGGCCGTGTTAAAACTGGCGGACATCATGAAGTACATCCTGGCAGAAGGAAAGGAAGATAAGGTGAAGCTGTCCAAGGAAATCGACCTATTGCACAACTACGCGGAACTGGAGAGACTTCGAAAGCCGAACGCCGAGATCGAGTTTAGACTGGAAGGCATTCATGGCAACGACCAGATCACCCCATTGCTGCTCTTACCGCTCGTCGAAAATGCGTTCAAATATGGGCTCAACTCTGTGGCAAGGAATGGATTTGTGAGAATCAACATTGCCGCAGAAAACAACAAGCTCAACCTGACTGTCGAAAACAATATGCCGCCTAAGGACAGTCCGGCCTTGCAATCACTTGGCATCGGCATCAAAAATCTGAACAAGCGGCTGGAAATCCTCTATCCGGGAAAGTATATGTTCACCCGGGAAAATGTGCAGAATTCATACCTCGTCAAACTTCAACTTCAACTGACATGATATATAAATGTGTCATCGTGGATGACGAACCCTTGGCGCATTCTGTGCTCAAGAATTATATCGATAAGTCCGAGAACCTGAATATTGAGCAGCAGTTTTATACTGCGCCAGATGCGAGAATCTACCTCCGGGAGACATTGCCCGATATTTTGTTTCTGGATATCCAGATGCCCGAAGAAACGGGAATTCAATTACTTCAATCGCTTCCACAAAAACCAATCACTATTTTCACAACAGCTTTCCTGCATTATTCCATCGAAGGTTTTGAGCTTGGTGTCGTCGATTACCTCGTTAAGCCGATACGATATGAACGATTTTGCCGGGCTGTCAGGAGGGCGACAGATTTTCTCGAATTGCTGCAGTTGAGGACCAGGGTCGAAAATGATGGTTTTGAGCAAGGCAACATCCTGGTAAAAGCCCGGAATAAGCGCTATTCGGTTGAGCGCAGCTCAATTACCCATGTTCAGGCTTTGAAGGACTATGCTATTATTTATACGGACGATTCAAAACATGTTGTAAGAAGCACGATGAAAGAAATACACGAGTTGCTTGGTTCCGACAATTTTGTCCGGGTGCACAAATCATTTATTGTTGCTAAGAACAAAGCTCCTCATTATGCGCATGACCGTATTGAATTCGGGGAATTCGAAATACCGGTGGGGCGGAAGTATAAAAAAGGAATTCTCGACCTGATTATACGTTAGTTCGCGGCTTGGGATAATTATTGAGGGGAGCGTTTGGTGGTCGAATTTAAGCTGGTTTTGAATCGCGGATCAAGGCTTAACTTTAGCTCGTCCAATATACTTCGAGTTTCAACCGGTGCCGACCATGAGAAATCTTTCTTATTTCCCGAATTTTAAAAGATCAAAAAAGTAGAGAAACATAAATGTAACTGTTTAAGCTTGCCCCTCACCCCAATTCGGCAATTCTATGCTCGCGATAATTGTTTTCATTTCTTCGTCAATTTATATCTCAAGTGGGTTGTCAAGTTGGATGGTACTACTTCCATAATTTGAATGTCATATTTCTCCTTGTCAATGCCGTCAAACAATCGGATACCACTTCCTAAAAAAAGAGGGGCAATATGAATGAAAAATTCGTCCACCAGCCCTGCATTGAGAAATTGTTGAATAGTATTAGCACCACCTTGTATTCTTATGTCCTTTCCTTTGGCTGATTGTCTTGCTTTTTCTAAGGCACTTTGTATGCCGTCATTGATGAAATAAAAAGTTGTTGTCCCCTTTTGAACCCAGGGTTCCCGTTTTTCATGTGTCAGAACATAAACATCTGCTTTGTATAAATCTTCTTTCCAATGGACTTCTCCTTCTTCAAACATACGTTTTCCCATAATGTAAGAACCCGCTCTTGCAAACACATCATCAATTAATTTACTGTCTGCACCGTATTCCTCACCACCTTCCATATTGATGTGTTTCCAAAATGCTTTTTGTTTAAACATCCATTTGTGAATTGCCTGTGCATTGCCCATTGGGTTGCTCGGACTTCTGTTATCGCCTGCGAAAAAGCCATCAAGCGATATCCCGCTGTCAAAGATAATTTTGCTCATAATTTTTAACGTGCTGCGCTTGTTAAAATACGTTCATAAAAAAACTGGCAAAGGGTTGAATAAAAAGATGCTGTCCCGTTGTCTATCTAAATGATTAAACAGACATACAACAATCCACAACATCCAGACGAATTTCGGTAGATTGTATCGTATGTGCAAACCGTTCTTTGAGGTCGAAGGAGACCGGCAAGGCAATCTTGAGTTCTATCCGAGAGGCCCGCTCATGGCAAATTTGCAGCTCATTGTCCTTTCCTGTACAATGAAGGCCTCAGGCATTGACTCAGAGAATTTATTGTCGATGCCTCAATGCGCGTTTCGACACCTCATCTTGCAGGGAATCTCCGCTGAGTTATACCTTAATTTTTGACCTGATCCCCATCCGGAAAAGTATCCCCTTTATGGCATGTATTGCAGGTGACGACAATGGTAGGAGTCGCCACCATCGGGGAATCGACCTTGAAATAATCTTTGTTGAGCTTGAGCGTCATCAGCAACATCTGCCGGGCGATCTGCTTTTCAGGTTTGTCATCGCTGACATAATCCAATCCATCTCCACTTTTGTTCGGAGCATGACAAAAACCGCATGAGACACCCAACGCATCTGAAAATTCACCCAGCATAATTTTCTTCATCAACGACTCGCTGATATCCTTAGGGAGCACCTGCAGGTTTTTGTACCCGTCGTCAGGGCGCCTGCCAGCAGTTGTCGCTGCGCTCAACGCGACAACCGTGACGCATAAACCGCCGATGACGATGAGTTTATTGCGGATTTTCATTTTTTGGCTATGATATTCAGTGATACGTGCAATTCATTCGAGATCGCACTGAACCCGCCCACGTCGAAATCCCTTCTTTTGAGCGGAAAGATCCCGGTAAATTGATAACCTTCCGCAACCGTCGTTGCTGTAAAGGGGATCAGAACGTTCTGCGTAGTCCGTTTAATGGTGAGCCTGGCCAGCATGGTATAGACGCCCGGCTTGCTGCCGCCCTCCACCTTGATTGATTCCATTCGGATCCGCGGATGGTTTTTTACATCAAAATAATTTTCACTGCGAAGGTGATCATCCCGCAGGCTGTTATCGGTATTAATGCTGGCTGCATCGATACTTACATCGACATGGGCATTCTCTAATTTTTGCGGGTCAAAATCGATCGTTCCCTGCAGCCCCTTGAAGGATCCCCCGACATCAAAGCCGAAATTCGCAATGGTGAATTGCACGGTGGAACCCTGGTCAACCGGTTTGTACTGTGCAAACAGGGCGGATCCGGTTATCACCACTAAGAAAATAAGAAATGCAGGCTTCATATTAACTGTTTGCTTTTTCTGCGGCAGCTAAAGGGGTATCAGTAACCGCCAATGTATGGTTGTGTTTGTGGAAGTACACATCGGTCAGGCCGAGCACACTACGCAATTTTTCTGCTGGAACTTTCATCGGGCCCGCCGAAGGAGCGCTGCCGGGAGCTGGCTGTGGGAAGGCCGTTGACATAGCGGTATGAAAAGTGATATTGCCTTCGGTCTTTTGTATGGTTTGGTGGATATGGCCATTCAGTACGGACACCGAGCCGAAGCGCCTCAGCAAGGTCAGCGCCTGCTCGCTGTCTTTTGTTCCCCAGCCCCACTGCGGGTATAGAGCCCAAAGAGGTATATGCGCGAAAACCACAATTGGCGTGCTGGATGATAACCCTTTCAGGTCGTCGTCCATCCATTTGAGCTGATCAATTCCAAGCGTACCCAGCCCGCCGTCGACCTGCACTTTGGCGTTTACTAAACCGACAAAATGTACGCCTTTAAAGTCGAAGCTGTACCAGCCATCACCTTTGGTTTCTTTGCCATAACGTTCGAGATAGAGTTTTCCATTGTCATTCAGGTCATGTTCTCCTGGGACATACCATATCTTTTCAGCCTTAACCGCCTTCAAGGACTGATCAAGCGTGTCGTATTCATCGGCCTGCGCCAGGTGGGAAAGATCGCCGGTGTGAAGCACAAAAGACGGCGCTTTGGGCATGGCGTTGATCTTGTCAATGGTTGCCATCAGGGTGCCTGTCACGTCAGGGTTGGCAGCCTTATTGAAGCCAATATGGCTATCACTGATCTGTACAAAGCTGAAATCTGATTTGGGCAGGACGAGACCGTCCTTCAGCCTGCCCGTTCCTCGGTCAAGAACCTGGCTCATGCCGTAGGATTTCATGATGCCGCCCGACATCATCCACAATACGCCGGTTCCGGCCCAGGCCATGCATTCGAGGAATCCGCGGCGGTCTACCCCATCATTATTTTCTATCTGTTCATTGGGCAAATATTCCTGCCCATGGAAGCGATCTTTCATACGTAATTTTTTTTGTTGAGCGAAACAACTCCATCATTGCGTTGCTAAAAAATATTTTACATCATCAGGGGTAAATTCTTGACGACAAAGCATTAATACGGGACGACCAAAAGCTGGTTGATCGGATTTGAACCCGGACAAATAATCCGGCTTGCGGAACCAAAACGACCGGGCAAAGCGATCGTCTGGGACCTGGCCTGAGCCAGGATATCGTGAGACCACAAGGTGGAGAGAAAACAGCGAAGATTCAGGGAGAGGGATGAGTTGCCTGCAGTTATCCCTAGTCATTTATGGTTCTGATCACCTCTATTTTTTGGTCTCAAAGTAAGGAACATCATCAGTCGGTTCATTTTCCTTTTGTTGCCAGTATGCAAGCGTGACCGTGTGGCCGCCTGGAGCTTTTAGCAACCTGCCAAATATTGCATTGATGGGATTGAATGCAGTGTCGGTCACTCCGACGGTAAAGGTTTCTGGTTGAATCTCGGGCAATTCTGCAGCCATTGTCGTTGCAACTTCGGTATTGGTCTTGGTATCAGCAGCTCCTGCGGGCACTGGCTTGGGGGGTATTGGTTTTGGCGGCGGACTGGCCGCAACAACAACCGTATAGCGATTGAATTCCAAAATTCGTTTCAAAAACTCTACCCTTTCTTTTGATGCATTCTTTTCCACAACTGCGCACTTCACCCCATTTAATTCTTCAAACAAATGATTTTGATTAATTGCCATTCAAACCGGTTTCAAATTTCAAATTCAGTCATTTGGATTGAGCAAAGACAATCGAAAACTCAAAATCTCAGAGACTCAATGCGTAAATATAATGATAAATCCAAGGCACAAACCCGATAGCAAGAATGCCTGCCACACAGACCAGCATCGCCAGTTTGGCAAAAATATTGACTGGCAATCTTTCGATTGTCGCCCTGGATTCTTCCATAAACATCGTCTGCACGACCCGTAGATAGTAGTATAATGAGATGATCATGTTTAATGCGGCAATCGAAATCAGGATATAATTCCCCCTTTCAGCCCCAGCCATAATTAAAAAGAATTTACCAAAAAAACCGGCGGTTGGAGGAATGCCGGCCAGTGAAAAAAGCGATACGGATAATACAGACGCTAGGAATGGATTTGTTTTGTAAAAAGCCTTATAATCATCCATATTTTCCTTGCCTGTCACTGCACTGACAAAGGCGACGACACCGAATGCTCCGAGATTTGAAAAGATATAAATGAGCAAAAAATAAACCACCGAAGCATAACCCATCTGATTACTGCCTGAAATACCAACCAAAATAAAACCCATTTGCGTGATCGAAGAAAATGCCAAAAATCGTTTGAGGTTATTTTGCCGGACTGCAAATAAATTCCCTGTGAACATAGTCAGTACGCTCAAAAGAAATAACATATTGTACCATGAACCAGCGATGGGTTTAAAAACTGTGTATAGCACGGAAGTAAAAACAAAAAGAAATGCCGCTTTCGAAATAACAGACAAATAAGCGGCAACTGCGACCGGAGAACCTTCATAGACATCAGCGGTCCACAAATGAAATGGAACGATCGAAATCTTGAATGCAAACCCGGCCAGTATTAAAATGAAGGCAAACAATTGCAGCGCGCTTCCGTTAAGATGGCCTGGTAATTCAGAAAAATTGAGCGTGCCTGTTGTGCCGTAAACCAGCGAAATACCAAATAATAACAGGGCGGAGGACAACGCGGACAAAATGATGAATTTGATTGCCGCTTCGGACGACTGACGTTTCTCCAGGTCGAAATTGCAGATCGCGGCAAGTGGGATGGTGGATAATTCCAACCCGAGATAAAACATTAAAAAATTGCCTGCTGACATCATGAAAAACATTCCGAGCAAAGTGGATAGCAGCAACATGTAAAACTCCATAACATGCGCGTGATTTTTCAACCACGAGTAAGATTGGGCTGAAATAATCAAGGCACCCAGATTAAGCATGTTTTTTTGCAGTTCCACCATCTTGTTTGTCCGGAACATCTCGCCAAACAACGTCCCATCCGAATTCATAAAAAACCCGAACACAAAATTTACCAGCAACAGCAAATTCACGGCAACTAATACCTTTTTATTTGACCATGAGCTGCTTCCCACCTTCATGAAGAGCAAAATGAAGATGATCAGTGCAACCAGCAACTCAAACTTCATTAGTACATAAAACTCATTGGTCATGATTATCCGTTCAATTTTTTATCACCGCATTTGTTACGTGTTGGATGACAACTTCAGCTGCGGGAGATATCAGCTTGTACAGCCAGAATGGCGCAACTCCGATCGCTAAAATCCCTGCCAGCAAAATAACTGCTGCAAATTTTTCATTCCAAGACGCATCGCCAACATTACCCTGATCGGTTTTCTTAAGAGGGCCCATGATCGCTTGTCCGACCGCTCGCAGAATATACACTGCGGTGACAACGATGGAAGCGCAGGACAAAATGGTTGCGACCCGATAAAGGGTGTCCGGATTTTGCCATGCACCCATAAAAACGGTTGCTTCAGCGACAAAACCGCTTAATCCTGGCAAACCCAGCGAACATAAGCCCGCCAGTACAAATACGGTCGAAATAAACGGCATTATTTTAAGCAGCCCCCCCAGTTGCGCAGCCACCCGGGTATGCATGCGGTCGTAAATCATCCCGATTGCAGCAAAGAAAAGGGCTGTCATTAACCCATGGGAAACCATCTGCATGACTGCACCATTAATAGACGTTTGGGTTAGCATGGCAATGCCAAGCAAAACAAACCCGCAATGACTGACAGACGAATAAGCATTAATGTACTTCAGATCCGTCTGCATCATGGTGGCAAATGCCCCATAGATAATGGCTATCGTTGCCAGCACGATGATCACGGGGGCATAGGCATGCGCAGCATCGGGCATTAAATAGGTGGCTACACGAAGACACCCATAGCCGCCAAGCTTCATGGATATACCTGCAAGAAACATGGACGCCGCCGTTGGAGCAGATGAGTGACCGTCAGGTACCCATGTGTGAAAAGGAAACAATGCGCCAAAAACGCCAAAGCCTCCAAAGACAAAGGGGAAAAACAGCTTTTGGACCCTCAGGGGAATATGCATCTGCGCTATTTGCGTTAAATCGAAGGAGTGCAGTCCTCCCGCTGCATTGGTATTGAAATATAGACCCAATAAGCCGACAAACACCATGGCCGAACCACCCATCAGCATGAGTGCCAGTTTCATTGCGCTGTATTGTTTTTTCCCGCTGCCCCAAATCCCAATTAACAAGAATTTCGGTATCACGGCAATTTCCAGGAAGAAAAAAAGTGTAAAAAGATCAAGGGAAATGAAATAACCGTAGGCCCCGATACTTAAGAAAATAAGCAGGAAGAAAAATTCTTTGCTCATTTTTTCCAGTTTCCACGAAACCAGGATTCCGGCAAGGACAACAAATGAAGTAAGCAGGATCATCGCAACGGAAATCCCGTCAACGCCCACATGATAATTGATTTGAAGGGGACTAAACCATTGGTGATTGTACTGAAATAACATCTGCGTCGTGTTGCCTGTTTCCCGTTCCTGCCAGAACGCCACCAATAAGATGAAACCAGCCAGCATCTGGGCAACCCCGCCGGCGAGTGCAGCGGCGCGAACCTGCTTTTCGCCCCTGCACAATAAAATGACAAAGGCGGTTAACAATGGAATGAATATCAGTAAAGACAAATTCATAATCGCAATATTTCCCCGGTCAGTAAAGTCGGGATTCCCTTTATGGACTTTGCCGGAAATAGACAAATAATGCTGCCAGTCCGATTATTCCCGCAAAAAAATACACCGCATAGTTCTGAAGTTTTCCCGATTGAAACCCTTTAATCAGTACAGAGATTTTTACGGTGGTGGCGGCAAGTAAATTCATTAAACCGTCCACAATATGTTTATCGATCCATGCGGCAGGCCTTCCGATCAGGTTAAAAATGATTTTTTTGCTGACGAACAGATAAATTTCATCAAAATAGAATTTTCTGTAAGCGAAACGGTAAATTTTGCCCAGCGAAGTCGCAATTTTAGCGGGTCGTGCATTTTGGGTGCGGTAGAGTCTTGCAGCAAAGAGAATTGCGGCAACAGAGAGCACCACTGGGAAAATAGAAAAGATCAGATCAACGTGAGCTTCGATGGGCGCGTGATCAGGCGTAACAAATAAAGAAAAAGGAACAAATCCGGCCAGTGTCGCGGATACGGCGAGGACGACCAGCGGCAATTTCATTGACAGACTACCCTCTCCATGCGCTAACTCCCTATTTTGGGCCCTGCTGTGAAATATCCTGAAATAGAGACGAAACATGTAAAATGCGGTGAGCATTGAGGTAAAAACCCCAACACCGTAGATCAATTTGTTCGATTGATAAGCAGCCGACAAAATTTCTTCTTTGCTGAAAAACCCTGAAAATGGAGGAATACCGGCGATGGAAAGGCAGCCAACCAGGAACGCAATATGGGTTATGGGCATCAGTTTTCTGAGTCCCCCCATATCTTTCACATCGTTACTCTGGACGAGGTGAATGATTGCACCAGCGCACAAAAACAGTAATGATTTAAAGAAAGCATGTGTAAACAAGTGAAACATCGAGGCCATATAGCCAAGGCCTAGCTCGCCGCTGTATCCTGAAACGCCCAGCCCAAACATCATGTAGCCGATCTGAGAGATCGTGGAATAGGCAAGGACTCGCTTGATATCATTTTGTGTGCAGGCGATGATTGCCGGTAGCAGGGCCGAGATCGCGCCGACATAGGCGACAATATTCAATGAGGAGACGTCAAACGAATACAGTGGAAACAGTCTTGCAACCAGGTATACACCCGCCACCACCATCGTGGCGGCATGTATCAGTGCAGATATGGGAGTGGGACCTTCCATGGCATCCGGAAGCCAAACGTGTAAGGGAAACATCGCGGATTTTCCTGCACCCCCAATAAATACCAGCGTCAATCCCCATGTAAGCGCAGAAATACCCAGAAACGAGCTTGTGGTCATCCCGAGCAGCTGAGGCGATTGTACCGTCGTCAATCTAATGATCAGCGTGTGAATATCCAGTGTCCCAGCACCAAACGAGAGAATCAAAATGCCGACAAGGAAACCGAGATCAGCGAACCTTGTCACGATAAATGCTTTCTTCGAAGCTGCCACCGCGGAGGGTTTGTCATAGTAGAACCCGATCAATAAGTAGGAAGATATGCCGACCAGCTCCCAGAAAATATAGATCTGAAAAATATTGGTTGAAATGACCAGGCTTAACATCGAGAATGTGAACAAGGATAGAAAAGCGTAATAGGTTCCAAATCGCTCTTCTCCTTTCATGTACCCCAGGCTGAAAACATGGACCATCAACGAAACAACACTCACAATAAACAACATCATCACGGAAATTGGGTCGAGAGCGACGCCCATCCCGATCGAAACGTTGGGAGAAAACTTGAGCCATTCAAATTGCAGGACATTTATCAAATGATAAATGCCGTCTAGCTTCCCATAAACAAAAAAATACTGGTATACGGCCATCGAAGCAAGTGCGGCAACGACGAGCAAAACCGAAGTTCCTATAACGCCGGAAATTCCTTTAAGTAATTTCCTTCCCGTGAGTCCAAGCAAAGCGAAATTTGCCAGTGGAAGCAATAGTATCCATACTATGTATGACAGATGACTCATGTCTGAGATCCGATCAGTTTTGGCGGTTGTTGCTTCAAATCGAGATCGATTTCTTTTAATTAATATTTCAATTCTCCGGCGTCTTCCACATCGATTGAATGATGGCTTCTGTATAAATTAATAATAATAGCAATGGCGACGGCAGCTTCCGCCGCCGCAATCGTAATAATGAAAATGGTAAAAATAACGCCGTTCAACTGAGTGGTATATAAATACTTATTAAATGCGACAAAATTGATGTTCACACTATTGAGCATCAGTTCAATCGACATGAGTATGGTAATCAGGTTTCTGCGGGAAAATAAGCCATACATACCAATGAAAAAAAGGCCGGTGCTGACAAACAAGATCTGTACTAAAGGAACATTATTCATTATGATAGAATTGGACTGAATTAGGTATTGATCATTTCTTCTGATTTTCCCTTTAAATGCTCCGGCGTGGTTTCCTTTCCGGCCGGCTTGCTTTTCATCGCTATCACAATGCAACCGATCAGTGCCGCAAGCAACAAAATACTGACTACTTCAAGTGGCAACGCATAACCCTCGCCGTTCGTGCGCATGAGTTGGGTGCCAATATCGCTCACCCCTGCATTCAGCGCGAGGCTAGTTTCAGCCTGGAAGTGGTATAGAGAGATTAAAATAAAGCTGAGCGCAAACCCCAGCAGTACGGCAAGACCCGCAAATAACGCGCGGCTGCGCGCCGGCTTTGCCATTTTAGCACCTGATTTTTGGGTAAGAAAGATGGAAAATATGATAAGTACAACAATGCCACCGACGTATACGGTAATTTGTACTGCAGCAATAAACTCCAGGTGCATCCAGAAAAATAATGCGGCAATGCCTATTAATGAAAACAATAACCAGATTGCCGAGCGAAATATTCTACTTGCCGTAACGGCAAGAAACCCGGTGGCCAGGATGAATCCAGCGATGATATAAAATATGACCTGTGAAGCAGTCAATCGGTTATTTATTTAAACTAAGCCAAATGCGATTTGTCAAATGCAGCCTGCGACCTATTCTACTCCTTCTCTTATTTTCGATCCTGGCGCGTTGAGTTTCTTGGTCAATTGGCTGCGGTCATATACGCTGTGTTCAAATGATTGAGCCATCTTGATCGCATCCGTCGGGCAAGCCTCTATGCATAAATTGCACATCGTGCATAATTCAAGATGATAAATAAAGGTGTCAAGCGCTTTTTTCTTTTTCCCGTCCGGCGTTACATCAAACTTGGTGATAATCTTAATGGTTCCGTTCGGGCAGGCAAGCTCACAGGCTGTGCATCCTGTGCATGCATGTTCATTACTGGTATCATGAGGCATGACCACTTCACCCCGAAACCTTTCCGGCAATTTTGCTTCTGACTTGTTGTCCGGGTATTGCTGCGTAATGATTTCCTTGTGATGCGTAAAATAATATCCCGTCCGCCTCATGCCCTTTAACAGCGACCTGGTCGCTTGATAAATATCTGATATATAATCTTTTAATAACATTATTTTATTTTTTCCACTAATGAATGAATTTTCACCATGCTCAAAAATACCAACCCATAATTGCCATCAAAGTCATCAATAATAAATTAAACAGGCTTATCGGTAATAAATATTTCCATTCGAGATTGAGCAATTGATCCACGCGAAGACGCGGGAAAGTCCATCGAAACCACATCATGACAAATATGAGAAAAAATACTTTGCTGATGAACCATATCGAGGACGGAATATAATCCATGA
>JAJPJP010000206.1 GCA_021324175.1 Chitinophagia bacterium
ACCCTTTTTATTTTATCATCAATAAGTATACTTACGAGACCGGCAATCCTTACCTGTTGCCGCAGTATAGCTGGAACTTTGAGGTCGACCATCAATATAAAAAGCTGCTTACGACTACGGTTTCTTACAGCGTTATCACCGATTATTTTTCACAATTGTTTTTGGCAGATTCGGCGAAAGGCGCCTTGCTCTATTCACAAGGAAACGTTGGGCACACCAATGTCTTTGGTCTGTCGGAGGCTCTGTCGTTGTCACCTGTGGATTGGTGGCGGTTTGACTTTCAGGCGACTTATAATCACAAGCGGCTCGTAGGATTTAATGGCAATAATTATATATCAGGTATTGATCAACTCAGCCTCAATTCATCAAACCAGTTTACGATTGCGAAAATATATGTGGCCGAGATTTCAGGTTTTTACATCACCAGGGCAAAGCAGGATATACAGGAATTGCAATATCCGACGGGGCAGTTAGCCTTGGCTGTTTCGAGACCGGTGCTCAACAAGAAAGCGACGCTAAAATTTACCGTGCGGGATATTTTATATACGGGGGCCTTTTCGGGTTTCACCAATTTTCCCAATGCGACAGAGTATTTTAAAATAACGCGGGATTCGCGGGTCGCTGCGCTGACTTTCACCTACCGTTTCGGCAAAACGTTCAAAAACGCTAATCGTTCGGAAGGGAGTGCTTCGGAGGAAGCCGGCAGGGTGAAGGATGAGTAAGAAGAACACAGTAAAGATGCAATGAACCGCGACACCGATGGTTCAATGATTAACCTTTCTTACCCTGCTTGGGTGAGAAGATTATACCTGAGGTATAGGTCTAACAAGGTATTCGCGGAAAACACCAGGCTATCGCATAAGCGAAAATTATAAAAGGTTCAGGATAATTGTTCACTCCATCATTCACTTCGCAAGCACTTCACCGGGTTGACAGAAGCAGCTTTAAGGGCTTGAAAACTTATCGTCACAAGCGCTATCACAATGGAGACCATTAGTATGGCCACAAATACGATCCATGACAAATCGATGCGGTAAGCAAATTCCTGCAGCCACTTATTGAGCGCCCACGCTGCAAGCGGAATAGCGACCAGGCCGGCAATTACCACCAACGTTAAAAAATTGACCGAAAGCAATAAAACAATCCGCTGAATAGAAGCGCCCAGTACTTTGCGTATTCCGATTTCTTTCACGCGTTTTTCGGCTGAGTAGGAGGCCAGTCCAAATAAGCCGAGACATGAAATAAATATCGCTAACCCCGAAAGAATGCCGACGATCTGACTTTGCTGGCTATCGGCCCTGTATACGTCGTTGAAGTGGTCGTCCAAAAACTGGTAATCGATGGGGTTATCGGGGTTCACGTTGTCCCATTTCGATTTGATGAAGGCCAATGCTTCGGCGGTCCGTCTTCCATTTATTTTGATGGACACATTGCTGAAACCAAATTTCCGCGCACTGATCATGAACAGTGGCTCGACTTTAAAATGCAATGAATTGAAATTAAAATTCTTGGCGACACCTATGATCGTACCCAATGAATCAAACCCGAAATTGTCGCCGATGAGCGAAGAGAGGGGTTCGTTGGGATGATCTTTCAACAGTTCATGGGCCAATGCCTCGTTCACGATGTATTGCTTGGCATCAAGTGCTGTATCGCCGGAGAAGCTGCTACCGTAGAGCAATTTCATTTTATACAGGGAAAGATAATTGGTATCCACGACCAGGAGCGTTGTACCCAGGTTTTGCTTTGGCCCGTTGTGCGGGGTAAATTCTACACCGGTTTGGTCGAGGTGGCTCCCCAGGATATCCTGCGAGGCCGTAACTCCCTCGATCAGGGTACTTCCCATTAAGGCATCCCTAAACTTATCATAGCTCTTGTAAGTGATACCATCCAGTTTTACGTTCACAATCTGATCGCGATTGTAACCTGGATCCTGCGTTTGCATCATGTTCAATTGCCTCAGCACAAAGACCGTCGCGATCATTAAGAAAATCGCGCTGGTGAACTGTGTGACGACGAGCACATTTCGCATAAGCCCCTTGTTTTCCCCAACCTGGATGGACCCCTTAAGCACCCTTGCCGCTTTGAAAGAAGACAGGTAGGCGGCAGGATAGATGCCCGAAAGAATACCAACGAGAATAGTGCCGCCGAGGGTGGCGCCGATCACGTCAAGATTGGTGAACACATTAAGCGAAATATCCCGCTGGCTTAGTTGGTTTATATATGGTAAGGATACCGCCACCAGGACAATGGCAATGACCAGTGCAATGAGCGAGATGAGAATGGTCTCGCTCAGGAATTGGATTGCCAGTTGAAAGCGATATGCGCCTATCGATTTGCGTATCCCGACTTCCTTGGCTCGTTCCACCGATCTTGCCGTGGACAGGTTGACGAAATTGACGCAGGCAATTACCAGGACGATGAGGGCAATGATGGCAAAAAGGTTGGTGGTCTTTTTGTCAAACTTTTGGAAGTTGACATAATCCAGCCCGATATCAGCAGATCCGGCATGCACATCCTTATAAGGCAATAGGAATAGTTGGTAGAATTTCCAGGCCTCACCCTGCTGCAGGTGTCTTTTTAGGTAAGCAGGGAATTTGGCTTCCAGGGCTGCCTGCCTGGCGCCGGGTACCAGCTCAAAATAGGTGTCCAGCCAGTTGCCGCCCCAATTTTTAATCATGCCAGTGTCGATGATGGTATTAAAAGAGAACAGGGCATCAAATTGCAATTGGGAATTTTTCGGCACATCGGCCAATACGCCTGTCACCGTAAAAGTGATGGTATCTCCTCCGTAATGGGTGATCGTTTTACCGATGGGATCTTCATTTCCGAACAATTTTTTTGAAGTTTCTTCGGTGATCATTGCCGAGTGGGGTCTAAGCAGGCCATTTTCCCTGTCGCCTTCAATAACCTTAAAGTTGAAAATTTTCAGGAAAGTGGAATCAACAAAAAAAGTTTGACTAAGAAACATTCTCTTTTCCTTTTCAGTCAATTCATATTTGTCTGTCCAGTGTACTCGCGTAAATTTTTTGATTTCAGGGAATTCCTGCTGCATCGTGGGCCCCATCGGGAACATCGATAAGGCAACCTTCTGTGTCGCGCCCTCGCTGCCGATCGTTTGCACTTCATTCAGCCGGTAAATATGATCCGGCTGAAAATTGTCAAAGCTTTTTTCGTAATGCACGAACAGCATGATGACGATACAAGCTGCGATGCCTACTGCCAGGCCAATAATGTTGATTGCAGAAAAAACCTTGTTCTTCCAAAGGTTACGCCATGCCACATTTAGATAATTCCTGATCATTGACTTAAATATTTATGCATGCACACGAAATTATGTACCAAAATCGCAAGACGTGGATAACCAATATGTTGATAAAAGACCGGGGGCTTGATTGTACGTTTCCGTAACACCGGAATGTGCGGTTACAATACAAACCGCTCGGAGGATAATTTTTCATTGAAGTGAAGCAATCGCTTTAAATTTAATCTCATAAATGAATACAAAATGTTTAAGCAGGCCATAGTATTCGGTTATTTAGCGCTTGTTTGCTCCGCCGCTTCGGCCCAGGATTGGGCTTATCTCAAAAGGTACCAGCGTCAAAACGACTCACTTTCGAGTTTACCCGTTCCGCGTGACCGGGTTGTTTTTATGGGTAACTCGATCACCGACTTCTGGATCAATCGCTCTCCACAGTTTTTTGCGGACCATCATTATGTGGATCGCGGGATCAGCGGACAGACCTCTCCGCAGATGCTGCTCCGGTTTACCCAGGATGTCGTGGACCTGCAGCCCCAGGCGGTAGTAATTGAATGTGGCACCAACGACATAGCGGGAAATACGGGGCCTTCCACGCTGAAAATGATTACAGACAATATCAGCGCGATGGCAGAGATTGCCAAAGCGCACAACATCCTGGTGATCATTGGTTCGGTCTTGCCGGCCAGCCGATTCATCTGGAAACCCGACGCGCAGCCGGCAACAAGAATTGATTCCCTGAACAAGTGGCTTCGAGGGTATGCAGCAGAGAAGCATTTTGCTTATGTCGACTATTATTCAGCGCTCGTTGACGGGGAGGGAGGGATGAAAAAGGAATACTCTGCAGATGGAGTGCACCCTAATGACGCAGGCTATAAGGTGATGGAAGCGGTGGTGCAGCCGGTGATCATGAAGGTGTTGGGGAAGCCGTAGGTAATTTGAGGATTTCGACCGCTTGCAATGCGCCAGGCCATTTATCTGCCGGCGATCCATTGGGAGTAAAGCTTTTCCTCTTTGGCCGAGCGCTTTGGCAAGCGTTCGACGTTGGTCAAAGTTAGGTATTGCGAGGTCAGGTGAACTTCGGTTCTGATTGTCTTATCGTTCCTTTTAATCTCCATATTGACCGAATCACCGACCTGCAATTTGTCGCGCCAGGAAAAAAAGTCATTGGCGTTGCTAACTGTCGAGTCGTTCATCTTCAGGAGCACGTCCCCGGTATGCAGACCAGCCTTTCCCCAGCAACCGTTAGGATTAACTATGCCAAGTTTAGTCGTGTGACTAGCAGCATCATTCCATGCGTATATGCTACCGTCCGCGGCGGGTTTTTGATCATCGCCCAAAAATATTTTTTTCGTGAGGTTCATTCTCAAGCCTACCTGCGCCAGGTATTTATTAAAATCAATCGTTTTGTTTCCTCTAATATGGTCTTCAAAAAATGAATGGACTTCGGTTTCGCATTGGCAGATCTTTTTTGTCGCTTGCTCGACATCGCTACCGTTAAATCCTTTTGGTCCGCCAAAGTCTTCAAACATTTTGCGCATGAGGTCGTCGATATTCCGTTTCCCATCCGTTGCATTTCTAATCATCATATCAAAAAGATTGCCGATCAACTCCCCCTGCAGGTGAGTACTGGCGATATAGTCGCCCAGGTAGCCCGCCGGAGCGACGTCGGACATGCTGACTTTTTCGGCCGAGAAACTGTGATTGCCCGGATTATTCGTATACTCGGCAATCAATTCGGCAAGGTGTTGCGATCTTGTCGTTGTGTCGTGCAGAATGCCGGCTCGCCTTTGCAACAGATCGGCGTAGAACATGGTAAGCCCTTCGCTCCACCAAAGCGATCTGGAATAGTGCGGGGGTCTGTAATCAATGCTGGTATACTCAACCGGAATGATTCGCATAAAATTCCACGCATGAAAATATTCATGTGCGATTTCGCCGTTATATTCTGAAATGTTCTTGGCTAAATCTTTAGAAGGCATTCCAACGGTTACTGAATTGGTATGTTCCAGGGCTCCAAAGTTGCCGTCCTGCAGCAGAAAAAAGTACTCACGATATGGAAGTCTTCCAAAGAGCCGGGCAGCCTCCGTGACAATTTTGTGAATGTTCGATACGAACGTCAGCGTGTCGAACGAAGAAGCATCCGGCAAAGACCAATATGCGATGGTATGGGGTACGCCTTCAACCTGGAATTGCCATTTTTTAAAATGACCGATTAAAACAGGTGCATCCAGTAAAATCCCTGCTGACGCTGCATAAAAGGAAAAAGGATCGGCAGTGGGTTCAAGGCCAGTGGCAATTTGCCATCCTGAAGGCAACCGAAAATGAATATAGGAAGGCGAGAGAGTCTGCCCTAAAACATACATGAAATTATGATAGTCTCCCACCAATCCCCCCAGAAGGGTTAAAAAAGGCCGTGTTGCATATCGTGGCACCATGGCCTTGGGGAAATGAATTTTATATGATACTGTGGCCTGGTGATTTTGGGTGAAAACTTTCCAAAGAGCGCTGTCTTCACGAATAGAAGTTGCAACACCCTGGTCAGCACTTACATTGAAATTTTCGACATATCGCCAGTATTTATCGTCTGCCAACGGATGGGCGTACATACCGAGTTGGAATGAATCACTGATGTTCTCCAATTTGATTTGCACGGCAACAAAAGACAGGTCTGTGCTATCTACGGTTAGCGTATAGTCAATGACAGGTTGTTTGTCGCTAAACCGCGACTGGATTCCATCGGCCAAGTTACCGAGCGGGTTCTGACCGTTGCCAAAGACGGGCAACAAAGCAAATCCAAATAAGTATGGCCATCTGTGCATAGCATAAATGTAACATTAAGTTCTAATCGGTTCGTTGAAACAACCCAGTTGCATCAGACTTCCACAAGACCGTATGGTCAAGTGCGTCTATTAGAAAGCTTTTAAATATTATTATTCTAGAGAATAAGTGAAATCAAAATAGCACGTTACTTAGTAGCCAATAAGGCCGATTCTATCGGGTTCTGCTGTTCACGATGTTTTAGATAAGCGCTATACTTTTCCGCTAAAAAATTAGTCAGGCCGTCATCCACAATTTCAGCTACTTTCCTTGCGCCCTCATTTGTAAAATGTATCAGGTCGTAAAAATACACAGGATCCTTAGGCATCTTGGTGGCCAAGTCAATGCAGGGGACTCCGGAAATTAGGGCGACCCGCTTTGTGACTTCATTGTACATCCGCAACTTGAGCCAGAACAATTGGGCATTCTCATGATTCATGAATTCGTGAAAGTCTACACTTGGTTTTATGCATTCCTGCATGCTATCACCTGCAATGCAAGGTTGAGTCATGAAAACCGGCGAGATTCCCGACTGCCTGCACAGTTTTACAATCAATTCCAGGCGTTGTTTGTACAAATTCAAAATGTTTGTTTGTTGTCTGAGAGCCGAATCCATGTATTCTTTTGAAAGCCGCACCGAGTTAAAATTTGAAAAATCCCAGCAGGAGCGATCCGCAAAGACGTTTTGAGGGAAAAATATTGACTTTAGATTTTGGACAAGC
>JAJPJP010000208.1 GCA_021324175.1 Chitinophagia bacterium
AAGGCCGGCGTCAAAGCGCTTAGCTGTACTGTCGCTAAACGAATTGCCTGATACGGTTTGGCCCGCGTAGGAATACTTGTCCTTGCCGCCGAGCCCGTAGGCGAAATAAGGCCCAAGTCCACCGTAGATACTGTTGCAGTTAGCCAAAGGATATTGATACAGGATGTCGATAGGAATTTCCAGGTAGCCGAGCGTCAGAGTTTCCTTGCTTCCGCCGCTGTTGTAAGAATACCCTTTTTGGATAAACTCAAGTCCGCCCTTCAATAACAAACTACCCGCTTTCATATTCGTTGGGAAAGGGTGAAAAACAAAAACGCCGAGGTTGAAGCCGGTGCGGCTTTTGTACGAAATTGAACTGCCGCTACTTGAATAGTTTACATTCGCGAAATCTAGCGAACCCTGAATGCAAAAGCAATTCCCCGATATACAGTCAGATGACATGGAAGACTTGCTCTGACCTTTGGCATTTAAGACTAATCCGTGCATGAAAGCAAGGGTGCATATGACCTTGATTCCGGTTAAAACATACTTTTTCATGATTGATTATTTTATTTTAAATGTGGGAAAGCCTCGTATTGCTCTTCAAGCATTGATCTTAGTTACCTAAATTGGTAGAGCACGGAAAAAATATGATATCATGTTATTGTGCGAACCGGGGATTCCCTAATTGCCCCGATCCGAATCTGGCCAGACAAATAATTTGGACTCCGTCGTTGGTGGCAATAAAGGATGCCAGGCGCGAAGCGTAGTCTCATAAGGCAAATGTTTCGAATTGGCCGATTGGAGAAATATCCGGTTTGTTAAAATATCAACAGGTTCCATTCGCTTTTTCGTGGGATAGCTGGATCTGACCATGGAATAAATTCAGCGGGCAGCAAATGCGGAATTCTAAACAAAATTCTTCTTTTTTTCAATTCAACAAATACCTAGTTCTAAGTATTTTTTGATATAACTCGATCACACCAACACTTTTTGGGCCAGCGGCAAATAAATCCGGGATGGAAGATGAG
Source organism: Chitinophagia bacterium (assembly GCA_021324175.1). Classification (GTDB taxonomy): domain Bacteria; phylum Bacteroidota; class Bacteroidia; order Chitinophagales; family Chitinophagaceae; genus Puia. The sequence continues at coordinate 1,011 of JAJPJP010000208.1, forward strand.
GCTGGTTATGAACCAAAGTGTGCATTATACCTTTCGCCTTTTTTTAACCCAGAACCTTTTTTTTGCTTTGATCTATGTTCTGATAAAGCCCGTGAAAGAATTTGCTTCGATTTTTTTCGCCGACGGTGCTGATTTGGGTCGATTTCCTGATCACGTTTTCCATTTCGCCAAAAGTGTAATTACTAAACCGTTCATCGTTTGTAACAAGTATGTGAAGGACGCTATGATTTAGAATAGCTATGCGATTGCCATTAAGCTCTGCTACCCAGGTGTTGTTTCCGATGAATAGTTCATTGAGGAATAGGTTATACTCAGGCAAGTCGGATCGCGGCACCTCGCCTATGCCAAACCTTTTGCCGGCCTCCGCCATTTTTTCATAATGCCGAATTAGTTCTTCCAATTTGTCATAAACAACAGCAATGTCGTCTTTTGATTCAAATAAGTTGGACTCGGCGTAAAATTCAATCTGGGACAATGTGGCGACCAGGCATACATGATTCCAGAGTTCAGTTGTAGGAATTTGATTGAGGACTTGATTGATTTTGGCTCCGAGTTCTTCATACTCAGGATTGTTATTTTTCAGCGAGATCTTTTTTGACCTAAGAGCTTCGAGGTGAAGGAAGGTTTTCATCCAGACAAAGGATTTGAAGGTTACAAGTTCCGGGATCTGGTAGAAACTCATAAAGGGCATGTCTTTCGCATTAAAATACAGGTGCCTTTTTTGAAAACTGCTTATATAAGTGGCTTTCGCCAAAACATCATTTAGCCAATGTTTGAAAAATTCCAGGGAGTTTTGATGGAGCATTCCGGAAAAGACAAAGGAATCACTGGAATTATTCAGATGAAGTAGCCGGTCTAAAGAAATTTTAAAATGTGTCGAAAGCTTTTGAATTTCTTCAAAGTCCATGGATTTTTCTCCGCGAATTCGGCGATATGCACTGTCGATACTAATATTCAACAAATCAGCTACCTCGTCCACCAGTGAGAGATGTGGCGCAAGGTTGTTCCTGATATGCTGAAAAAATAGCAGTTGTGGGCCTATGGAATGATCATCCATTGGTCAATTGGTTTAGAGAACTTGAAATCGGGCAGGAATTCTTTTTGCAGTTGGATTGGTATTTTAAAAATAGCATTTTTTGGCAAACCATCAATGTCCAACCCGTAGGTAAGTTCGAATTCGACAATCCCGACATTTTCTAATTCAGTGCAGGGAAAATCGTCAGTGCTTCAGATCATGCTGTTTTGCGTTTGGCAAAGCCATCGTTTAGCCTGCATGATCCGTCTTTCCATGGCGCAAAGAAAGAAAATGGTCGACGCATTTCGGGACCTGGTGAGCGTAGTGGCTAACATAAATCAGCGTTGTCTGAAATCGCCGGCAATAGAGGTCGACCAATTGACAAAAATATTGGGATTGCCATTCATCTAGCCCCTGGCAAGGTTCATCCAAAATGAGCATGGGGGGATTTTTAATTAACGCTCGAGCCAAAAGAGCCTCTTTTTGTTCGCTGACAGCCAATCTGAAAAATGGCTTTGTCTGGATCTGCTCCAAATTGAACAGATCAATCCAATAGAGTACGCGAGACTGCTCGGCTGACGACAACTTCCGGAACAAACCTATCGTGTCAAAAAGTCCCGAGGCGACAACATCAAAGCAAGAAAAGCCAGCATCGAAATACAGGTGGAGTTCAGGGGAAACAAATCCAATATTTTTTTTTATGTCCCAAATCGATTCGCCGCTGCCGCGCCTTCGGTCGAAGAGATAGATTTCGTTGGCATATGCCTGGGGATGGTCCGCACTAATCAGACTGAGCAATGTCGACTTGCCCGCCCCGTTAGGTCCCGAAAGGCTCCAGTGTTCTCCTTTCTGTACCTCCCAGTTTATCTCATCCAGGATCTTTTTTTCGCCATAGCTCACGTGAACATTTATCATCCTGACAGCGATATCAAAATCCGGCCAAATAGTTTGGGGAAGCTGGTCGAATTTCCCCGGATTTATCGCCTTCACAGCTTTCTTATAGTCGTATGGATGACTGAACCCTGTTCGGGGGCCGACATAGGCAATCTGCCCGTTTTCGAGCCACAAAATGTGTGTTATATATTCGGCAATTTCATCATTCGTAGTAATGAGTATAACCTGGACTCCTGTATTGCTGATTTTCTCGATCAGGCTATGCAGTATCTTTCTCCCATCTGCATCCAGGCCAACAAAAGGGTTGTCCATGACGATCAACTCGGGGTCTGCCAACAGAGCCGATACCAATTGAATCCTTTTGTTTTCGCCATTGGAAAGCTGAATCAGCGGCTCATCCAGCAGTTCAGCTGCGTTCAGCAATGCCAGCGTGGGGTGGCCTGAATCCAGCACTTCTCCCGAAACCTGCTTAAGTTCTTCACGAACAGTCCTTGTCTGATCCGCGTCTTGGCTATTAAATCGCTGCTGGTAATAGAGATTGCTTACGTTGTTCAGAGATTTGAAATGGTGTTGTTGTTCGACCAGGTGGATCGTACTGCGGTTATTTCTTTTTGGAGGAAAGTAGAAATGCATCTGTCCGTGGTAGGCCTGTTTGCCGGCTATCGCCCGGGCAATTAGTGTTTTGCCGCTGCCTGATGACCCTGTGATTGACCATATTTCACCCCGGTTAACCGTAAAACTGAGTGGAGACAATTGCCGCAAATCGGCAGTCTGTACCATAACATTTTCCAATCGAAGAAACTCGCGGGACATACGTGAAATTATCGTCTTTAAGGATACCAGGTTCCGATTCGCGCAATACCAATCAGTGAACTATTCAAATCAGTATCCCAAGGTATTTTTTTGTACACGCTGTGAATAACCATGATGAGCGTCTGTATATCGTTTGGTTATATTTGCTCGTTTACAAAATCGAAAATTATCCTGAAAACCTGTCCGGATCGGCACGAGCTTATAAGGGTTCGTTATTTTGTTAACCATTGATTATTACCGGATTGTTTAAAATGTAATCGTACCAAAAAACCAAAGAATGGCACCAAACCTTTTTGAATATACGGAAGAAAGCGTAAAAACGCTCGATTGGCGAGAGCATATCCGGGTCCGCCCCGGCATGTATATCGGTAAATTAGGCGACGGAAGCAGCGCGGATGACGGAATCTATGTATTGTTGAAGGAAGTCATCGACAATTGCATTGACGAATATACGATGGGCTATGGGAAAGAGATTGATGTAAGTATCGAGAAAAAGACGGTCATGGTTCGCGATTACGGCCGGGGAATACCGCTCGGAAAGGTGGTGGATGCCGTAAGCAAGATTAATACGGGAGCCAAATATGACAGCAAGGCGTTTCAAAAATCCGTTGGCCTGAATGGAGTCGGATCTAAGGCTGTGAATGCATTAAGTGACTATTTCAAGGTAAGTGCATTTCGTGAAGGAAAGGAAAAAACTGCCGAATTCGAAAAAGGCATTTTGAAAAAGGAATATCGTGAATCAAAAACAGCTGAAGAAAATGGCACATTGATCACATTCATACCCGACGAATCGGTTTTTAAGAATTTCCATTTCAACATCGATCACCTCGACAACCAGTTTTGGAATTATTGCTATCTCAACGCCGGACTTGTAATTAATTGCAACGGGAAAAAATACCTCTCAAAAAATGGCCTGCTTGACCTGCTGCGGCGAAGAACCAACGAAGATGAGCTGGAATACCCTATAATACACCTCAAAGGCCATGATATCGAAATAGCTACCACCCACAACAATGACTATGGTGAAGAAATTTTTAGTTTTGTAAACGGCCAGTTTACCACACAGGGAGGAACCCACCAACAGGCATTTCGCGAAGCATTTGTTAAGGTTGTCAGAGATTTTTACAAAAAGGACTACGATACGGCTGATATCCGGCAAAGCATGGTGGCAGCTGTTTCTGTGCGTGTGGTCGAGCCTGTGTTCGAGTCGCAAACCAAAACAAAATTAGGCTCCCAATACACCGAAGAAGGCGGCCCGACCATGAAGAATTTCATCTATGATTTTCTTGCAAAGGAATTGGATGATTACCTGCATAAGAATCATTCGACCGCCGAAGCACTCAAAAAAAGAATAGAGCAAAGCGAAAAGGAAAGAAAAGATCTTGCGGGCATTAAAAAGCTCGCGAATGAAAGGGCGAAGAAAGCTAACCTGCATAATAAGAAATTAAGGGATTGCCGGTTCCATTATAATGATGAGCCGACCGGAAAGGATAAAGAAGCAATTCTGGAACGGCAAAAAGAAAGCACCATTTTTATCACGGAGGGAGATTCTGCAAGCGGGTCAATCACCAAGGCGAGAAATGTCGAAACACAAGCCGTTTTTAGCCTCCGTGGCAAACCGTTAAATTGTTTTGGCCTTACTAAAAAAGTTGTCTACGAGAACGAAGAATTCAATTTGTTGCAGCACGCTCTCAATATTGAAGACGGTCTTGAGGGTTTGCGCTACAACAATATCGTTATTGCAACAGATGCTGACGTTGATGGTATGCATATTCGCCTGCTTCTCATGACTTTCTTTCTTCAGTTCTTCCCGGACCTTGTCAAAAATAGTCATGTATATATTCTTGAGACCCCGCTTTTCAGGGTTCGTAATAAACACGAGACCATATATTGTTACGACGAAAGTGAAAAGCAGGCAGCGATCAGGAAACTGGGTGCTAAGCCCGAAATCACGCGGTTTAAGGGTTTGGGCGAAATTTCTCCGGACGAGTTTGCCAGATTTATTGGCGCTGACATGCGTAAAGAACCTGTGATGATCATGCCGGAAACGCATATTCAGCATATACTTGAATATTACATGGGAAAGAATACGCAGGAAAGGCAAGAATTCATAATTGACAACCTTAAGGTGGAGATCGACCTCGCCGAAGACTCGATATCGAAAAATTAAAGTGATGATACATGTTGTTTTTCAGCGAAATGATATTAGTGTTCTGGCTGAAGCCATGAAACTGGATCCTTTGCTTCAGGGAACCGTTGTTCAAATTGAGGATGACTATTCAGTTGGTCCAATCAAAGAACTTTGGTTATCTGAAGGAAGGGAACGACGCAAATACTGGTGGCATACGGTGCTGGCAGGAGGCGACTATGACCAACCCGCTAATAACGGTCTATTTTCCAACGACTACCTGGCTGTTGAGTCAATGGTTCAAAAATTAACTGATGACCTCCGGGAAGTCATTTGGGTCTGGGCCGCACAGAATAACAGGGACGTGAGTGGTTACTACTGGCTGGTCAGTCAATTGAACGGATATCAGGGCCGGGTTTTTATTTTGTACCTCAATAACCTGCCATTTATTAGTGAAAAAGGCAGCTTGTTTTACCCTGCAAATCTGTTTGAAATACCACCAAGAGAATTTGCCAAAGCCAAAAAACTGGCTCGCCCCATTACGACAGGAGAATTTGAAATCGATTCCGATGAGTGGGCGCGACTGGGTTTAGAGGATAAAAGCGTCCGGGTTCTTGAGGGAGGTAAAAAACTTGTCCAAAACGAGGCTGATTTCTATGACGGTGCCTTAAAAAATTTTATTACGGCAAACTGGCAGACGGCCCACAAACTCATTCTAAATTTTTTACACAAAAGTGCTTCGACAGTTGGAGATGGCTACCTGCTTTGGCGACTCAAGCAAATTCTTGCTGCTGGTGAACATGATGTTCAGGGGCAACTGCATCGAATGAAAGACTTCGAAATTAAGTTGAAATCAAAACAGACCGAAACGGAAGCACAGCCAGCATGAAATCAGTAATAGTCAAGTTGATTTTTCTGTTGAATGTCGGAATGATTTTTTCCGGGCTTCAGGCGCAGACACCTGCGCAGGAAGCTGACGAATTGCTTAAGCAATACGTAAAGCAAAATTCGTTTTCAGGTGTAGCGCTGATTGCCCAAAAAGGTTCAGTCCTGCTGGAAAAAGGATACGGCTATCGTGATGTGGGCATGAAATTACTAAACGATACAAATACGGTCTTCGAAATAGGGACCCTGACCAGGCAATTTACGGCAACACTGATATTAATGCTCGCAGATGCGCATCGGCTAACCCTTGGTGATAAATTATCAGCTTATTTGCCAGGGTTCCCGAATGGGGATAGCATAACCATCGAGAATCTATTGACCAATACTTCGGGAATTCACAACTATTCCTCAGGAGAAATTTATCTACAGCACCTCGCAACACTACCGGTAACTGTCAATGAACTGATCAACTCATTTAAAGACCGGCCCTTTGATTTTTCTCCCGGGACGTCCTACCAGTATAGTAATTCAGGTTATGTCCTTTTGGGCTACATAATAGAAAAGGTTACAGGGAAAACATACTTCGACGTTCTTCGGCAAAGCATTTTTGTTCCCCTGGGCATGAGACATTCCGGTTTCGACTTCAAAAATCTTAAATACGTAGATAAAGCGACGGGTTATTTTAAACTGACAGCGAAGACGGCGTTGAAAGCGCCCGTCGCTGATTCAACAGAGACATATGCCGCGGGGGCGATCTTTAGTACCTTGGGGGATTTGTATAAGTGGGATCGCGCATTATACTCAGGAAAGCTCCTACAGGACAGTTCTCTGCGGCGAGCGTTCACACCCTTCCTTAACAATTATGGCCTGGGATGGATCATAGATTCTTCTTTTGGCAAAAAAGTAGTCATGCATGAAGGCGACATTTTTGGCTTCGAAAGCTTTATTGCCCGCGTGCCGGCGGATCAGACCTGCATCATTCTTCTTGAAAATAAACAGTCATCCGGGCTATCTCGTATTGCTGAGAATATCAATTCGATTCTCAACGGGCAACCTTACGACTTCCCTCTGCCCCACGCGGAAATAGATGTTGATTCCTCGACGCTGCAAACATATGTGGGTCAATATCGACTGGGTCCAAATTTTATCCTTGACGTCACTTTAGAAAATGGGCAGTTGATGATCCAGGCAACGGGGCAGGCCAAAACAGAACTATATGCTGAAAAAAAGAACCTTTTTTTTATGAAATTTGAAAGTGAGGAAATAGAATTTCTTAAGAATCCCGACGATACCATTGATCGGCTCGTTCTGAGCCAATATGGGCAAAAACTGACAGCATTGAAAATCAGGTAGGAAAAATTAATCTTGCCGCCCAGCAACGTTTGAGTCTATCGCTGCTTGTGCAAGTCCTAAAAACAAATTGGAAATTATGGCTAAAAAAAATGAAGAGGGAACCACGCAAACCGAGTCAGGAATTACAGGACAATACAAAAGCTGGTTTTTGGACTATGCATCTTACGTTATCCTTGAGCGGGCCGTTCCTGGCATTGAAGATGGTCTTAAGCCCGTTCAGCGCAGAATTCTGCATGCCATGAAAGAGATGGATGACGGGCGTTTCAACAAAGTAGCGAATATTATCGGTCAATCGATGCAATATCACCCCCATGGCGACGCCAGCATAGGCGATGCGCTGGTGCACATGGGACAAAAAGAGCTTCTGATAGAAACCCAGGGAAATTGGGGAGATGTGAGAACCGGGGATCAAGCCGCTGCTTCCCGGTATATTGAAGCTCGACTTTCTAAATTTGCTTTGGAAGTTGCGTTCAATTCCAAAACGACCGAGTGGCAACTTAGTTATGATGGACGTAAGAATGAGCCGGTGGCACTTCCAATGAAATTTCCTTTGCTTCTGGCTCATGGTGCGGAGGGAATTGCAGTCGGCCTGGCAACCAAAATCCTGCCGCATAACTTCTGTGACTTATGCGACGCGGCTACAAAGCATCTGAGGGGTAAAAAATTTGATTTGTATCCAGACTTCCAGACTGGCGGGATGATCGATGTCACAAATTATAACGACAGTAAACGCGGGGGCAAAGTTCGCGTGAGATCGCATATTGAAGAACACGATAAGAAGACGCTCATTGTGCGAGACGTGCCATATGGGATCACGACTTCACAACTGATAGATTCAATTATCAGGGCCAACGATCAGGGTAAAATCAAAATAAAAAAAGTAACAGACAATACTGCGGCGGAGGTCGAAATACAAATTGACGTTGCTCCCGGTATTTCGCCGGACATAACGATCGATGCACTATATGCATTCACAGACTGCGAAATAAGTATTTCCCCTAATGCTTGTGTCATATCAGAGCAGAAACCTCAGTTCCTCGGCGTTCATGAATTGTTGAAAATTTCGGTCGACGGCTCGAAAGAACTTCTCAGGCGTGAGCTTGAAATTAAATTAGCGGAACTTCAGGACAAGTGGCATTATACTTCCCTCGAAAGAATTTTTTTCGAAGAAAAAATCTATAAGGAGCTGGAAAAAAAACATGAAAATTGGGAAAAAGTACTGGAAGCTATCGCAAAAGCATTTGTCCCTTTTACAAAACAATTGAAAAGAAAAATTGCACGGGAGGATGTGCTCAAACTTACTGAAAAACCGGTCAGGAGGATATACAAGCTTGACATTGAAGAATTAAACGAACAAATAAAAGGGCTGGAAAAGGATATTAAACAAGTGAAATATGATTTAAACAACCTGGTCGATTTTGCTGTTGCCTATTATGACGGACTCCTGACAAAGTATGGCAAAGGAAGAGAGCGAAGGACGGAAGTAAAATTGTTCGATACCATCCAGGCTAAGCAGGTCGCCATTGCGAACACCAAGCTATACGTAAATCGTTCCGATGGTTTCATCGGAACCGGATTAAAGAAAGATGAGTTTGTGGCGGATTGCTCTGATCTCGACGACATCATTGCATTTACGAAAGCGGGAAAGATGAAGGTTGTCAAAGTGGCCGACAAGAGTTTCATAGGCAAAGACATAATTCATGTTGCTGTATTCCAAAAAAACGACGAGCGCACCACCTACAATATGATCTATACAGACGGAAAGTCCGGCACAAGTTA
>JAJPJP010000092.1 GCA_021324175.1 Chitinophagia bacterium
CACGTTAGCATAAGCGCAATCGAATATTTCTTTGAGGCGGTCAATTGCCAATTGTTCGCATTCATCAACAACCTCGCATCCTCCATAGTATCTCCTCCCGGGGTATCCTTCAGCGTATTTGTTTGTCATGACATTGCCCATGGCCTCAATAACCTGGAGCGACGCAAAATTTTCCGAAGCAATCAGCTCAATACCGCGACGCTGACGTTCGAGTTCTTTGTTGATGAGGTTGAAAACCAAATTGTCTTTTTGCATGCAAAGCTTATGATATAACGGAACCTGCGGTCCTGAACCTGCGCACTTATCGAAACCGCGGAAAAAAATTGTGGCAAATATAATGACTAGACATTAGATATACCCTGCTATGTACAAGATGTTAGCAATTGAAAGGCCTCTTATTTCAGCCAGGCAAAACGACAAATCCAAAGGCTATTGGGAGCCTGGAATCGGTTCCGCTATGCGGATGTAATAGCCATTGATATCGCGAAAAGCAAATTCCATTAAACCATAGGAATGAGCCCTTAACTCATCGGCAATCTCCAGATTCCGCGATTTAAACTCGGCATATACCTCGTCAATATTCTCAACGAACCACATCAGGGACAGACGATGACTGTCATTATTCATATCGTCCGTAAACGATTCACTTTCTCCAAATAGCATTCGCAGGTCACCCCTGCGAATTCCACCGTCTTTTTCGCCAAATGACCAGGGATCAGTAAAGCCAAGTCTGTCACTATAATATGAAAGTGTTGCTTTGAGGTCTCGTACGGGCAGGTGTGGAGTGTTTCTGATAAACCTGTGTGCCATGTCAATGATAATTTAAATATCCTGTTGATTAAAATCGAATCGGCTCTAGCAATTTATAGAAGATTTTGCCAAAATTCTGGCCGTTTGGCACAAAGGTCGCGCAATAGAAAATTATTTTAGTTTACTATATTATATGCAGATTCATAATAGCGCTGCCAGGCAAGCAGACATATTGTTGAAATAATTCAGTATTTTCACGGGCTTTTTTTAAGTTGTTGATATTAGTGTTAGTTTGACAGTTATGTATCGATTGCCATGAGCATGGTGTAACCAACAAGTGAACATGAAAGCAATTATCCCGGTTGCGGGAGCAGGAACCAAATTGAGGCCTCATACCTATACGCAACCAAAGGCTCTGATCCCCCTGGCGGGCAAAACCATCTTAAGCATAATTGTTGATCAGCTGCAGGAAGCAGGTATCAATGAATTTATCTTCATAGTTGGATATCTGGGGGAAAAGATCCACGATTTTGTAAAAGATAAATACCCGGACCTCACAACCCATTTTGTACACCAGAACGAAAGACATGGCCTCGGCCATGCCGTTCTTCTCACGAGAAGCATAGTCGCCGACGATGAAGTTTTTATTGTCTTGGGCGATACAATTTGCGAATTCAATGCAAGGGAAGTGATCGACAATCCCCATTCGCTGCTCGGCGTTAAGCGGGTCGATGATCCGAGAAATTTCGGAGTGGCAGAGATCGATGACCATGGTAATATCACCCGCGTTGTCGAGAAGCCCCAGATTCCAAAGTCGAACATGGCGCTGGTGGGAATCTACCGGATTCGTGACACCAGTTTCCTGTTTAGCTGCCTGGAAAGCAATATGCGCGAGCATATCACCAGCTACGGGCAATATAATCTTACTGACGCCATCGAATGCATGATCAAAAGCGGTGCAAAGTTTCAGTCTTTCAAAGTGCAGAACTGGTTTGATTGCGGCAGAAAAGAAACCCTCCTTGAATCGAATGCTAAATTGTTGAAAAAATTCGGCAGCAACATCGCGCCGGAGCACCAATTCGAAAATACGATCATCATCGAGCCTGTCAGCATAGCAGCCGGATGCGATATTAAAAATTCCATCGTTGGCCCGAATGTGGCTATCGGTGAGCGAACTGTGGTCAATTATTCGATTATCAAGAATTCCATAATCGGGTCATTTGCCAACCTTCATGACATAGTCCTGACGGAATCTTTGATTGGCAGCGACACCGAGGTCAAAGGCGAAAGTCGAAGCCTCAATATTGGCGATAATACTGAAATCGACCTTGGCGAAAGTTGATTCCGCGCCCGTTACGAGTCATCATAATTCTCGCTAATTTCACTAAAAAACTGCAAGTGGCTCCGTTTGCAAACAGGATAACACGACTGTTTGGTATTGATTATCCGATTGTTCAGGCCGGTATGGTCTGGGCAAGCGGATGGAAACTGGCAAGTGCGGTCAGCAATGCGGGCGGCCTTGGGCTTATCGGGAGTGGAAGCATGACTCCAGATGTCCTTGAAGAACACATCCGTAGATGCCGTTCAGCAACAAGCAGACCGTTTGGAGTCAATATCCCCTTAATACACCGGGACGTCGAGCAGCAAATCAACGTAGTAATCAGCCATAAAGTAAAAATTGTTTTTACGTCAGCCGGTAACCCGATGGCTTGGACAAGCGTATTAAAAAAGGAAGGATTGACAGTAGTCCATGTTGTCGGAAGCACCACGTTTGCCCAAAAGGCCGAGGAAGCAGGATGCGATGCTATAGTTGCGGAAGGCTTTGAGGCCGGCGGACACAATGGACGGGAAGAAACCACTACGTTGATTTTAACACCATCGGTTTGCAGGAATGTAAAAATTCCGGTAATTTCAGCAGGTGGAATTGCAACCGGCAGACAGATGCTTGCGACTATGATATTGGGAGCCGAAGGTGTTCAGATCGGCAGCCGATTTGTGGCCAGTTTCGAAGCCTCGTCAAATGAACGATTCAAACGGGCCGTTGTTGACGCCAAGGAGGGTGATACCATGCTGACACTCAAACAGTTGGTCCCCGTACGGGTAATGAAAAATGGTTTTTTCAAGAAAGTGCAGGCTGCTGAGTATCGCGGAGCCCAGACCGAAGAATTGCGGCAATTATTGGGAAAGGGTCGTGCGAGGCTGGGTATGTTTGAAGGGGATTTGGATGAAGGCGAGCTTGAAATCGGCCAATCCAGTGTATTGATCAATGAGGTTTTGCCTGCCTCTGCGATAGTCGCGCAGGTGTGGAATGAATTTTTGGATGCCTTGTCAGAACCATTGAATAATATGTAAAACTGTTTTATGAAGAAGATCTGCGTCCCGATTCTTTTATCCATTATTGTTCCTTTGGCACTCGCAGCAAAGGGTGTTGATGGCAAATCTGAGGTCTGCCTGCACGGCTATGTAACCGATGCAGTTACTAAAAAGCCGGTACCGGGTGTCGTTGTTTCAGCAAGCGTACCAGGATTGAATATTTCCAAGGAAGTCAAAACCGATGCGGATGGCTATTTCAGTTTTACGCAGTTATGCGGAAATCAGGTCAATATTCAGTTTGAGAAAAAAGGGTACCAGTCCCTCAGGAAGTCGAATGTGGCTGTTAAAGAAAAGGCCGGAGTTAAGGTCAATATCGAATTTACGCCTGAATACAATGATACAGGTTCTGACGAGAATGACTACCCAATACTCAGAATGTTACAAATGAATTAATCTGCCGGAGGGTCCGGAAACGGCGGCATGCTTAAATTAAAAACGAGGCTGAGACCAACCCCGTTTTTCTACTACACATGAGAGGTTTAGTCTGTATCTATGGTAAACCTTCCGTTCGTTTTAATGAGTTTGATTTTGCCGCCCTTAAAGTAGGGCTTGTATTTGTCCAAAATATCGCGCGATTGCTTTTTACCGTCAACGTATAATTCGTTATCATGGTAATCGATACTGAAATTATTACTGTCCGTGATTAATCCATCTCTTTCCATCAAGGCCATCATGTCACAGTAAGGTTCTATTGTCTTAGGTTCTTTCAATAATTCATTTTTAGCTTTTTTAAGTTCATCCGCTAAATTTTCAAGTTCGCCGCGCATCTTCTCCATATTGACTTTTCCGGCTTCATGAAGGAATCGCTGGATATCTTCCCGGTCCAGCTCACTTTTGGCTTCATCAAGACTCCGCTGAATCTCTTTATTCAAATCCTCGTAATTAATCGATTCAGCAGCCCGCTTCATCGCCCGGTCTGTCCCTTTCCTGATTTTGTCCAGGTCAATATTTTTCATCACTTCATCTAACTTTTGCCGCAAATGTCCCACATCGATCTGGTGTTGTTCCAATTGATTAGTTGCCTCCTCCGTAGAAGATTTTATTTCTTCCTCCACTTCCTTCCAATTGATATTTTCAAGGTGCTGGGCTGCCTTTTCCAGCGCTTTATCAAGTTTATTCATTGCCTTATCGAGATCCTTATCATCGCGGCGGCTGTCCCGGTCTTCTTTATATGGCTTGTGCCCCGGAGCAACTGTATCTTGAACGACGCGTCCAACTTTTTTCCTGTCGCTTATATCGGACTGCTGCCATGCAATAGAAACGGCCGCAATGGCGAGCGGCACCAGAGCGATGAAGGCATATCCTGAATTAAAACGGACCGACATGCGAGCAAAATTGAAAATTGATTATATACGATGCAATTCGTATAAAAGTACGATACGGTTCGTAAAATGTTGCATGCACGAAGAAGAATTTTGGAAATTTAACATTGTGAGTGTCTAACGGCTCATGCCCGGGACGACCGGCAGGCTTTCGTTGCCTTCTTCACTGACTGACTGAACAGCAAAGAAATAATTGTCTTTGGAAAATGGCAGCCGGACTTCCGTGTCGGCCGTGAAGGTTTTGGTCTGCCACTGCGCTGAAGTAGTCTCTCTCATCAAAACATAATAACCTTTGACCTTTCCTTCGAGCGGCGGCTTCCATCGCAGCGAGGTGAAGTTCCCGAGGCTGGTTTGGCCAAGCTCAATTTTTGGTTCGAGGGGAGGATAAGGAGACTTGGCCAGGTTAGCAAGCGTCGCAAGGTTTAGCGCCGCATTTTTTCTTAGATATTCGTAGTCGATATAATCGGGAAGGTCCCCATAGTGGATATTCTTTTCGGTCCGGATGTCCTGGTGCTGCCGAGTGTAATTTTCATTCATTTCCGTTATTCGTATTGCTGCATACCCATGCTGGATAAACGGTACCTGGTCACCGCCACGTTGAAACCGGTCGGCACGGTAAATCAGGACAGGATCCAGGTTGGGGATGTATCGTTCACCCATCTCCTTCACATACCGGGCAAGCTGGCGGGATGCACCGTCATTTTCCAGTCCGCTAAAACGAATCGCTGCCGCTTTCTTCTCCAGATCGAAGGCAGGCAATCCTTCGCTAAATATTCTGACCTGGTTATTGGAAATGATATTTGTCTCGCTGCTGTTATTGCTTCCAATGATATCATTGTTTAGGAGAGCTTCAATATCCCAATTATTTTGCGTTGCCTTTTCAGCGAGATGTTGTCCACCAAACAAACCCTGCTCTTCGCCGCAAAAAGCAACGAATATTATTGTTGCGGGAAATGAATGACCGCTCATCACTCGAGCGCACTCAATTACCGCTGCAGTGCCGCTGCCATCGTCGTCAGCGCCCGGCGCATCTGACAAGCGATTGAGCGGATCGCTTACCCGGCTATCCATGTGACCGCTGATGATAAAGATTCTCTTGTCTGCGGTGTCTGTTCCGCGCAGAATGGCCATCGCATTTCCCATATCAGCATTCACATCAATACGTCTTCCATCCGGAGGGAGGATCCATTTATCAAGTTCAACCGAAAGATTCCGGTTGGAAGCCGCAAAATTCCTGAATTTCGACATGATCCATTCACGTGCAGCGCCTATTCCTCGTCTTGAATCGGAAGTCGTGCTGAGCGTATGCCTCGTCCCGAAACTTACGAGTTTCGTGATGTATGTCCTCAGGGTGTCGGAACTAACTTCAGCAACCATCTTTTCTATTACCTGGTCCCGCTGAATGAGGACCTGCGAATTTGCCCCAAACGCAAAGCAGGTAGTTGCAATTAGCGATATGATTCTTCTCACGCGCATATTTTTCGATTCCGGATGAATTCATTTCCTGCAATCATTTACGCAATGCCCATTTCAACATTTCCCGCCACGTAGGCTTTTTTCCATACAACAGAATGCCGGTCCTATAGATTTTTCCGGCAAGCCAGACGGTAAACAAGAACCCTGCGACAAGCATCGCCATCGAAAGCCCAAGCTGCCACCACGGCACAGTGCCCGGCACACCAAATGGTATCCTTGACATCATGATAATGGGTGAGCTGAATGGTATTATGCTTGCCCACACTGAAAGTCCACTCGAAGGGGTATAAATGGAAGTCGTCATAACGACAAAAGACAGAATAATTGGCATGGTGAGAGGTAGGGTAAGAGACTGGGCCTCCTGTGCATCTTCATTTACGACGCTTCCGACAGCAGCAAATAGTGAAGCGTAAAAAAGGTATCCACCTGTAAAGTAGAATAAAAAGCAAAATACAATTAGAATCCACTTGGTGCCGGCGAAAGCTCGTGTCACCTCGTCCAGTTTTGAGGCCGTCTCGCCGGCTTGAACGGAGCCATTTCCATGCATATTTGTTGCCGTCTGCTGAACCTGGTGCAGTGTTTCATGAGGCAAGAAAACTCCCGCCGCGGACAAGAGAACTATAATAAGTACAACCCACATCAGGAACTGAGTGAGACCAACGGCCGCAATCCCAGTAATCTTTCCAATCATCATCTGGAAGGGTTTGACTGAACTAACCATTACTTCCGCAATTCGGTTAGTCTTTTCTTCCATTACGCCCCGCATTACCATCATGCCATAAATCATGAGCGTAATATATATAACCATGCCACTGGTAAAGCCTATTCCGTACGCCGCCCAGAAATTAGATTGTTGAATTTGACCTTCCTTCTGCTTGTAAGCATTGAATTCGTAGACATCCGTGACGGATGTCTGCAATATGGAATCGACTGAAGGTTTGTCAAATTTCTTTTCTTTAAAAAGTTTTTTCTGCAAAGCTGAGCCAAGTTGATTTTTCACATATTCCTGCGTTGACAAGCCCAACTCTTTTTCTGATACCAGCCGAATTGTATCTTTTTTCGCACTGTCATATTTTGGGATGATCAGGACTGCTTTGTAGCCTTTCTGGGCGAAATTATCAGCATTTGCCGCATTGTCGTAGACAAAAGATACCTGGGAGGTGTCGCTTTTGAGATTGTTCGCAAAATCGCCGCTTACGTCATTGACTACAATTGTTGTCTTTTCTGTATTATGGGACGCGAGGTAGGCAGTCACTCCGATAAACGTCACGATCAGAATTGGTAATAAGAACGTGGAAATGATGAAGGTTTTATTTTTGACTCGGGTAAGATATTCTTTTTGAAAAATGATCAGGATCTTATTCATTTTAATAAAATTATGCCATAACAGGTTGAAATTGCCTTGCAAGGGGAGTGCCCTCAACCAGCTTGATGAAAATGTCGTTCAGTGAGGGCAGCAACTCGGTGAAAGACAGGATTTCCACGCCCTGCTGGATGAAAAACTGAAGGACCTGGTTTGAGCGGTATCCTTCATTTATTTTAACAACGATATGACGATCTCTCTTTCCGATAAGCGTGAAAGCCGGAGATGATAGCGAGCCGGAAGCATTTTCAAATCCAATTTCAAAAAGATTTTCTTTGAATTGTTGTTTTACCCCCGAAACGCTTCCATCTACAATTTTTTTCCCTTTATTGACGAGAATGATATGATCGCATATCTCCTCGACCTGCTCCATTCTATGAGTACTGAAGATGATCGTAGCTCCCTTCTGAGCCAGTGCGTATATTTCGTCCTTGATCAGGTTGGCATTTACGGGGTCAAGGCCACTGAATGGCTCATCAAGGATAATGAGTTTCGGCCGGTGAAGTACCGTGATGACAAATTGCAGCTTTTGCCCCATCCCCTTGCTGAGGTCCTCAATTTTTTTGTTCCACCAACTTTGCATTTCGAATTTTATAAACCATTCCTTCACACTTGCAATCGCATCGCCCTTGCTTAGTCCCTTGAGACGGGAGAGGAAGACCGCCTGGTCGCCGATTTTCATTTTTTTATATAAGCCTCGCTCTTCTGGCATATAGCCGATCTTGAGTGCGTCGTTGTTAGGATCAAATTTTTCCCCCTCAAGGTATATTTCTCCTTCATCAGGATAAAAAATGCCTGTGATCATTCGGATCAAGGTCGTCTTACCTGCTCCATTTGGGCCAAGCAGTCCGAAAATCGACCCTTTCTTTAGTTCAAAACTGATATCATCGACTGCTTTCTGTGTGGCGAAATACTTTTTAAGGTTTTTTACTTCGAGGACATTCATGCGGTCAATTGTTTAATGATCAAATATAGGCTACAAATTTGCTCACAAGGCTAAAAAGAACGACGACCAGTTAGGCGCCCGTTTAATTCGGGACAGTTGTTTGAATGCGGAGGAAGCCAGAGATTAATTCACGAGAACTTATCAGCCACCAGCGACGCAATCCTCTCTCCATCCATGGCGGCACTCATAATGCCGCCAGCATATCCCGGTCCCTCGCCGCATGGATAAAGATTCTGGATCTCCGGATGGTGTAGCAAATGAGGATCGCGAGGTATGCGAACAGGAGAGGACGTCCGCGATTCCGCTGCTACTACCAGGGCCTCATCAGTAAAATATCCCTTCATCCTTTTGCCAAAATCGACAAAAGCCTGACGAAGCGTTTCGTACACCACGTCGGGCAACACTTCACGAAGCGCCGATTCGCGAACGCCTGGAATATAGGAACAAGCTGGCAATGATCCTGAATGAGTGCCTGCCACAAAATCCGTCATTCGTTGCGCGGGGGCGACAAATTTTCCTCCCCCCGCGGCGAACGCTTTTTCCTCAATCGCGCGTTGAAATTCCATGAGCAAAAGGCCGTCGCTGAAGCGTATTTTTTTCTGTTCTTTCTTTAAGTATGTCAGCGCAATATTATTGTCAATACTTACAACCATACCTGAATTCGCGAATGGATTATCTCGCTTAGATGGCGACCATCCGTTAACTACCAATTCACACGCGTTTGTGGACGCAGGAGCTATGATGCCTCCTGGACACATGCAAAAGGAAAACACTCCCCTCCCACCGATCTGCTCAGAAATGCGATAGGATGCGGGAGGAAGGTGGATATTTCGAGTTATGGTGTGGTACTGGATCCGATCGATGAGTTCTTGTGGATGTTCAATTCTCACACCGAGCGCAAAGGGTTTTGATTCGATATGTACTTTTTTTTGCTCAAGTAATTGAAATATATCTCTAGCCGAATGACCTGTTGCGAGGATCACGGCTGCTGCTTCCAGCATATCTCCGTCCGAGGTTTTGATAATTTTTATAATTCCTTCATTGATCGAAAAATCAACAAGCTTTTTGTTATAATGAACTATGCCTCCGCTGGATTCTATCTGCATCCGCATTGCACTGATTATACTCGGCAGTTTATTCGTGCCGATATGAGGATGCGCTTCAGTGAGAATATCAGCTGTAGCTCCAAACTGCACAAATAAGTGTTGGATCCGACGGACATCGCCCCGTTTGTCGCTTCGCGTATATAATTTGCCATCGCTGTATGTCCCTGCGCCCCCTTCCCCAAAGCAATAATTGCTATCGGGGTTAATGAGTCCCTGTCGATTTAGTATCGCGATGTCTCTTCTCCTAGCTCGCACCTCTTTTCCTCGATCAATGAGAACCGGCTTTATTCCACGTTCGATTAATCTAAGAGCAGCAAAAAGCCCTGCCGGCCCTGCTCCGATGATGATCACTTTTCTTTTGGCGTGACTGACGTCCGGAAATCGAATGATAACAGGTTTTTCTTCTTCAAATCTTTCACCGATAAAGACTCTTATAGTCAAAACCGCCCTAGGCTGCCTGCCTCTTCCGTCGATCGAACGCTTTTGTATATGGTAACCTGAAATCTCGTGAAGATGGACGCCAACGGACTTGGCGACATACTGCCTGACAAGTTCAGGCTGTGCCGCTTCAGAAGGAAGGATTGTCAGTTGGACAGTTTTTTGCATGGCGTCAGGTAGTTATCCTAAAAACATGTCTCGTAAATTAAAAAATATTTTTCTTTTTAAAACTTGAAATCACCGGGAAAAAAATTGTATCTTCAAACGAATCGCTTAGTTCTCACATCCTGTGAAGTGGTTCTCGCTATATCCGTTCCCTTAATGATGAAAATCAGAAATCAACTTACCACAGAAGCAATTCAAATTCTGATTCTGATCAAGGGCTGCAAAAAAGACAAAGGCGGAAAGTTTGATATTTTACATCTTACATGCGGTGGATGAATGAGATAAATAATGGAATTCATCAAAAAATTTAGGGGACAATTTTAACGCGATTCACGTCGTGAATCGAGAGTAAAAAAGGTCTTAATAAAAAATTTTTTTTTCAATAAAAAATTTTGATATTCGTTGCCCTGCATGATTTTTAATCACGTTTACTTTGAAGATGCCCGGACGATAATATCTTGAAAATATTTGATCTATAAAACTGCTTAACTACTAATGGCGAAATCGTTTGAAAAAGTTTGGAATAATTGCCTAGATATAATCAAAGACATTGTAGAATGGCAGCATTATCAAACGTGGTTTGAACCAATCAGGCCGGTGGAATTGAAAAACAATATACTGGTCATCCAGGTGCCCAGTCAATTTTTTTACGAATACCTGGAAGAACATTACGTTTCACTACTGGCTAAAACCCTTCGGCGTTTGTTGGGCAAAGATGCACGGCTTGAGTACCGCATAATGGTGGATAGCGGTAATAATCAAAATAAACCTGTTACGACTGACATACCCGGCCATGGTTACAAAACTTATGCGAACAATGAAATGGATTTTCCGTTGGTTATCAGTAACCCGGTAAAAAATCCATTTGTAATCCCGGGTCTGAAGAAGATGCATATCGATGCGCAGCTGAATCCGGTCTATACTTTCGATTCGTTCATTGAGGGTGACTGCAATCGCGTTGCTCGGCGCGCAGGGAAAACTGTCGCTGAAAAGCCAGGCGGCAACTCATTTAATCCCCTGGTTATTTACGCGGGCGTCGGTCTTGGAAAAACGCACCTGGCCCAGGCCATCGGCAACGAAGTTAAGCGGACCCATCATAATAAAGTGGTGCTTTATGTCAGCTCGGAAAAATTTATCAACCAGTTCATTGATCATAGCCGTAATAATGCGGTCAACGACTTTATTCATTTTTACCAACTAATAGATGTTCTGATATTAGATGATGTGCAGTTTTTCAATCGTGCCGAAAAGTCCCAGGATGCTTTCTTTGCCATATTTAATCACTTGCATCAATCCGGTAAGCAACTGATTCTTACTTCTGACAAATCTCCTAAAGATCTTGAAGGTCTGCAGGAGCGTCTGCTCAGCCGTTTTCGATGGGGGCTCAGCGCAGACCTGCAAGTACCTGACTACGAAACGCGTATAGAAATCCTCGAAAGGAAAATGAAGAATGATGGATTGGACATGCCAAAAGAAGTCGTTAAATATTTGGCTTACAATATCAGCAGCAACGTGCGCGAATTGGAGGGCGCTTTGATATCCCTTTTGGCACAATCTTCGCTCAACAAAAGAGAAATTGATTTGGAATTGGCAAAGAAAGTGCTTCGGAACTTCGTGAAGACCAACAGCAAGGAGATTACCATCGAGACCATTCAGAGAATGGTTTGTGAGTTTTTCGACGTTCCTTACGACAAGTTGCTGCAAAAAACCCGGAAACGGGAAATAGTCCAGGCACGGCAGATCACCATGTTTCTCGCCAAGGCGTTTACTAAGAATTCCCTGAAGACAATTGGAGAACATTTTGGCGGCAGAGATCATACGACAGTCATTCATTCCTGCCAGACGGTCAAAGATCTGATGGATACAGACAGTCTTTTCCGTGAAAACGTTACGGAACTCCAACAAAAGGTCCAACTTGAAGCGATGTAAGTTTTTCGCTACCAACAATACTAGAACTCGTTCACAGGTGGACGAGTTTTTTCATTTTGGCTGTCACGGCAAAAATCAATGGCCATTTTGAGATAACACGAATTAATGATTATTTTTGGCTCCCATAAACGGAGAGGTGCCTGAGTGGCCGAAAGGGCCGGTTTGCTAAACCGTTGTACGAGCTTAAACTTGTACCGAGGGTTCGAATCCCTCCCTCTCCGCTGGATAGGTCTGCAGACCATTGCAAAAAACAGCATATCGCTGAAAAGCATAAACCTACACATGATAGATTATGCAAATGGATGC
>JAJPJP010000156.1 GCA_021324175.1 Chitinophagia bacterium
ACTTATTTTCCAAAAACTTCGTCATAGACAGACTTGCAAAAGTAGCGAATCGGCCACAGCGGGAGGCTAAGGAAGCGATTACTTGGCAAAAAGACACATAATTTGTCTTCATTTGAATAAGGCTGCCCTTTTTTTCACGTCCGTGCGCTGGCGAGTTTGCGCTCCCGGAGCCTTTATCCGCCTATATTGATTGGGTATTTTTTATTCAAGGAGTGACCGTCCTGACTACCCCTTTGGCATTGGTAACCTGGATGGAAGACATCAGCTCGTTAATGATTAAAAATCTTGCAGACTGGGATAAAAACGAATTTCCATAGCCCGTTTCGAATTTTTGTTTCTTCCCATCCTTGAATTGGATGAATGCACTGACATCGTCGGCATTCAGTGACAGAAAGTGGAAATTCCTGTTTAATTCGAAAACTTTCAACGCCCCTTTGTTCTGGGTTGCGGCAAGCAGATATTTTCCGTCGCCTGTCCGAAGCTTTACAAGCGCCCTGCCGTCCCCGGGAATAAAAATTCCACTTTGTTCAATAGACATTGGGGTAAAGTTTCCTTTACCGTCGCCTTTGAGCAGCAATCCATTGAGGGCATCATATCTTCCGAATGAAGGTACCGTCCCAAAATTATTTGTGTTCATGCAGATATCGAGGTTCCCGTCGCCGTCAAAATCATCAACGACCATCCCGTTGATCGCGGAAAATTGTGCAAAATCACAAAGTGGTTCCATCGAGAAAGTACCGTTACCGTTATTTCTTAGTAGCGAGCTTTTTAAATTATTCGCAGAGTATTTTACCGAATTTTCAAGTTCTTTTGGTGTAAATAACTGATCGAAGGTCGTCGTCGCAAATTTCTTATAGGTCAGAAACCTGCTTTTGAGAAATGGCAATTGCGAAATAAGATCGTCACGCGACTCTGAAGGAAATTCTTTCATTTCGCCGCCCTGCCTGTCCTTTAAATAGGAAGTGATCATGCATTGTGTGATTCCCTGATTATAAAAATCCTTTGCATATACGGATACCGGGTATTTGTCGGTGGCTTTATAAAAAGAATTTTCCCCGAGATTGCTGACCACGTAGTCGATTTTTCCGTCATTGTCGAAATCTCCGGCGACGATGCTGTTCCACCAGCCGATTTGGCCGCCGGTTCCCGACATTGCTGAAACGTCTTTAAACTGACCGTGATCGTTTTTTAGAAATTTTAACGGCATCCATTCGCCCGCCAGCAAGAGATCTGGCCAACCGTCGTTATCAAAGTCAGTCCAAATTCCATCACACACCATTCCAATATTCAGCAGGGGTTTTGCAATTGTTGCCGTTACATCGGTAAATTTCACCTTGCCATTTTTTGTATCGTTTCTGTAGATCGCGCATGAGACAGCTTGCGGGTAGTTCCATGGTGAGACGCGACCAGCCACAAAAAGATCAAGATCTCCGTCATGGTCGTAGTCAATGGCTCGCACGCATGATTTGCTGATTGCATTCCTCGGTAAGGCAGTTGTATCCAAAGTAAAATTTCCCTTCCCATCGTTTATATAAAGCCGATCCTCATATGCCGGGTTGTTGGGACTGTACTTGTAACCACCACTGGCTATATATATGTCGAGATCGCCGTCGTTATCAGCGTCAAAGAGGGTGATACCCATGTCATCCCAGCATTTTTTTTGCTGGCCGGGAAGATCATGTTTAGTGATAAACGTCCCGTTTTTTTGCTGCAACAGGATTGTAGTTGGCTCGCTGCCTGTTCCGCCGATGACAATATCATCTAGACCGTCTCCATTAATGTCGCCGACAGCCATTGCCGGCCCGTATTCGGAAAACTTATGCGGCAATAGAACCTGTGTGTTAAAATCAATTAAATCTCTCTGTTGATGATGGTAATTTATTCTTGAGGAATCTTCGATCGGTTTGAATAATGGCCTGCCAGCCTTCATCTGGTCCCCCCACTTATACGATCTATTTGCGTTTTTATGATCGACCGTCAGTGACTGGTTAACATCAACGTCTAACAACACTTGCTTTTTTTGGTCCGGCCATTTCACAATGACGGAATCGATCTTCGAAATTGTTCCCAGCCCGAAATGCGGATCTAATTGCACGGTGGAAAGATAACCGCGGTATGGAGATTGCTCATAGACCTGTTGCTTCCCGTCGTAATAGATTTCAATCCAGGTGCCAAGTCCGTTTCGATTCAAAGAATCACCGATTAATTTCACGTTGAGATAGTTTGAATGATCATCGGAGTTATTTTTATAAACAAATGCTTCGTCATTGATATTACTGATGATCAGATCCAGTTTGCCATCATTGTTAAGATCCGCATAGGCGGCACCGTTGGCGAAGGATGCTTCTGAAAGCCCCCAGTCGTTGGATACGTCGGTAAATTTGGTGCCGTTAATATTACGGAAAGCATAATGCTTCAATTTTACTTGCGGAATCTTGCTCAATACCTCTTTTTTTGACGTATAGAGGAACGATTTTTCGCGGAACGCAATGAAGTCGTGATCCGTGATGTCCTTCGGATAGCCATTGGTGATGATAATATCGCGCAATCCGTCGTTATCAAAATCAGCAACTACCGGTGCCCAGCTCCAATCCGTGGAAGAAATTCCCGAGAAATATCCGATATCGCCAAACACAGGAGCCCCCAGGGAATCATTCTTTCCGACCCGTGGCCCCATGTTGAGCTGAAGCGAATTGCGCACATACTGATATTGATATCCGAAAGAGTCATTATTGACATAATTCTGGTAGTTGTATCCCGGCATCAACATTTTTTTTCGATAATTGTCTTCGGGATCCATATCCATTTCTACTACGTCTGCGAGACCGTCATTGTTGATATCGATGACGTCCTGTCCCATCCCGTTGGCTGATGTATGCTTGAAAAATTCGGCAGACCTGTCCGTAAAAGTTCCGTTATGATTATTGATGTAAAGCACATCGTTGGAAAGGAAATCGTTGGCAACAAGAATATCCTCCCAGCCATCCCTGTTGAAATCGGCAATCGTTGCGCTATGGCTGTAACCTTCGATCGTGATGCCAGCCTCTTTTGAAACGTTTGTAAAGACAGGATGCTTCAGTCTGGGGTCCCAGTCATTTCGGTAAAGGCGTCCGGTGCTTGGAGAAGAGCCGTCCGTAATCTTGGGCCGGTAAACGGAAGGATTTTTGTCATCTTCCATCTGGTTCACCGCAATATAAACATCGAGATCCCCGTCATTATCGTAATCAAAAAAATAAGCCATGGTGGAGTAGGAGGTATCATTCAGACCGTATTCTTCTGCCATCTCCTTGAAAACAGGAATCCCCTTGCTGTTCACGCCCTGGTTAATATAAAGAAGGTTCTGCCTCTTCTTTCCTTCGCTGGCAATTGTAGCACAGACGTAAATATCCGGAAGGCCGTCGTTATTGATGTCAACGACCGAAACTCCGCGGCACCATCTGCCGTCGCCGCCCACTCCCGCCGCTTCAGTCACATCTTCAAACTTGAAATTCCCCTTGTTGAGATAAAGTTTGCAGGGGACCTGGTTGCCGGAAAAAAAAATATCCGGCAGGCCGTCATTATTAAAATCGCCAATCCCTATTCCGCCCCCATTATACATATTGGGGAGATCAAAGGGGTTGATGCTGTCATTTTCGGTGATCTTGTTGTCGAAATGAATATTGGAATGATCGGAAGGGATAAATTGGAATAGTTCCTTGTGCCTCTTACACGAAACAAAGACAAACAGTGCATGACCAATACAAAAATTGATCGGGTTTTCATGAGAGGAAATGATGTAAATTTGGCGACATTTAATAACTAAAAACACAATTTATGAAAAAACTATTGTTGCTGCTGACAATTGCATGCGTGGCTTTTGCCTGTAATAGCGATAGCTCCAAGTCGTCGACAAGTTCTGGAGATACGTCTACTGCGTCACCTGCCGCTACGGATACTTCCGCTATGGCGTCAAAGCCTGCAATGAAAGACGGACTCATGACAATGAAAGATGGTAAAATGATGATCGTCAAAAATAACGCATGGACTTCCCTGGACTCAGCAATGACTTGCACGAACGGCCGAAAGGTCGATGTCAATGGCGAAGTGAGCAAAGGAAGCAAGAAAAGAAAACTGGAAGAAGGAATGATGATCGACAAAGATGGACAGATCACAGACAAAGATGGGAAACCGGTGGATACGAGTGGTTGGGATTAAA